>JAJHRB010000120.1 GCA_020833025.1 Thermoproteaceae archaeon | reverse complement strand
AGATGGGCAAAGGATATTCTGATGGAAGCACTGGTAGAGGCGATCACTGCGGCCGCCGGGGGGAAAGATGGCGATCTATTGTATTACACTAAGTTAATGCTAAAGCGGTCACTAGACATGAGAGAGGACGAAGACGTAGAGAAAATACTCGTTGAGGGCAAATGGGGAACATTGAAGGAAGAGGGCGTGCCAGACAACATTAGAGGCTTCATCGAGCGAGTTCTACGTGAAGTTTGCAGCGAGATAGTAAAACAAAGCAGTGCGGTGACCGACTGTGAATACACATATATGGACGCCAAACGAGAGCGCGGCTTTGTTACCGTGCATTACAGAATTAGAGTGCTAACCGAAGAGAAAGTTCCAGCTAGAAAGAGGGGGGAATCGACTACGGAGAAAAGTTCCAGAAAAGGAACAGTTTCCACCCCCCGCTCTCATGATATCATATTCTGGCTAAGACAGAGCGACATTACAAAAAACACCGTAAAATCTATGAAAATAGAAAGCAAAATGCCAGTCGTGCTGATTATGCCCGAGAATGTCAGGATAAAAGCTCCACTGCCGGAAAACATTGTCGCGATAGTCAGACTCCCGTCTCCGCTTATGTACTATGTTTCTGTGTCAACGAAAAGGGCTATTGATGCTAAGCTTAGCGAATTCTACGATGAAGTATTGGATGGATACATACAACAAGCAGTGCTTAGCCTTGTGAAGCAATGCACTCGGTTTTAGAAATAATTGCAAAGAGGGTTGTCACTTCCAGCGGAAAGATTTACGGTAACAAGGAAGCAAGGCAGCAATTACGCAGAGAAATTTCAGAAATACTTGCACGGACTGTAACCGATTTCAAGAGGGGCAGGCTCTCCACGGTCTACCTGCCGCCCGCATATCCCCTTGATGGGTTTGAATACGCACTAGCTCCCGTGATCAGCGAGAACCCGGAGGAGACCTACGCCAGGCTCGCTGCGCTGCTGGGGGAGCTCGCGGGCAGGGCGCGCTACATGCACGAGCGCTGGCGCGAGGCCGCGGAGAAGTGCGTGGAGACTGCCGCAATAGAGGACAGCAAAACGCGCGATTTTGTCTGGACTCTGCTGTCAATAAATAAAGAGATGTTGCTGCATATCGCAAAGCAGATTGCCTATCCAACACGCATGGGAGTCGAGGGTGCCATCACAGCCATTTATGAATTTATCATGCTAAACAACTGCGCTCCGGTATTCTTGAAGTGCAAGGACATACCGCTCGGCAGGTCAAGACAGGACAAGTGGAGTAAGAGACTCTTCGCAGTGGCTAGAGTGTACGACGGGCTTTTAGTTATACTCGGCGCCGCATTTCACTGGGATCTGGCGAAAATATTGAGACATCGCTTCAGGAGGTACGAGTCTTACTCATTAAGGCCCACCGTGTTTACAAGAATGTTCATCCACGCGTTACTGGGCAATGTTAAGGTAGAAAATTACATCAGTGCGTACAGAGACTTCGTTGAGTGCATTACGAGCCTGTCTGAAAGGCCCGCGGAGGTTATTGCCAGTCACTGCGCGGAAGTGCTGAACAGGTGGAGAGCAGCGGGCGCGATGACGGACGACTTTTTAGTTCGCGCTGTTACGTATACGCTTTACGACTTGATTAACAGCATACTGCGCCCATAAGCTCGCGCAGTCTCTCCCTGACCTTGCGGACCTGGCACGCGCCGCACCTCCTGCCGCACGGGTAGTCCCGCGAGATCTCGCCCTCCCCCACGGTCACCCTGACGAGGTCGGGGCGCTCTCTCGCGAGCTCGAGAATGCGCTCGCGCCTGCCCGAGCACCACGCCTCCAGCACCTCGAGCTTTAGTCTCAGCAGCTCCGGTCTCAGCGCCTCGTATATGCTGTCACGCACCACGAGCGGGCAGTACCAGCACCCGGTGCGCCCGACGCGGCCGCCCGCGTACAGCCCCGCCAGCCTTCGGTGTATCCACTCCGCGTCGAGCTCGCGCGCGAGGAGCTCCACGAGCCGCCACACCTCGCCGGCCGTCGCATCGCGCAGGGGCGCGGCGTAGACCAGCCGCCCGTTCACGGCCCTCACGTCCCAGTCCCGCCACCTGGCCTCATCCCTGCGCGTGCCGACCAGGTTTAGCACCTTGTGGCGCCTCGCCAGCCCCTCGACAAGTCTCCTGAAGGGCAGCTCCTTCAAGCGCTTGCAGCACCACCGGAAGTTCCAGCGCGGCGGCGAGTACCTGGTCAGCAGGTAGTCGAAGAACGTCCTCTCGGGACGCGTGACGAAAATCTCGTGGCCCATCCCCGCGACCCACCGCAGCACGTCAAGCGCCAGCGCGCGCAGCTCGGGCGGGTCGCCGCCCGTGTCGTTGTAAACCACTGCTAGCCTGAAGCCCCGCTCCCTCGCGAGGGCCAGCGCCGCGAGCAGGAGAGCCGTGGAGTCCTTGCCGCCGCTGTAGGAGACCAGCCAGAGCCGCTCATGAGGCGGAAGCCTCTCGTACAGCCGGGCCAGTCTCTCGCGTATGGCTGCCGTGGGTCCCGGGACCTCCATGAGGTCCCGGGACCCGAGCCTCTTAAATGTTTGCCGTTCCGCGCACAACCGACCTCAGCGACACCTGCAAGGGCCAATAAGCCCTAAAAGGGGGACGCAGGTGCGGCCGTGACGCGCCTCGTCTCGCTTGACGACCTCGGGCGGCTGCTGCCCGATGGCGCAAGCGCCAGGCTCTACAACGCAAACGGCAGGCCGCTGCCCATTCTCGTCAGGCGGGCGCCGGAGGGGTGGCTCGCCGAGGCGCCGCTAAGCGAGCTGAGGCTGTGGTGCCGCGAGAACAAGTACCCGGAGCGGCTCACGGCGCTGAGGTGCGATGCGATCATCGTGGCGGCCAGGGGCCCGCGCGAGGCGGCGGAGGCGC
>JAJHRB010000076.1 GCA_020833025.1 Thermoproteaceae archaeon | reverse complement strand
TGCTGTGGCATGATGTAGAGCCGAGACTCTACGGAGCGCTAGAGAAGACAACGACAGAGCTCCGCCGCGAACGCCACGATTTATTATCTCTAGCCGATTGCTCCCCTGCTGAACGGCCCCACCTCGCTCTTTGCCATGCGGCGTTTGTCCGAGGCGGCCATACCGGGCCCGGAGCTGGCCATGTCGTTGATACCGCTTGACTACAGGCAACGGCTTGCCGCGTCTTACGCTGGCGCCAGGACGATTACAAAATACACGGGGGCAGGCATTGAGGTGGGTATTAGATCCCGCGATGGCGGCCACGAGACCGTCATGCAGATATGAATTGTGCCAGCAGCACACATGGGCGGCGTGATTAGACTGAGCGAGGTGGCGAGAGAGCTCGCCAGGACTGGCGTGTGCAAGGACCCCCCGGCGCTCACTGCAGAGGAAGTGTCCCTGCCGCCCGAGACAATAGACAGGGCGGCGGAGACGCTTGCAGCGCTGGCGGAGCCCAACAGGCTCAAGATTCTCTATCTCCTTCGCCAGAGCTCAATGCCCGTCTGCTTTCTCTCCTACATACTTGGGCTGGACAGGTCGCTTGTGTCGCACCACCTCGCGAGGCTGAGAGCTCTGGGCCTCGTTGAGATCTCTAGGAGCGGCCGGTACAATGTCTACAGCCTCTCCGCGGCAGGCCGGCTGTGGGCTGATGCAGTATTCTCCGCCCTCCCGGCTGAGATTGGCGGGCCGGCATGTTCTGATTCATCCTGACTGCCGGGCCTGCAATCTGGAAAGTGCAAGTACTGCGGGCTCCTTCGATCCTGCGCGCTCTTCCTGATGCCGCGCTTAAAAGAGCTGGCAGCCGCCGGCATTATATCGTGGAGCAACCTGGATTACGACCCACTACTCGACCCAACCGAGGTGACTCTCTGACGCTGCAGCCCCGGCCCCCGGGAGCGGCGGGGCCGGGGCGCTCCTCAGCTCGTCAAGCTGTGCTGCTCGGCCCCGGCTGTGACGGAGTGGTGGGCCCGCCGGGATTTCTGGGCGGGCGCTGCCCGAACCCGGGTCGCCCGCGCGTCAGGCCTATGCAGGGCCGTAGAGCCCTTGGGCATCCTGCCGCTAGACTACGGGCCCTGCCCCCGCCCGGGGGGCCGCTTTTAAGTTTTGCGCAGTGCTGCGCTCCCGGCTTCTTTAGGGCCGGCGCGTCTCGCAGGAGCCCTGCACCAGGAGCTGCGAGCAGACAACCGCGCGGTGCGCGCAGTCACGGCAGAGCTGCCGGAGCTGTCAGCGGCGGCTCTCATGCCCTCTCCTCTCTCACGTAAGGCCTCGCGAGCCATCTCGGGACGAACGCTTTGAGGCGAGACTTCATGACGGCTAGCTGCGCGGCCGTTAGCACGGCAATGCAGACGGCGTACGGCACGGCGCTTAGCAAGTGGGGCGACACGCCCAGGTAGCCCTGCAGCGCGTATGCCAGCGATATGAAGAGCGAGGGCACGAGAGACGTCCCGACGGCGAGCAGCGGGGACCACAGTGAGACCATTGCCATTATGATGGCAATGAGTCCCCACCCCATCATAAGCGGCTCTGACCACGTCCCGTAGTAAATTAACGAGAGGTAGGCTCCAGCGGCTGACGCCAGGGCGCCCTCCATCGCCCCGGCGGCCCTCCTCACGCGGTAGACGTCCACGCCCATCAAGTCGAGGGAGACCGGGTCGTCTCCTGACGCCTTTATTGCAGCGCCCAGCCTGGTCCCAAAGAGCCAGCGAAGTGCGAGGGCGAGAGCCGCCGCGGCGGCGAAGGTCTCGTAGCCGTGGACTACTGCTCTCTCAACGACTCTCCCCACCATGCCGTAAGCAATCTGCGAGCCGAGGCCGTACCCCACCATCGTGAAGGCAAATCCTAGCAGTATTTGGTTCAGCGCCATCTCGTTCGCCAGCACGTAGTAAACCAAGTTAAATGCCGCTCCCGCCGCTACAGCTGCCAGGAAGCCCCACGGCATGCCGACCGCCACGGCCACCGCCGCGGAGAGGTAAACCGCGCCCTCAAGGCCCAGGTTCAGCACGCCGGCCCTCTGCCCGATTATAGCGCCCAGCGTTGCGAGTAGTATCGGCGCCGCGCTCTTGAGAGTCTCTATTGTAATTGCCAGTGCCTGCTCCAGCGCCATGCTACCTCAGGACCACCCTGTACTTGGACAGCACGTAGCCGAGAAGGCCCCACGCCATGGCGGCGCCTACGAGTGCGTTGGAAAGCAGCGACGAGAGGCCGAATACCTTCAGATTGACGGCCACGTGGTACAGCCACGCTATGTAAAGCGAGGAGAGGAACGCGCCGAGCGGGTGGAGCGCGCCGAGCCACGCAGCAGATATGCCGTAAAGGCCGAAGCCGGCACTGACCTGGCTTATCATCAGGTAGCGGCCTGCCTCCCTCGTCATTATCTCAATGGCCCCGCCGAGACCCGCAATGGTGCCGCTTATGCCCAGCGCGAGCAGGATGCACGCGCTCGGCGAGGCGCCAGCATAGCGCACTATTCCCTCTCCCGAGGCCATTAGCTTCATGAGCAGGCCGGCGCGGGTCCTGTAGAGGGCGGTTACGAGCGCTAAGAGCGCGGCGAGAATTGCCAGCGCGGCCCACACGCCAATGTGCGGGGCCTCGACAGTCACGACGAAGCCCATTTTCGTCGGGTCTCTGAGCGGTCCCTCCACGAAGTATCTCGCAATGCAGACTGCAATTACGTACATCAGGAATGTCGTCACCGCCTCGTTCACGCCAGCGCAAATCCTAAGCGCTATTGCGGGCAGCGTCCACGCGAGCGCGCATGCCGCGGACAGCGGCAGCGCCAGCGCGGGACTCCCTGAGGCTATTGCGGCCAGCGCGCCTATTATTGCCTGTCCCTCCTGGCCTATGTTCCACAGGCCGGCGCGGTATGAGATGACGCCTGACACGCTGATTACACCGACGATCGCAAAGACCCTGAGCGTGTGGCCCGGGTCGATCCTCGTCAAGGCATCCACGGCCCTATCCGGCCTGCCCAGGAGGGCCAGCGTGACGGCCACTGTCGTGAGGAGGGAGCCCAAGGCGGCGACTAGGTAGTACGCGGGCGACGGCGCCCGTCTCTGGACGAGCCTCACGGCACACCCGCCGCCGTTAAAAGTTGGCGCTACAGCGTCATTGCGGCTGCTATTCTCTCGACGTCGTAGGGCGGCGTGAAGTGGGCAACGACTCTCCCCCGCGATATCACGTAAATTCTATCTGACCTCTCCACTGCCTCCTCTAGGTCCTCAACGCTGAGAATTGCGCCGCCGCTCACGCAGTCCCTCAAAATTGAGTAGAAGGTCTCCACCGTCTCTACGTCGAGTCCTCGCGTGGGGTACGAGGCTATGAGTATGTAAGGCCTCCTGAGCCAGACCTCGCGCGCAATTATTAGCTTCTGGTGGTTCCCGCCGGACAGCGCCGCGGCCCTCGCGCTGGGGCTCGCGAAGTCGATGTCCAAGGCCTTTCTAGCCTCCAGCAGCCTCTCTGCGCATGCCTTGCTGCACCTAATGCTAAAGTTCTCGAGCACGCTCAATTCCTTCGCCAGGGCAATGCCGCGCTCCTCGGGCAGGTAGGCAATGCCGGCCCTGAGGAACTCCGAGAAGGCCCTGCCCGTTAGGTCCCTCCCGTTGATAATAATTCTCCCGCTGCGAGGCTTCCTGAAGCCGGAGAGAAGCGACATGAGCTCCTCCTGCCCGCTCCCCGTAATGCCGACTATTGCAATGAGCTCTCCCCTCCTGAGCTCCAGCGTCACGCCGCTGACCCTATCCCCTGAAATGCCCTCCGCGCGGTATATAACCTCGCCGTGCTGGCGCGCCTCGCGCCCGGCGCGCTGGACGGGCCTTTCGAACATTGCCTCGAGCAGAGCCCTCTCACTGAACGGCCTCTCGAACGCCCCTACCCTGCGCCCGCGCCTCAGCACTGTTATCCTGTCAGCCACCTCTGCCGCCTCCCGGATCTTGTGCGTCACAAACACCACAGACACGCCCATGCCCGCCAGCCTCCTCATCGTGCCGAGAAGGCCCTTGACCTCTCTCGGGCTCAGCAGCGACGTCGGCTCGTCCATCAGCAGTACTTTACAGCTCTTTGAGAGTGCCTTGATTATATCAATTCTCTGTCTCTCGCCCACCGTAAGCTCGCCGGCGTACCTGTCCAGGGGGAGCTCAAAGCCGAGCTCCTCGCTCACCTTAATCGCGCGCGACACGCTGACGCCGGCCAGCTTTAAATTCTCCTTGACTGTCAGCGTGTCGACAAGCGCCGGGTACTGGGAGACCATGGCTATTCCCAGCTTGCCTGCGTGCCTGGGCGACTTTATCGCAACCCTCCTGCCCTCAATGTATATTTCACCGCTGTCAGGCGCGTAAACGCCGTACAGTATTGAAACGAGAGTCGACTTGCCGGCGCCGTTCTCGCCGAGAAGCCCGTGCACCTCGCCTGCCCTGACCTCAAAGTCGACGCCGTCAAGCGCGACAACGCCCGGAAAAACCTTGCGGATGTTTACTGCC
>JAJHRB010000058.1 GCA_020833025.1 Thermoproteaceae archaeon | reverse complement strand
TGAAACGAGAGTCGACTTGCCGGCGCCGTTCTCGCCGAGAAGCCCGTGCACCTCGCCTGCCCTGACCTCAAAGTCGACGCCGTCAAGCGCGACAACGCCCGGAAAAACCTTGCGGATGTTTACTGCCCTGAGGGCCGGCTCCATTCTACGCCGCGCGCGGCAGCCTGCCGTACCCCTCGACGAACCAGTTCATGTTGTAAAGTTCGTTCTTGCTGGGCCTCCTGCGCTCTGGCACTCTCACACTCCCCTTCAGGTCCCTCACGGGGCCTGTGAACGGGTCCCAGACTCCCTCTATCACCTCGCGCCTTCTATCCTCGACGAGACGCCTCGCGCCCTCGGGAACCCTGTCGCTTATCGGGAGCAGAATGTCGGCAGGATTCTTCGTATGGTCGTAGTGCACGTGCGCGTGCTTCATGCTCCACCAGTAGTCGCGCGGCCTCTCCGGGGGCCACTCAGACCATATTGTGATGTCGCCCGAAACCCACGCAAGGTATGCCCTGATGACCATCTCGACGTACAGCGGGCCCCAGTTGACGTGCTGTCCCGTCAGGCACGCCGCGGGGCCGTACTGCCTCATGTCGCTGTAATGCGAGAACGACCACACGGCCCTGCCCCTCTTTTGGTACTCCTCGGCGACCTGGAGGACGGTCGGCGAGTCCTCCGTGAACGCCAGCACGTCAGCACCGCCGGTCTCGACAAGCGCTGTGGCCGCCTTCCTGGCCTCCTCGGGCTTATACCACGCGCCGATTTCAATGACGTCCATCGTGACGTCCGGGTTGACCTCGCGGGCGCCTATGAGGAATGCATTCATGTGCCTTATCACCTCGGGTATCAAGAACGCAGCGACGTACCCCAGCTTCCCGGTCTTCGTCATGTGCCCGGCCACGAGGCCGTTCAAGTAATAGGCCTCGTAGAGGTCTATGAAGTACTCGGCGAAGTTCTTGAGCTCCCTCCACTCCTCGACGTCCTTGAAGTAGCCGGAGCAATGCGCAAAGAACAGCTCCGGGTGCTCCCTGGCGGCGCGCTTTGTCGCGTCCATGAACCCGTATGAGGTCGTTATTACCATGTGCGCGCCCTCAGATATCGCCTTCTTTATGTAGCTATAGACCTCCGGCTCCGGGACGCTCTCAACGTACGACGTCTCGACGATACACCACCTATCCCGCTTGGGGCAGAGCATTGATTCCAGGTATCTCCTGCCTCTCTCGTGCCCGTACGTCCAGCCGTAATCACCTATAGGCCCGACGTAAATAAAGTGCACTCTCATCTTCGGGAGGCCGGGCTGCGCCTTGGGCGCCTCGACCTTCTCTACTGCCCTTTCCAAGCTCCGAAGCGCCGCGTACGTCGCGCCGGAGCCGACCGCGGCGCCGGCCACGAAGCCCGCAACGGCCTTCAGCCAGTCCCTTCTGGTGACCATTGAGCAACTTGGTTAAAGCTGCTATTAAATACTGATGTCTCAAGAGCGCTGGCTGCTAACAGTGCGCTTAAAAAGCCACTACCTCCTGGCCCTCTTCCTGACCTCGAGGTACTCGTCGAGGGCCTTGAGCTCGTCCCCCCTCAAGTATTGCCTGTACTGGAAGAGCCACTGCCTGACGTGCTCGTCGGGAACGTGCACGTAAAGCTCATCCTCCTCTCTCACCTGCCTGCCTACGATCACATCGCCGTGAATTGATATTGCGACCTCGTCGCCGGCCTTGGCCTCGCCGAGAGGCTTGCCGTGCGACTGTATCTGCATTATCCTGCCCACCTCCCTGCCGTCCTCCCGCACGAGCACGACGCCCGGCTTTATGGTGCCGGCGAGGACTCTAACGCCGACAATTGCGGGATTGCTCCTCCTGAAGATGTAGCCAGGAAGCACCTTTATCTTCCCGGGCCTCACCAGCTGCGAGAGAGTATGCTCTATCAGCTTGCTACTGACCTCTCTGGACCACCTCAGGTACTCGTCGACTATGCGGTAGAGAATCTCGCCCCTGATTACTTTAATGCCGGCGGACGCTGCCTCCCTCTCCACCTCGGGCTGGACTCTCACGTTGAACGCCAGGATCGCGCCGTATGCGGGGTTCTTCCTCCGGGCCAGCAGCGCCTCGACGACGTCCTTGTGAGACGGCGGCCCGACGTCTGCCCTCCTGACGGGAATTTCGTACTGCTTGAGGAATAGGACCGCGCTCTCGAGCGTGCCGAACGTGTCCGCCCTCACTATCACGCCCTCTCTCTCGGATTCTATTCTCACCTCTGCAACCTCTTCGCGCACGGCCCTGAGGGCGCCCTCCAGCTCCTGCTGGCTCCAGACGGCAATTATCGGCGCCCCTGCGACCGCGTCATCGAGCCCGTCCGCGGCTATGCGGACGCCGGCCGCGGCTCTCACCTCGTCAACCGTCATGTAGCGGTCTTCCGGGTCTCTGATGTCCTCGAGCGGTTTTGGCATTATCAGCATCTTGACGCGCGCCTCCCTAAGCCCGCCGATCCCGGCGGTGACTACCGTGTCGCCGCGCCTTAGCCTCCCGTCGAAAATTATCGCGTCGACAACCGTGCCGTAGCCCCTCTCCTTGCGGACCTCCATGACCACGCCGCGCGCGGGCCCGTCGCTCACTGTAATCCTCTCTCTCGAAATGAACTTCTGGCTCATCCCGGCGAGCACGAGCAGCAAGTCGGCAATGCCCTCTCCCGTCAGCGCGCTCGTGGGGACTATGGGAACCTGCCTGGAGAAGTCCCTCACGCGGTCGTACCTGTCCGCGTCAATGCCGTGCTCTGCCAGCTGCTCTATCAGCTTGCCTATTCTCTCCTCGAGATTCGACACAGCGTACCACTCCTGCTCCTCGACCGCGAAGAGGAACGGCCTGCCCTCAACGGACCTCCAGCCGTAAATTCTGTCTAGCTTGTTTGCAGCAATCACGAACGGCACTCCCCGGCTCTGAATCAGCTTGAGAGACTCGATGCCCTGCTCCTCGAGCCCGGACGTTACGTCCACGACGAGTATTGCGAGGTCCGCGACCGAGCCGCCGCGCCTTCTCAAGTTCGCGAATGCGGCGTGGCCCGGCGTGTCTATGAAGAGAAAGCCAGGTATCCATATCCTTCCCCGCAGCCCCAGCCTGTCCACGAGAGGTCCCGCGAATTTCTCGACTGCTCTCCACGGCACGAAGCTCAAGCCTATGTGCTGCGTGATCATGCCCGGCTCCCTGTGGGCAACTGAGGTCCCCCTGATCTTGTCTAGCAGCAGCGTCTTCCCAACGTCAACGTGGCCGAGCACAACTACAAAGGGCGCTCTCGCGCTCACGCATTGGCTCGGCGGCGCGCGTTAAAAGTCTGTGCGCAATCTTTTAATGCTCCGGGCACGCGCCACCGTGCCGGGATACGAGGAGATTCTCGACCGCGAGTACGAGATAGAGCACTGCGGCGTTAAGTACAAGCTCAGGCCAGTAAAGGCCTGGCTGCTGAGGCCGCCAGGGAGGCCGGGAATTGTCGTCGCGCTCTTTAAGCTGCCTGACGGCACGGCGGTGAGGAGGGTCGTAATGAGGCTGCCGCCAGAGGTCGGCGAGCGCCCGGTAGCTGAAAGGGGGACGTGATAGGGCGCTTTGCGAAGACAGACGTAGTCAGGGCGACGCCCTCAACTCCAGTACGAGATGCGGCCAGGCTCATGGCAGAGCGTAGAGTCGGCCTCGTGGTGCTGGTAGACAGCAGCAATCCCTACAGAGTGGTCGGCGTCGTATCCGAGCGGGACGTGGTGAGGGCAGTGGCCAGCGGCGTGGATCCCAGCGCGCCGTGCTACGCCATTGCCACAAAGAACGTCGTGACTATAGATTGCGACGACAGCGTGAGCAAGGCCGCGGAGCTCATGCTCAAGCACGGAATAAGGCACTTAGTGGTGACGCGCGAGGGGAGGCTTTACGGCGTCGTGTCGATTAGGGATCTCGTGCACGAGAGGGCGGCCCTCAGGGAGCTAGCCGCGTATTGTGACTGGGCGCCCGAGCCGGGAATGAGCTCTTAGCTAATGGGCCTCGCGGCCGAGGTAGTCGGGCTCGGCCCCGCTGGCTCTGCGTTCGCGAGACTCTACGGGAGTGTCTGCCGGCGCGAGCGGGCGGGGAGCTACACCAAGCCCTGCGGGGAGGCCGTGCCGTCTGACACCCCGCTTGTAGGGCGCGAGCACGTCATTGACAAAGTGCGCAGCTACAGGTTTTACTGCTGGCGCAGAGAGATAGGGGAGGTGTCATATGCCAGGGCGAGGTGGTATATAGTCAACAAGCGCGCGTGGGTCGAGTCCCTGCGCGACTGCCTCGAGCCTTCTTGCGGCCGGGCAGATATTATCGTGAGAGCGGGGGGCCCGTATCAAAGCGCCGGCGAGAAGATAATTGTCGCGAGGGCGTACGTCAAGGGCGTGAGGCTCAGCGACGAGACGGCGTATTTCGTCTTCCTCCAGGGCGCCGCCGGCTTTTTCTGGGCCTTCCCCCGGGGCGGGCTGCTGAACGTAGGCGGGGGATTCATTGGCGCCAGGGACCCAACGCCGCACCTCCTCTACTTCGTGAGGCGGTGGCTCGGAGGGGGGCACGTACTCGACGTGAGGGGCGCCCCCCTCACAGTCAGCCCGAGAGTATTGCTACACGACGGGAGCGGGTTCAGGGTCGGCGAGGCCGCCGGCCTGGTATTCCCGCTGACAGGCGAGGGCGTGAGACCCGCGGTGCTGTCGGCGATGGCGCTCGCCAGGGCGCTGAGGTCGAAACGCCCGCTGGCGGCCTACCGCAAGGAGCTAGAGGGAGTGATAAGGCAGATAGAGTTCCAGAAGAGAGTGCTAGGCCTTGTGCGGAGAGCCATAGCGGGAGGGATTCACCCCCTCAGTCTCGCAGACGACGGCGTGCTGCGTGATTACATTGAGGAGAACCTGTCTGCTAGGACCTTGCTTGCGCTGCTGTCCAGGAGGCCGCTGGCCGGCATCAAGATCGTGACGGCGCTTGTGAGGAGGTGAGCCGGATATCTCAGCGGCCTATCGCCCCCTCATGCCTCGGCCCCGAATTCGTCATCACGCCGACGCGCCGCCGCGCAGTTTTAAATTATTGCAGACCGGCGTGTTAGTGAGATTCGCAGCCCTGTACGCCGTGGTGGCGTCCGGGCTCGCGGCACTGGCCCTCGCGGTATTTTTCGCGCTCTCGGGAGCGAAATTCATTGCGGGCGCCCTCTTTGGCGTCGCGCTCTTCATGGGGGCTGTAGCCATCTCTGAGACCGAGTGGAGTATCGAGCTGGCAGTGAACATCGTGAGGGTGGGCGGGATCGCGCTAGTCGTGGCCACCATTGCGAGTGTCGCCCTGCTGGTTCTTGCTTAACGCATCGCCGGGCTGGAGAGGGCCTAGCCTCACTCTGAACACGTCGCGAATAACTAAAACCCACTCGCAGTCCCTGCCGGCAACTCTCAGCATCACGGCGCCGCGCTTTGGTCTCGGCAGCATGTTCACCGCCTCGTCGACTCTCATGCCGGCAAACCTCCCGGGCTCCACGACCACGCCGCCTCTTGCCCTGAGGTAGCCGAAGAGGTCGCATATTGTAATCACAGAGAAGAGGGCATCCACATACCTGTCGGCGCTTTCAACTATGATAATCCTCCTCCCGGCGGCCACGCATATATGTGCGCGCGCATTTAAGACTGACGCTGGCATGTCAGGCTACCAGTCTAGCCCCCTCACTGCAACGCGCTTTGGGTAGTAGTGCTTCACGAGTCTCACTTCCGATATCATGTCAGCAGCATAAAGCTCCTGCCAGACGTAATTGCCCGTGAGGATCGCGTGGGCCCTCGCCCTGGCCAGGCGCAAGACGTCAGACGGCTCCAGCAGTCCCTGCCTGACGGCATAGTTGAACTCGTCCAGCAGCACCACGTCGTACTCGTCAAGCACCTCGAGTATGCTCTCGAACATAGCCGAGGGGCTCCCGAACTCGTCCAGCGTTACCACGCCAATTCCGAGCCTCCTCAGCGCCTTGAGCTCCCCCACCTCCTCGCCCATGTAGCGCGGCGTCTTCATCATAAAGGCCGCTAGCACTCTCATCCCGTGGCCCCATGCCCGCAGGAGCAGGCCGAGCCCCGCCGTTGTCTTGCCCTTGCCGCTCCCCACGTAGGCCAGTAGCACGGTGCCGGCAGCAAGCGCCTTCAATAACTTTCTCACGGCGTGCCGCGCGCTGCTCGATGCCAGGTTCTGAGCCTCTCCGCCAGAGCGGGGGCGGCCCTGCTGCATCAGGCCCGCGCGCGGCACGCCGAGCTGGCCGCTGCCAAGCTTTTTAAACGGGGCGTCGTGTAGCGCGTGCCATCCCACGGATCGCTGACCAAGGCCGGCAAGGTCAGAAGCCAGACGCCGAAAATACCGCCAAAGCCAAAGAAGGGCCTGCCGCCGAGGAGGAGAAACAAGAGGAACTACCTGCGCAGGATAGTGTACGCATCGGCGCAGGCAGCGTCTCAGACCGCGGAGGCCTAGGGGGCTGGAGGCTTACAAATTTCTGAATACTAGCGCAATAATTATATTTTCCACAGAAGGCAGCCGCATGCCAAAGCTGTCAGAGCTTGAGAGAATAGTAATAGACACGGATACTTGCATTGGATGCGGCGCGTGCGTGGCCACGTGCCCGTACCAAGCGCTCGAGCTCGACGAGAGTGGAAAGAGCAGGCTAATCTGGGACCTCTGCCAGTCAGACTTCCAGTGCGTGGCCGTGTGCGCCACCAAGTCGATACACAAGGCGAGCGAGGCGTCCGCGGCGCTTAAGTCAAAGCCGTGGTTCAAGTTCAGCAAGCAGCTGTCGCCAGAGGAGCAGAGGGAGTTCGAGGAGTGGTGCAAGAAATACGGCGTTACGGCGCCTCCGATAGGCTGAGTGGCTGCTATAGAGGGCGGCAAGAGTATAAATTAACTAAAACTTTTAACCTTTATAACAAATGGGCTCCTGCAAGCTCTGCGGCAGAAGGGCTGTCACCATTTCAGACAGACTCGGCGTCTGCATTAACTGCCTGAGGCAGAGGCCCAGGCAGGCGCTCGAGATAGCTGCAAGAGCCCACGAGCTCAGCAGAAGGAAGTTCGGTCTGCCGGCGGCGCGGGGCGGGAGCGCGGGCATTCCGTGCGCAATATGCGGGCGCGCGTGTGTTATACCGGAGGGGGGCAGGGGGTACTGCGGCTTGGTGAGGGCAGAGGGCGGGAGGCTCGTGAGGCCCGGCGGGATATCTCACGGCGCACTCTCCTACTACTACGACCCCATACCAACCAACTGCGTGGCGGACTGGGTGTGCCCGGCTACAACGGGCCGCGGGTACCCGAAGTACGCCAGGTCGCCGAGAGGCGAGGCCGGCTACTACAACCTCGCCGTGTTTTACGGCGCGTGCAGCCTGGACTGTCTCTACTGCCAGAATTGGCACTTCAGGGAGTACCCGTCGAGGCCGCCGCTGGTGTCCGTCGAGAAGCTGGAGGAGGCAATGGACCCGCGGAGGGTGGCCTGCGTGTGCTTCTTCGGCGGCGATCCCGGGCCGCAAGTCCTGCACGCGCTGATGGTCGCCAGGAGGGCGGCAGAGAAGGGCATTAGAGTGTGCTGGGAGACCAACGGCCAGATCGCGCCCCACCTGCTCGACAAGGTCGTTGAGGTATCGCTCAAGACCGGCGGCATTGTGAAGTTTGACCTCAAGGCGTTTACCCCGAGCGTCTACAAGGCGCTGACAGACGGCGAAGTGGATATAGTGCTGAGGAACTTTAAGGCCGCCGCCAGGCGCTTCAAGGAGAGGAGGGAGGTGCCGCTGGTCGTGGCATCAATTCTGCTGGTGCCCGGCTACGTCGACGAGGTTGAGATAGACCTCCTGACCAAGTTGGTCGCGAGAGTGGAGCCAGAGGTGCCGACGCGCTTCCTCGCGTTCCACCCCGACTACATGCTCGACGACCTCCCGCCCACCTCATTGAGGCACGCCGCCGCCGCGGTGAAGATTGCTAGGGAGAACGGCCTTGTTGAGGTCTCGGTCGGGAACGTCTGGCTTCTTGGCGACTATTACTGAAAGTCTTCGGCAGCTCTCAGCGGCCTTGGGGGCCATCTAAACCCCTCGCGTCGCGGGCCCCGCTCTCACGCGCCGTCGTTTACTTACAGCGTCTGGCGAGCTCCACGAGCCTCCCGGCAATCCTAAGGTCGTCTTTAAGCACCACGCCAAGCGCCACATCTCGAGCAATGGGGTAGCACTTCTCTACGGCTCTTAGCGCCTCTCTCGGCGTTAGAGCGATTACTTCCACGCCCGGCGGGATGTCCGCGTTTAGTAAGCGTCGGTGAGGGGGTTCCGAGAATTCCGCCACGACCATTAGGTCCACGTCGCTGTCCTCAGAGAAGTCCCCCCGGGCGTAGGAGCCCACCAGTAGAACCGTGCCAGGAAGCGCCCTGGCCACCTCCCTTGCAAGCGTTAAGGCCCTGGCTCTCAGCTCCTCCCGGAATTTGAGCACCCCCTCCATATCCCCTCCACGAACGAGATGATCTTCTCGGCGGCGGCCAGCGCCGCCTCGGCATCGCTTCTCGTAAAGTATTCAAACGGCGCTCCCTCGCTCCACGCGTCGACGTATCTAGTCGGTATGTAGAGCTTGTCGAGAAACTTGCCGAGCTCTACAAGCGCCTCGGGCACGGAAAGTAACGTCCTGGCCGCGTCCAAAAGCTTAGACACCGAGTGCCCCCTTGCAGGCCTCCCTATGCCGTACAGCAAGCCCTTTATGGCAAACTCAGCAGCCTGATGGGCCTTGAAACACGCCCAGTTAAAATCGCCTCCCTCCATGTCGCGCCTGGCGGACTCTAGGGTGCG
>JAJHRB010000119.1 GCA_020833025.1 Thermoproteaceae archaeon | reverse complement strand
TTACGCCGGCGGCGGGGGCAAGCGGTGAGAGTATGCCGGCCGCTCCCCGCAACATCTCCGCCGCCACTGCCAGCGCTCCCTTCAAGTAGAGAGACCCCGCAGCTCTGTATATGTTCCTCACAAGCTCACTGACAAGGGGCGCGACTTCGCCGTCTGCCGCCATGTAGTCATCCACGGCGCATGCGTCAAGCGCCTCGCCCAACACAGCTTCTGTCTCCTTAGGCAGATCCCCCCGCCTAGGCAACCGCGGATGCTCGGCCAAGGCGTGGCCGAGGACAAGAGCCGCCCTCTTCGCGCACCTACGTTTCCCCTCCTCGCTAAGTCGCGATATATCACCAGCGAGGCCACTCCCCATCAAATCAATAATTCTGTCCAAGTCTATCGCCATCTCTTTAACTTCCATTTTAACTTCCATTAAACCATGCTTCGTCAATTCGTCAAAGCCGCCGACTAGCGCTTGGTGAAGCTCTCTGGGCTCTATCTTCTCTCCCTTTATGGCGGAGAGCGCCGCTTTTTCTATCGCCTCCTCCAGCGTGTCGTGCTGCCACCTCGCAAGCCACCTCACCTCCTCGCTGCCCCTGACCTTGTCGCTGCTCTTCCCGAGGTATATGAGGATCTCCTCGGCGAGTTTCACGGGTATGGGCCCCGCGAGACCTCTAAGCACGATCAGCGGGGCGTAGACGTTTGCGGTCTCCCTGTTGTCTTCCAGCACCGCGTGCCAGATGTAGTCCAAGGCGAAGTCCACCGCCCTGCCACCTGCCCTCCTCAACGCCTCTATCACGGTCTCCTGCCGGCACCTCTGCCTCCTCAGCCAGTCTCCCGCCAGCGTCGCCACCACGGCCCTGTTGTCCCCGTAATTCTCGACCTCTCTAGCCACCTCAGCCGCCGCCTCGCCCGCGCAGCCGCTGTAGCTCTCCACAAGGCCCTGCAGGAAGGGCTGCAGAGCGGCGCCGCCTGGCACCTCCACGGCCG
Source organism: Thermoproteaceae archaeon (assembly GCA_020833025.1). Classification (GTDB taxonomy): domain Archaea; phylum Thermoproteota; class Thermoprotei; order Thermoproteales; family Thermoproteaceae; genus Pyrobaculum. The sequence continues at coordinate 2,055 of JAJHRB010000119.1, read as the reverse complement.
CGTGCTCCCCCAGCTCACCTCTCGCGAGCGCGTAGAGGTCGTCGCTCAGCACGACAACGCCGGCCACCTCCTTATCACGCACGACACTCCCCACGGCCCTCAAGAGGGCGAGCTCCTTCACGGCCCTACGCGGCATGTACCGCGCCTCCTCGCCCCAGGGCTTCTGCGGGTAGTGCCCCGGCTTGGAGGGGTCGAAGTAGAGGATGGGCTCCCTCCCCGCCCTCCTAATCTCATCTATCAGCCGCTTCAACGGATCCACGTCCGCTCTCTCCGCCACCTCAACCACCACGGCGCGGTCGCCCACGATCTTCTTTGCCAGAACCACCATCGTGAGCACTGACTTCCCCTCCCCCTTGGGGCCGCGCACCACCACCAGCCCGCGCTGGCTTAGCTTGCTGGTCAGCGCCTCCTCGGCGGGGTGCCTCACGTAGACGGCGCGCTCCCTCGCCAGGACGTTCCCCACGTGTATCTCCCCGTCGCTGAAGTAAACGCCAAGCTGCTCCGGCACGTGGTAGAGGCCGGCAGCAATTCCCTGAAATTCTGATCTTTGCCTAACTTTTTCAAGCTCTTCATAAATATGGGCAAGCCTCTCCTCGAGCTCCTTCCTGAGCCTCTTCAGCTCGTCCTCGGTGGCTAGGCGCTCTCTTTTGAGGGCGGCCAGGTTCTCCACGAATGTCGCGAACGACTCGGCGTCCATCCCCCACTCCAGCGCCAGCTGGTCGAGAAAGGCCTCGAGGAGGTCGGCCACCTCGGCGTCTTTCAAAACCTCCGCCGCCCTCTCCGCCTTCCTCAGCAACTCCGCGATGCCAGCCGCCACCCTATCCCTAACCCTCTCCCTGCTCCAGCCCTCCAGCACCGAGCTGGCCAGCCTCTTTACAAATTCCGGGCCAGCTCCGCGCGCCAGCCTCTCCGCCAGCTTCCCTAGCCATTCGGTGGCCTTATCGCCGATCACGTAACGCAGGAGCTCTCCTATGGCAGAGGCCACGACGGCTCCCGGCACCGCCGCGAGGGCCTTCCCGAAGGCCTCTGCGAGCGCGTCCCACAGCCCCAGCCTGCCCGGGCTCAGCTCCCCCAGCGCCCTCTTGGCCTCCAGGAGTCTCTTCAGCTCCTCCTCACCCCAGCTCCGCAGAAGCTTGGGCGAGATGCCGCGGTATTCGCCTCTGGCCACGGTCCTCAGCCTGCCGTGCTCCACCTCGGCGAGGGCCCGCAGCTCCCCCCTCAGCTTTCCCGCCGCCTTGGCGTAGTATCCGGGCAGGTAGAGGATCTCCACGTGCAGCCCCCTCCCCCTGAGCCTCTCGGCCAGCAGGATCCCCTCCATGGTGCTCCTGGGCACCGCGGCCACGCGGTAGACCTGCCCGCCCCCGGCCCTCCCAAACGCCTCAGCCACGGCATCGGCGAGCTGCTCGACGTCCCGGCACCCGGAAACTCCCCCGTCCTCTCTGTAGGCATAGGCCACGTCTACGAGCCCCTCCTCACGCAGATGCCTCACCACGTCGAAGCGGGAGGCGCCGGGGGAGACAAAGACGGCGACGCCGCGGCTCAGCCCGGCAAGCCTGCGCTTAACCTCGCGGGAGGCGGCGCGGACGAGCTCCCAAACCTCCACAAACCCCCGCCGCAAGCAGCTTTGAAAACCTTACGCGGCGCTGGCAATGCCCACTTGCAACGCGCTGGGGGCGAAACCCTGCTGGCCCCTCTTCCCGAGCCCCGCCCCCAGCGCGAACTCCCTCCCCCTGCCGGCGTAGTGGTTGAAGCGGCCGCCGCAGTTCCTGCATGCGTAGTGGACGACGTGATAGCCCACCCTCGGCATGTCCCACTTCCTGACTTTCTCCACGTCTGGGGAGCCGCAGTAGGGGCACTTCATGACGGCAGCGGTCCAGGTGGTCTAAATTATATTGATGCCGCTCGCTCTAGCGGGAGCGCCCCGTCCACTCTTCCTCCCCGCCCTCTTCTCAGGCTTAACCCAGGTAACCGAGTAGCGTGTCTCTGCGGCTTGATGCCGAAAGCAGTTGAACGACCAGCGAGTCGATCGTGGCCAGAATATTTCCAATGACGTTT
>JAJHRB010000118.1 GCA_020833025.1 Thermoproteaceae archaeon | reverse complement strand
TCTGCACTGTCGGCTGCAGCTTCTGCGCCTTCTACAGGCCTCCGGGACACCCCGAGGCCTACACTTACACTGTCGAGGAGGCCGTCAGGAGGGTTCTGGCAGTCGACGCCGTTTACGGCATCAGCCAGGTGCTCGTGCAGGGGGGCGTGAACCCGGAAATAGGCATTGAGTACTTCGAGAGGCTGTTCCGCGAGCTGAAGCGGAGAGCGACGCACGTGGCAATTCACGCGCTCTCGCCGGTAGAGGTCGACTACCTCGCGAGGAGAGAGAATGACGTGCAGGGAGGCGCTGGAGAGGCTCAGGGAGGCCGGCATGGACTCCATGCCTGGCGGCGGCGCCGACTCGTTTTCCGACTTCTGCAGGGGCTGCCAGACTGGCATTTAGTTCTGCTGAGGGAAAAAAGGGAGGAATGCTTCTCTAGGATTTTCTTAGCGAGCTCTCTCTGTTTCGGAGTACCGTTTCTGGCCTTCTCTGCAAGGTACAGCGCTATTGTCCTCCTGATCTCGACGTCCCTCTCCGCCAGCTTTAGGAGGTCCGTTGTGGCGACGTACACGACGTAGTTTGGGCCTGACCTCACGATGTTTGGTCTCAGCCCGGCGGACTCGAGCCTGCCGGCAATGGCTAGCGCTTTTTCGGGATCGCGCGTGTAGCGCTCGGCCAGCAGCACGGCGGTCCTTTTGCCAGCGAGGTATAGTGACATCTCAACGCCGGCAATGACCACACACCACTTTGTCCTCAGCTTGTGGGCCGCCTTGAAGGCATCGTCGGTGGCGAGCTTCACGATAACCCACTTGTGGGCTCTTAGCACGTCGAGCAACGTGCCGTATATGCCAGCTGCCTTCCTAAGCTTCTCGAATGCTTCCTTGCCGGTAGCGACGAGAACCTTTCTTGTACTCGCATTGGGCTTTAGTCTCCAGGGCTCCTTGGTCGTGATCACAAGTTTGTACTCGCCGCATAGAGCCCGCTTCCGCTCAGCACTTCCATCTCCAAGCCACATGGTGAGTAGAGGTGCCCACTCTCCATGTCTGAAATAATTTACGAGCAGATTTACGGCCTCTACCTTGCTCCATTTCTGCTCCCAGCTTTTTGCCTTGATATATACGTGAACGCTCACCCCCTCGCGTGTTAGCTTGGCTGCATTGATGTAGATGTAGAGCTCCCCGTGTCTCATTGCAACCCACGCGAACACCTGCCACGGCCGTGTCGTGTTCATGAATGGCTTGTTATGCACTTCGCCCTCGTCGCTTGCCCTCCAGCCCAGCTGCAGCAGCTCGAGCCTCTCCCGCGGGAGCTTCAGCACGTCGGGGAAGTACGTCTCTGCGCTCACGCCGTGAATTGGAATGAATGGCGGGAACGGAAACATGTCAATGCGCATCCACGCCCCGTCCGGCGCGTACAGACGTTTTCCCTCTATCCGGTAGGTGCCCTCGACGATGGCCCTGTATATTGACATCAATTTCGCCCTCGCCTGCACCCACGCCTCATGCAGGAGGCGCGTCAATGTGTCTCGGAAGTGTAGGAGCTGCCCCCTCTCCTCCTCGCTGAGCGGGAACGCCTCGATTATCTTCCGCACCGCGTGCTCGACATAAATAATCCACGCCGGGAATGCCCAGTCCAGCGGGCCGCGGAGGGCGCCGCGCCTCGAGACCTGCTCTAGCACCTCCTCCAGCGCCGGCGGGCTGGCGACCGGTTTCAGTGCAAGCTCCAGGCGGCGCCTGATTTCCTCTGTGTTAACTGCGGCACTCCTCCCCATGGCGCGCGGAGATGCGCCGGGATATAAGCGGGCGCTGCAAGCAGGCGCGACCGCGGCAAGCTGAAAGTTTCGGCGGGGTCTCCTCTCGCCCTGCTGGCGTGCTCCGGCCTAGACGCCGTGCTGGTTATAGACGCGTGGCACGAGACGCACATGCCGCTGGCGAGGCGATACGTGGAGCTGTGCCGCGAGCACGGCCTGGACTGCAGGCTCTCGGAGGCCGGGCCGGCCGAGCTCTGCGAGGCAGAGCGCGGCGCTGAGGGCGGGGAGGTGCGCCGTGTTGCTGTTCTGGCGGGGCAGGCTCTGGCGGGCGCTGAGGGCGCCGTAGTGCCAGGCGCCGGCAATTTAACAGCCGGCGGGAATTTACTGCGCGGCGGGAGTTCAGCGCGCGCCAGAATCCCGCCCTCCCCTCCCCTGTCAGGCCCCTACTCGCAGGGGTCTGCCGCAGGGGCCACCATCGCAGGGGTGAGTACCCCTGGGATGAAAGCCCCTGCGCCAGGGCCCTGAAGCAGGCCCCTGAAGGGGCGCCAGGGCTGACGGCCATCCCGCCGGCTCCCACTCCAGCAGCGCGCGGGCGCCATGGGAAGGGCGGAGGCGCTAGAGGTCCCGAGCGCGCGCCGCGCCAGGCGCTGCCACGTCTACGTGAGCGGAGAGCCGGAGGACGAGGTCGCGGTCGTGCCCCTCGGCGAGGTCTACGCGGTGAGCAGGGCGCCGCTTGAGGCCTGGCACGCGGTGCCGGCGGACAAGGTGAAACGCTTCCTGGCAGCCCTCCTGGGAGTCGGGGAGGAGGACGTCGGGCTGAGGTGCTGACCTCCCCCCCTTTTCCCTCCCGCCCTTTTCCCTCGCCCGCCAGGGCAGGGGCCGGCGCGCGAGGTGGGGGCCGCGTACGCCCATCAGCCCAGCGCTATCAGATCGCCGCCGCCTCCCGGATCACTGCCGGCGCCCGCGCCGCGGCAATTAAAGCCTCCGGGGGGCCACCGCGAGACGCCCGGCCCTCGCCACCGCCGCGGGAGCTTTCAGTTTCCCGACGCGTGCTCCCGGCTGCCTAGCATGGGAGGGAGGGCCTACAGGGCGCTCGTGCTGCGCTACGACATAATGAGGCTGCCACCGGAGGCACGGCAGAAGGTCGCTAAAAGTACGGGGGAGCTCTACCCCCGAGATACTCGTGGACAGAGTGCGCAGGGCCATCTCGCCGAGGAAGATAGACAGCGAGACGTGGCTGAGAGTAATGGAGGAGGCCCACAAGCTGGGCATGCCGACGACCGCGACCATGGTGTACGG
>JAJHRB010000116.1 GCA_020833025.1 Thermoproteaceae archaeon | reverse complement strand
TCCCCGCGCCAGCGCCCTCCCCTCCCGTAGAGCCTGAGGGCCCTCCCCGCGTACGCCTCCAGGAGCACGGCCCCGGGCGGGCGCCGGGGTTAAGGCCAACGGGACGGCCCCCTGTCAGGGCCCTGCTTCAGGGGTCTGGGTCAGGGGCCTTCGTCCCAGGGGTGGTTACCCCTGCGCTGATAGCCCCTGCGTCAGGGCCCTGGGAAGGAGGGGAAAATGACCACGGTTTACATCGCGCCGCCGAACCCTAAATAGCCGAGCTCTCAAGCGCCCCACTCAGCTCCCCGCGAGCGGCCTCTCTCGCCTTCCTGCCCAGTTCGCTGGGCTTTTTGCGTGTTAGGTTGCTGGAGCCGCTTTTATAGGCCGTTTTTGCAAGAGCTTCGTGAGGGCTTTGTTAAAGAAGATTCGAGTGGGCTTTGAGTCGTTGAAGCAACCTGCGGTTGCTGCTGGTGCCGCGGCTTTCGCCGTAGCTTATGTGCTTCATCTTGCAGGTCTGGGCGCGGCGGCGGGGCCCGTCGTGGCCGCGGGCGTGACTCTGCTTGCTATAGGTTTAAACGAGTGGGCGAGGTACCGCTCCTCCACGTCGGAGCTCGGCTACGAGCTAGACGTGGAGTGCTTCGATGACGGCTGTAAAGACGGCAGGATATCGGCGCTTGTAGAGAATAGAGGCCGCGCTATTGTCGGGCGCGCAAAGGCCGTGGTGAGCGTGTACGTGCTGCAAAACGACGAGAAGAAGGAGAAAAAGGAGAGCTTGCAGGGCGCGATCATACCGGGCGACGAGTGCAAGAGGTTGCTGGGCGCAAACGTTCCTTACGGCGCGGTGCTCGTCAACGAGCGCAACCCGCGCGTGGTGGGCGAGGCCCTCCCCTGGGCTCTGCCGGAGACAGACACGCCGTACAGAGTTGTGCTTAGAGTTGGGGAGAGGGTGTACGAACTGCCCTACGCCCACATAACGTCGATAAGCCCCTCCCAGAGGGCTAGGCTGCTGATCTTCCAGTACAAGCTGCCGCCCAAAGCCGACCGGCCCCTCATCGCGGTCTTCAGCGAGTACGGAGGCGAGGGGCCTGCCGACGTGTTCAGGCCGAGACGCGCGTGCCTAGGGCTCGACGGAAACATCGGGTATCTGCTTGAGGTAACGGTATACGGAGAGGGCGCCCGGAAGCCGCTGACCTTCAGAATCTGCGTGGACTTGAAGAAGCTTGAGAAAATTAGCGAAAAACTTGAGAGAGGCACGTTGGAAGAGTTGAAATGCAAGTAGTCAATACATATCTCAAGCCCTACGCTCCTGTCACGGGAAGCGAGTCGACATTACAAGTAGGCGACTTTTACAAGAACAGCAGTATCATCACGAGGCTGCTCCTCCCGATAGAGTCGCCATCTTACGACTCGGTCGAGGCGTTAGTCGATGTCGATCTCTACCGTCTTGACCTCTTTTCTTCTCTCATATCTGGGCTCGTAAACAATGTAGAGCCGCTTCGCTGCATCGCCCTCGGCAATTACGTAAAGTACGTACGCCGTGACTCTCTCTCCAGGCCCTATCTCCTGGTACCGCAAGCTATCAAGAGACTGCCGCGGGGAGTAGTCGATGGCGTTTGCCCGCTCCTCTGCGCTACACGGAAGCCATAAGCGGCCATAACTGCATGGCTTCTCTGGGAAAATCCTGATGCCCTCACCTGTGTAAAGCGTGGGCCCTCCGACAAAGTAATCTACAAGTCTCGCCGCGTCGTTACCGGCGTTCTCAAAGGCGAGCCTGACGAGGACGGCCTTCCCGCCTCTCGGCGCCCCGCAGTATTCCTCGCGCCCCGGCAGCACGACTCTGACGCACAGCGCCTCCCTCACGTCGAGCACCGCGACCCTCCACCTCCCAACTGCGACCGTCTCGCCCACTCTGCCGATGGCCACCGTCTTGCTGTGCCTAACGGCGCTGTCGGGGGCTCTGCACGTGAGATTCACGACGACCGTCACGTCGCGGTCGAGAGTGGCGTACACCATCCTGAGGGCCGCGGGCCTCTCGCCCTCGGGTATCACGTAGCCGAAGTCATCCTCCGTCACGGTCCCCTCAATAAACCCCTCGTAGCGGTAAGTAACGGCGGCCATCACAACATCCTCGCCGGGCGCCGAGATGCGCATCATGCCATCTACCGCCCCTGGTCCTTTGCTTTCGTAGCTACCGCCTGTGTTTGTGATTAGTTCGGGATACCACGGAATACAGGGGTAGCAACCGCCGAAGGGGCTGGCGTGCGCGGGATCGTCGCTTTCTACCCTCACCCTCACCACGACGATTTTCATGCCGGGACGGGCGCAGTAGTAGCTCGCGAATAGCCAGTACTCCCCACTTGTACTACTAATGCTTTTCACGCAGCGCGCCTCCTCGACGCCGTAGACCGTTATTTTCCACGGGCCGAGTGATACCGTCTCGCCGAGCGACGCGAGGACGTCCGCCGTCATGTTAACCCCGGCTCGCTTCGCCGTCGCGTTGACCTCGCCAGTCCCGGCCGCCGGCGCCGTTGCCGCTGCCCTCTCGGCAGCGGCGGGGGGCGGCGCGCTTGAGAGCCCCGCGTAGTAGCCGAGCAGCACGCCGATGAGCACGCCGAGCAGAAACAGCGCCACCGCCCTGCCCGTGGACACGAAAGACGTGGAGCTCCGCAATTAAAGCAATGGCGGGCGTGCAAGCCGGGCGCGCCGTGCGGCATCTACTCACGCCGCAAGGCGATAGCTTAAAGAGGCCGGGGCCGCGGGAGAGGCGTGACGGCCGCGAGGCTGCTCGCCATGCTGTCGGTCCTCATCGCGGCCCTCTTGCTGGCGCCGGGGCTGCACGTGCACCCCAGCTACGTTGCCGAGGTGGGCACGTGGCTCGTGTCGGGTCTCCTGCTGGTTGCCGTCGCGGCTGGCATCTGGCTGTTTGTCAGTCCCAGGCCCTCGCCCCTGGCGCTCAATATTGTGATACTGGCAGGCCTGCTGGCAGCGGTAACAGTGATCTGCATGGTTGTGGCAATTATTGTTGCTGAGGGCGCCCGCTCGTGAGCCCGCTACCGCGCCCTCAGCGCCCGCCAGAGCCT
>JAJHRB010000044.1 GCA_020833025.1 Thermoproteaceae archaeon | reverse complement strand
AGAGCAGCCGCTCCCGCCGCGCCTCCTTCTGGCGGCCAGCGCGGAGCCTAGGGCGGCCGCGGCGGCCGCGACAATTGCGAGAATGAGCCACCAGGGCAGCGCGCCCCCGGCCGGGGGCGCGGCGCCGGCCGTGACGCCGACCGCCGCAACGTTAGCGGGGGTCTGTTGTGCCGGCCGTCTCGGAGGGCCGGGCGGGGGTGGCGCCGGCGGTGGCGCGGGCCGCTGCACACTCACGCTGAACGGCGCGTACAGCACGGCCGCGGGCCCCCTCACGCGCAAGTACATGCCCGACTTGTTCACGACCACGCCGCGGGGGTCAGGGGCGGGCGATATTTTGTGGATCATCACGCCCGGCGGCGCCTGCACCACCACGTCACAGCAAGTTATGTTGATGCCATACACCCCGCTCGCGTTTGAGTAGCGCGGCACGTAGACGGCAAGCGCCGGCCCCCCGCCCTGGAGTGCGTACAGCGTGTCATTAATGACCCACGCCGGGAGCGGCGAGCCGTCTGGCGCGACGACCGCGACGTCAAACGCGGGCGGCGCGGGCAGTGAGTAGTTCCCGAGAATTGCAGCGGGCAGCAGGAGCAGCAATACTGGCGGCACGGTGAGATTCAGGATCGCTATCACTGAGACCGCCCACGCGCGGAATTTAAAGTTTCGCGCGAGTTCCGCCGGCCGTTCCGCGGCGATACTATTTATCGCGCGGCACGAGAGCGGCTACATGGCAGGGAAACTACTCGCGGCGCTGGCACTCGCGGCACTGCTCGCCGCGCTGGCACACGCCGCGCAGGCAAATGCCACCGCGGCTGCGAGCGCCACAGACTTTCACTTGCAGCTCAAGTGCAAGGCGATAGAGCTCTATATCAATACCACCGGCGCGAACTTCACGCTGCCGCAGTGCGAGGCCCTCCTTGCGCAAGTGAACAAGACATTTATTATTACAAGGCGGGGAGCTGCCCCCGTCCCGATGATAGGCATCGGCGAGCTGAAGCTGCTCAACGTCTCAGACTCAAGGGCGGTGTTTGAGCGGCTGAGGGCGATAAGAATGGCGGCCCTGAAAGAGCTCCGCGCTCACGTAAACAAGACCCTGGCCGTCGCGTACGCGAGGGCATATGGCGCGCTGAATATAACGCGCTGCGGCGCGAACTGCACGCTCGCGGCCCTTAACGCGACGGAGCGGGCGCTTTGGGTGCTGAGCCGCGTGAGAGAGCTGCTGCGCAAGGTCAACGCAAGCGAGGAGGCCGTTAGCGCGATAGAGCGCGGGATTCGCGCTCTCAACAGTACGCGCCACGTGCTGAGGTGGCGCCCGCACTTTGAGAATGCAACGTATAGCAATATAACGCAGCTGGCGGGGGAGGTCAGGAGGCTAGGGGAGCTCGCGAGAGGGCTGCGCGAGTACTTCAAGAAGGTTGGGGCGCGGGAGGCATCGCAGATCCTGTCCATCCGCGAGGCCCTCTTGAACGAGACTCGGGAGGCGCTGGAGGAGATAAAGAGGGCCTACGAGGCGTGCATGGAGGGCCAGAACGCAAGTGCTATTGCCGCGGCCCTGCGCCGCGGCGTGGCAGCGCTCGAGAGGGCGAGGGACGTGCTGCAGCGCGTTAATGCCAGCAGCGCGGCGCTGCGGGCGGTAGAAGTGGCAATAGACAGACTAGAGCGCGCCGCGGAGATACTAGCGGCGAGAGTCGAGCTGCGCGAGAACATGACGGCAGGCGAGCTGTCCCGGCTTGCTGAAGAGCTGCGCAAGCTCGGCGAGAAGGCCGAGAAGCTGCGCGGGAGGATCGAGGCCCTGGGACTTCGCGCCACGTCCCGCCTCCTCGCCGACCGCAGTGGTGCACTCATAAATGCCAGCGCGGCGCTCTCCGAGCTGAGCAGGACGTATGAGGTGTACAGCAAAAGCGGCGAGGCCGGCGAGATTCTGATGGCCACCGAGAGGGGCGTGCGCGCGCTGGAGAGGCTCGAGAGGCTCCTGCAGAGGCTCAATGCCAGCGACATGACGGCGCGCGTCATCAGAGAGCACCTAGAGGGGCTCAAGGCGCTCCACAAGGCGCTCACGCTGAATGTCACGGATATAGCTCTGCGCGGCGCAATTGACGAGATCGAGGGCCTGATGCAGAGGCTGCAAAGGCTGCTCGAGCACTTCGAGAGCGTGAGGCTCGCGGCCTTACGCGTGCTGAAGGAGCTGTCGGAGCAGAGAGACGCGCTGAAACAGCTCATACAGCTGCCCCCTGATGAGAGGATAGCCAGGCTCCGCGAGCGGCTCAAGCAACAGGGCGGCGGGATGGAGAGGGAAGGGCACCGCGGGCCTCCCCGCGGGCCCTGGCCGCGCGGCAGAGAGTGAGCACGGCAGGTGGGCTGCGCGCTTAACACAGACTCTTTTTTCCCCCCACGGGGTTGAGCCGGCGCTCACTTCAATCCGTAGCTCCTCGGGGTTGCGTACTGGCACGCCCCCTTTCATCCCCCCGCCTCCCCCGCCCTCGGGCCTTGCCGCCTCATCCAGCCCCCGCGCCGGCCAGCTCTCCGCGGCGCAAGCGCTCTGCAGGCTCCACGGCGCGCCGGGAGCGCGGGGCGGGGGAGCCGGGTGCCCTTCAGGGCCGCTCCTGGGCCCCGCTTCCATCTCTGCAAGTTCACGCTGTTGCTTACACTCCGGCGTTTCCCCGCGCCATAGATGCGTACAGAACGCTCGCGCTGCGGCATCCTAAAGCTGCCGCCGAGGCGCGGCGGAGAGTTGCAGGGCAGCTCGAGATGCAGCAGGAAATTCCTTGCGTGGCCACCAAGTGGGCGAGGAGCGGTGCGGAGGCTGCTGAGCGGGCGAGGGAGGCGGCGAATGGCGGCTCTCGCAATTCACGAGGGCCGAGGTAGTGCCGCATTAAAGCTGCGTTGACGCATCAGGCGGCGCCGCGCGCCATGCCCCCTCACGCGGTCCCCGGCTCTTGTGTGCCGCCACCAATTCCCCAGGCGGCCGCGCGAGAAATCGGGGGGCAAAGTAATAAATTGCACCGCGCCGAAAACGGCCGGTGGAGAGGCTTCACCTCGCCGATCTGTGACGAGTCCTTTAAGTGCTGACATAATACCCCTTCCTGGCATGACAGGCCTCCTCGCGGGAAAAATGCAAAATACTGAAACTTATACCGAGACCGTGAGCTGCTACGCGCTCGACTCGTCGGCGCTCTTTCACGGCAGGGACATGAGAATCTTCAGCGGAGTGCTGTGCACGACAAGAAATATCGTGGAGGAGCTCAAGGATCCCAGGGCGCAGGCTGCCCTCGAAATTCTCCGCGTTGAAGTAGTCGAGGTCGACGAGCGGAAGGCCCGCGAGCTGGCCAGGAGATTCGGCGGCTTGAGCCTGGCCGACGCGTCCGTCTTGCTCCTCGCAATGGACAGGGGGTGCGTGCTGGTGACGGACGACAGCAGGCTCGCCTCGACGGCAAGAAGGCTGGGCGTCAGGGCGCGGGGAGTGTACTACGGGGTGTGAGCGCTGGGCCGGCCGGCCCCCCTCCCCGTCTGAGGGGCAAGGCCCTCAGTTTTACAACCGAAAGCCCCGCCCCCTTAGGGCGGGAATGTCGGAGGAAAGTTTAACATAAGGTAAGTATATATCTTTTTCCTGCCCTAAGGAGCGGGGGGATTCCCGCCGGTGCGTGGAGGGGATCAGACGCTGGAGAGAAGAATGTCGTAGATGTAGGAGCCAGCCGCGGCCGCCACCGGTATTGTTAAATTATCTTCAGGGCTTATCGCATCGGCAAGAATCACAAGGATCACTATTATAAGGGCCTTGAGAGGCGCCGCTCCCAAGGCAATTAGGGCCGCGGTATTTGCAGCCGCGCCGAGCGCAGTGCCCCACAGCGTTATCTTATTGAGCACTCTCCTGCCTCCGAGCAGAGCCCCAGCCACCGCGCTCACGGCGTCGTAGACTGCCATGCTGATCACCGACGCGAAGAGGTGCGCCCTGCCGAACAGCGTGAGCGAGACTAAAAAGCCGGCCGCGCCCATGACGACACCCAGATATCCGTGCCTTTTCTCGTAATCTCTCTCAGCCGCCGTGATTAGGCTCTCGAGCTGCCTGACCACCTTGTGGTAGTGCGCCCCCAGCCCCCGCCTGTCCTGAACCGCGCTCTCGAGCTTGCCGAAGAAGTCCTCCAGCGCTCTGAAGAGGCCGCGCTTGAACTCCTCCCACGCGCGTGGCCTCCTCACCTGCACGGTGTACAGCACAGCGCTGGCCAGCGTCAGCGCAGCGACGTAAAGCTCTGTCTGCATCTCGACTAAGAGGGGTATTGCCATGAGAAGCACAAAAATGACGTGAAGCGCCTTCCTCGCGGCAAGCGCGCGCAGTGCCTCCAGCCCCGACGCGGCGCTCTCGGTCACGGGCACGCGCCAATGACCACCCTCACCGGAATTCCGCTCCTTAGCCTGGCCACCACAGCTGAGCTCAAGTCTGCTGCCGCCTTGCTAGCCCCCACGGCCACCGTCGAGCTGTCGACGTACTCGCTCCTCCTAATGACGACGCGGTGACTTGACAGGGGGACTGCCCGGGGGGCTCTGCCCGTCACTATCTCGCGCAGGCCTCCGGCATCTATCATCACAACAACGACGCCCCCGCTTGCGAGCGCCTTCAGCACGTCCGGACTCAACTCTCCTGCTGCTCTCTCGGCGCAGCACGCTATTATGCAGTCCCCGCGCTTAGTGACGTACGGGTCCTTTGTTATCTCGATGGCCCTCCTGTTGGTCGCTGTTATACTGTCATGCCCTCTCGCGATAATGACATCTCTCGGCGCTCTGCCGAGGAGTACACGTCGCACGCAGTCGCTCACCTCTGGCCCGCGCCACTGTAGGGCGCGGGCCAGGGGGCTACGCGCACACACAGACGAGACGCGCGCTCGCGTTAAAAGCTGCGCGCGCCCGCGGCGCTTCACAGGTCGTGAAGCGGCGGGAGCGCACCGCCTGACGCCCTCCGGGGGCTAGAGGCCCCGCCCATAGCTCGCGGGACTCGAGCGGGGTCGGGCCGGTCGGCGAGGAAAGATTTTAAAAGATCGAGGCAAGGAATCCCGCCCCCGACCCGGCCACAGGCGCGGGTGATACACCCGGTCTCATTCCGAACCCGGAAGTTAAGGCCCGCGCCGCGGACGGGAGTACTGGGGTCCGAGAGGCCCCGGGAAACCGCCGTGCTGGGAGGGGGCTCCTAACTCTCCCCTCCCCGCCCGCCCTGGCCCGCCAGAGGCCTACCACCTCAGCAGCGCAGCCATGAAGCCCATGGCTCTGAGGCCGGCGCCTGCCTCCGAGTCCTCCCTCAGTATACGCACCCTGCCCCCGGTCCTGTGAACCTGGAGCATAACGCTCCAGGCGCTCTCGGGGCTCTCCTTCAAGTACTCATCGAGCACGAGCAGCGTCTCGACGCGGCCGGAGGAGGCTGCCTCTCTGACCTCATCGATGCCCACCGCAACGAGCTCCCTGGCCGTCGCGAGCGTGCGGATTAGCCGCTCGTACGCAGAGAGCCCGAGCGCGTCTTTCAGCCGCTCGTAGGCCCCGCTCCTAATAAACTCGTACACGCCAGCCGCGCCGCCGGATCCCTGCGGCACCGCCGCCGCGCCCGGCACGTGCCTGGCCACGTATTCTGCCACCATTGCGGGCCCGGCGACGATTACTCTGTCGGGCCCGCGGCGCCTTCTTAGCTCCTCGACCGCCTGCCTTATTGCGGACACATACTCGGCGCCGAGCACCCTATCGCCGCCCCCTCCCCTCGCGCGGTTGTAGATCAGCTGTGCGATCTCGAGGCCGAGCGACGTTATGTACGCGACTGCCGCCTCCTCGTCGTCGACGGAGACCAGCAGCACTCTCGGGAGCGACACCCGCGCCACCTCGAGAGTCTCAAGTACTGCGCCGAGCGGCCACTCCCCGGCCTTTACTATTTCAACTTCCCTTCCCGGCGCGATCTCTATTGTGTGCCACCTGCCCCTAACGCCCTCAAAGTCGCCGCTCACCTCGACCACGACCCCTCTGACTCTCAGAGTGCCCCTGAACTTGTGGTACTCAAGCGACTCTGCCCTCACTCCCAGGTACAGCTTTACTCTATCGCCCCTCTTTGCGCCCTCGGGCCTCACCTCCCTGACGGTCCACCCCCGGATCACGTCGCCCCTGTCTATTAATAAGTAGAGGAAGTACAGGTCCTCCTCGCGCTCGGGGATCGCCCTCAGCAGCTTGCGCCTCTCGTCAATTTCATACCTCACCGCAGGGTCGGTGCCGCGGCCGATTTATGCGTGGGCCGGTTACGCGCGGCGGCTGGAGATTGCGCGCTACGCGAGCTCGAAGATCACCCTGCCCCTGGACAGCCTGCCAATAATGTCGCGCATTGCTATCACGCCGTAGAGATTGCCGTCTCTGTCCAGCACTATGAGGTGCCTAATTCGGTACCTTGCCATTTTTTCCACGGCAATAGTTATCGGGTCGTCGACGCTGACGGTCACGAGAAGACTCCCTATTGTGTCGACCTTGTCTACTGTCGAGTCCAGCGGAACACCCTTTGCAATTGTCCTTATGATGTCCCTCTCGCTGATAACGCCGATGGCTCTCCTCGGGTTCTTCGGCTCGACGAGCACCAGAAATCCTATGTCGCGCTCCGCCATGATTCTGGCCGCGTCTAGTATCGTCCTGTCCGGCGTTATCGTGATGACCGGTCGCGATGCTATCAGCCCGCACGTGAGCGCGGACATGCTGAAAAGTATTACTTACTTTTTATAAATTTCGTTAACAGCCTAGCTGAACGTGATGAGCCCGACCAGTGAGGAGCCGTGACAACGCGGCAGCTGGCTGACCGCACTCTCGCGCTGCCGGCTATCTCGTGAGAAGCTCTCTCAGCCTCTCAACGTCTGCCCCGACCACTATCTCTGCGGTCCCGCCGCACGAGTACGCATATCTGCCCGCAGGGCTGCACGGCCCGGGCACCGCGGCGGCGCCGCCCCTCAGCACCACGAACGTTGGCGTGCCCCCCTCCCTCACGCCGAGCCTCTCGAGCGCCTCGTCCCACGCGCGCGTGAGGTTCTCCAGCTCGCCGGGAGTCGGCGCGCCGGCGCACGTCGCGTTGAGCTTCCGCACGGCGCTCTCCAGCAGCTCTATCTGCCTGCTGAAATTCCTCTCCCTCACCAAGACCTCGTAAAGCGCCGTCACGAGCCTGTACGTAGCGTTCTCGCCCAGCAGCCTGTGGGCGCAGTGGAGGAGCGCGTGGGAGTAGTACGACAGCGGCGGGTGCGTGATGTAGTCGACGAGGACTAGCCTCAGCCTGCCCTCCGCGACGAGCCTCTTGTAGAGCCCGTCGAGCTGCACGTGAGCGAGGGCGCAGTAGGGGCAGTGGACGTCAAAGAGCTCGACGAGAGTCACGGGGGCGTCGGGACGGCCGACGGATATGGCCCACGGGGGGACCGGGAGCTTGACCAGCTGCTGAGGCTGAGAGGGCGGCCCGGGGTGCACCAGCGTGTGCACGACCGCGGCGACTGCAGCCGCGAACGCGACTGCCAGCGCGACGGCCAGCACTGTATGTAATTGCATACGCCGCGGCCGCCTGCCCTTCATGTCAGCACTCGCCCATGTACTCAAAAAGCTTCAGAATCGCGTCCCTGTACCAGTCGACCATCACCGCCACCAGCGCGCCCGCGTAGTGCCCGTAAACGACCAGAGACCGCGGCGGCGCCAGCTTTATGAATGCCAGCGCGAGCATGTCCTCCTCGCCATCAACTCTGACCGCGATGCCGCCCCTCACGGCCTCCCTCACGGCGCTCCACGCCTCGCCTGTTATGCGGCTCGGCGGGTTGTGCACTGTCACGACCCTGTAGAGCGAGCCGAGATCGTGCCTGTACTGGCGCCCGGCAGACCTCCCGTCCACGGCCACTGACGTCGGCACAACGCCGCGGCTTAAGAGGTTCGACGTCACGACGTCGCCCACTGCGTACAGGTGCCTTATGCCGTGCGACTCCATAATGTCCGCAAGGATCTCGAGGGACCTCGGCGGCTCTCTCCAGATCGCAATGGGGTATGGGAACGCGAAGAGATCCCTGCGCGCGAGGAGCCTCAGGCACGCGGTCATAGCGCGAGCCTCCCGCACGGCGTTGGCACCACGACGGTCACGCCGGGAGGCACGACGGGTAGATCGCCGTGGAAGTGCACGGGCATGAGCATCCTCACCCCGGCCGCCTTGGCGGCCTCGACCGCGTCGAGAGTCGTGCTGTGCCCCAGCGCGTGCGCGGCCGCCTCCTGCTCTGCATTTGCCGACGACTCGTAAATCAGCAGGTCGCACCCGCGGGCGAGCTCCACCACGCTCTCTGCCGGCGCAGTGTCCGAGCTGTAGACAAGGCACCTCCCCCCGAACTCCACTCTGACGGCCGTTGCCTCGACGGTGTGCCTCGCTGGGGCGAACTTCACGATGGTGCCGCCCAGCATCAAGGGCCCGGCCGCCTCGATCACCTCCACCACGCGCCCAAGCGCGTCCTCAAGCCCGACGGCGGAGAGCAGCGCCCTGACGGCTTCGAGAGTCCCGCGGCCGGCCACAACTTTGATGGCCCTCCCGAGCTTGCGGGCTGCCAGCACGAGAGTGGGCAGCCCGAGCATGTGGTCCCCGTGCCTGTGGCTCACAAACACAACATCCGGGAGCTGCAGGCCGCAGCGCACAAGCTGGGCGTAGGTGCACTCCCCGGCGTCAATGAGCAGGCTGGCGTCAGTCCTAGCGAGAATAGACACGTGCCCGGCGTGCGGCGGCGCGAGCCAGCCGCCGTAGCCCAGCACGTAAATCTCCATTCCGCGTCGCTGACTCCCGCTTTTTAAAGAGTCCCAGCCCCCATTTTTAAGGAGCCCGCCGCGAGCCGTCATGCTCGCCGAACTCCTAAAGCGCGGGGAGCTAGTTGTGTCCGTGTACGGCCTCGGGTACGTCGGGCTTGCAGTGTCCGCAGCGTGGGCACTCGCGGGGGCCAGCGTGGTAGGCGTTGACACTGACATCGGTAAGGTCGAGAGGCTAAACAGCGGGGTTGTGGAATACCCCGAGGACGAGGTGGCGCGCGTCTTAGCCGACGCGGCCAAGGCCGGGAGGTTCACGGCTACGACAGACGGCGTTGCCGCGTCTCTGAAGAGCTCTGTCAAGATAATAACAGTGCCGGTGTATCTGAAGAGGGCGCCGGGAGGCATCGAGCTTGACTTCTCCGCACTCATTTCGGCCGCCAGAAGCATTGGCGCGGGGCTCAAGCGGGGGGATCTGGTGGTGGTGGAGTCGAGCGTCCCGCCGGGCACCACCGAAGAGGTGGTAAGGCCGGTCCTCGAGGGGGTCTCGGGCCTCGTGGCCGAGGAGGACTTCTACCTGGCGTACAGCCCCGAGCGCATAATGATAGGGCGCGCGCTGCGCGACATAACTGAGAACTACCCGAAGGTCGTGGCCGGAGCCGGCCCGAGGAGCGCCAGGGAGGCAGCGGCGCTGTACGGGCTGGTTGCAAGACGCGGCGTCATCGTGTTAGAGAGCATTAAGGAGGCAGAGTTCGAGAAGCTCCTCGAGGGGGTCTACAGGGATGTCAACATAGCGCTGGCGAATGAAATGGCAAGACTCGCGAGCGCGATGGGAATATCCTTCAGGAGGGCGCGCGAGGCCGCCAACAGCCAACCCTACTGCCACGTGCACAGACCGGGAGCCGGCGTGGGGGGCGGCTGCATACCTGTCTACCCCTACTTTCTCTTGTGGACTGCCGCAAAGTGCGGCATTGACCTCCCGCTAGTGAGACTCGCGAGGCGGATAAATGAGAGGCAGCCGGGAGAGATCACGCTCGCGGCGCTCCGCGCGATGCTGAAGCACGGCGTGAACCCCGCCGCCGCGAAGATAGCAATACTCGGGCTGGCGTTTCGCGGCGATATTGATGACACGCGCGAGAGCCCGACTTACGAGGTGATATCCGCGCTGCTGAGAACCGGGATAAAGCCGAGCCAGATAGTGGTGCACGACCCCTATGTCAAGCGCGACGCCAAGCTCGCAAAACTCGGCATCGCGCTACTGCAGGACCTTGACAGTGCCGTGAGCGGCGCCGATGTTGCGCTCGTCGTGACTGACCACTCTGCTTACGCAATAAATGCCAGCAAGATTGCGAGGCTCATGCGGACGCCGATTATCATAGATGCCAGGGGAGTCTTGATCCCCGACGTGCAGATATACGCAATAGACTCCGGCGCGTGGCCGTAGGTGGCGGCTACTGGAGCGCGCCGAGCGGCGAAAAGCTTTTATATGCATGACCAAAGTAAAGGCCGTGAGCGCGAGCGCCTCTGCGCCCAAAACAGGCGTCCCAATAATGATAATGAAGGAGGGAAGCCAGAGAACGACCGGCGTCGATGCGCGGCGCACTAACATCCAGGCGGCTAAGGTAATTGCCGAGATCCTGGCTACCTCGCTGGGCCCGAGGGGCATGGACAAGATGCTGATTGACGCGTTTGGCGACGTGACCATCACTGGCGACGGCGCAACGATCCTAAAGGAGATGGAGGTGCAGCACCCCGCCGCCAAACTGCTCATAGAGGTTGCCAAGGCTCAAGACGCCGAGGTGGGAGACGGCACCACAACCGCGGTGGTGCTGGCAGGCAAGCTCCTGGAACTCGGCGAGAGTCTGCTCGAGGAGGGTCTCCACCCGACAATTGTAGTTGACGGCTACAAGAAGGCAGCAGAGTATGCAATAAAGGCTGCCGAGGAGATCGCCAGAGAGGCGGAGCTGACCAAGGAGGGCGTGAAGAGAGTCGTGACGAGCGCACTCTCGTCTAAGGTGGTTGCCGAGACCAGAGACTACCTGGCAGACATAGTGATCGAGGCCGCGTTCCAGGCCATGGAGACGAGAGAGGGCAAGCCGTACCTCGACTTAGACTGGATCAAGATCGAGAAGAAGAAGGGCAAGTCAATTTACGAAACGCAGTTCGTGAGGGGGATCGTCCTCGACAAGGAGGTCGTACACCCGGCAATGCCGAAGCGCGTCACGAACGCCAAGATTGCCATCCTCGACGCGCCGCTTGAGATAGAGAAGCCTGAGTGGACGACGAAAATATCAGTTACGAGCCCCGAGCAGATAAAGGCGTTCCTAGACCAAGAGGCCGAGATCTTGAAGTCCTACGTCGAGCACCTAGCGTCAATAGGCGCAAACGTCGTCATAACGCAGAAGGGCATTGACGAGGTGGCGCAGCACTTCCTGGCCAAGAAGGGAATAATGGCCGTGAGGAGGGTCAAGCGCAGCGACATAGAGAAGCTGGCCAGGGCGACTGGCGCCAGGATAATTACATCGGTCAAGGACGCGAGACCTGAGGATCTGGGCACGGCCGGTCTCGTCGAGGAGAGAAAGGTAGGCGAGGAGAAGATGGTGTTCATCGAGCAAATACCGAACCCGAGGGCCGTCACAATTCTGGTGCGCGGCGGCAGCGACAGAATACTCGACGAGGTTGAGAGGTCGCTGCAAGACGGGCTGCACGTCGTGCGCGACATATTCAGAGAGCCCAAGGTAGTGCCAGGCGGCGGCGCGCTCGAGATAGAAATTGCGAGGAGGGTTAGGGAGTTTGCGAGGAAGCTGTCGGGCAAGGAGCAGCTGGCTGCCCTTAAGTTCGCCGACGCGCTGGAGTACATACCGACCATACTCGCGCTGTCCGCCGGCATGGATCCCGTTGACGCAATTGCAGAGCTAAGGCGCAGGCACGACAATGGCGAGATCACGGCCGGCATTGACGTGCTGGGAGGCAAGGTCACGGACATCGCTGCGTTGAACGTGTGGGATCCGCTGCTTGTTAAGAAGCAGGTGATTAAGTCCGCCGTCGAGGCCGCTATAATGATACTGCGCATTGACGACATAATTGCGGCCGGAGCGCCCAAGAAGGAGGAGAAGAAGGGCAAGAAGGGCGGCGAGGAGGAGAAGGAGGAGGAGACGAAATCCACAAAGTCCTTCGACTAACAAACTCTAAGCCGCCTCCAACCGGGAAAACATTTTTATTTACTCCCAACTCCGCTCCGCCCCGCCATGAGCTCCAGAGCCAGGGCTCTCACAGTTCCAGAGCTTCTGCAGCGCATACACAAGCTAATAGACCTTCTAGAGCGATCGCTGATAAAGAGAGAGCTCTACCCCCCGCGCCTCACCAAGTATGAGATAGCCCGCATTATAAGCGTGAGGGCGCTGCAGCTGGCAATGGGCGCGCAGCCGCTGGTCGACGTCAAGAAACTCGGGACTACAGATCCCGTAATAATAGCAATGGAGGAGTTTAAGCAGGGGCTCTTGGATTTTATAATAGTCCGCGAGTACCCTGACGGCAGGCAAGCTAGATTCAGACTGAAGGAGCTCCTCGAGCTTGAGAGGTCGAGCTGACGGGCTTGATTACTATCACGCCCTTGAAGAAGTAAAACTCGTGACCCCCGCTCGTTATCTTCCTCTCCGGCTCGCGGCCTATTTCTACGCTCTCGTCCAGCAGGTAGTAAATTGTGTACTCCCTCGTCTTGTAGACCCTGTACTTGCCCGCGGGGAGCTCCAGCGGCTCCATCAGAACTGCGCGACGGCCTTGCCAAATATAATCGATGCAAGCTTGTCTTCGTCAAGGTCGCGAGTGCTGCCGCTGTACTTTATCTCGCCCGTCGACAGCACGTAGGCCCTGTCCCCTATTTCAAGCGCCTTTCTGGCGTTCTGCTCGACCAGAAGCACTGATACTCCAAGCCTGTCGCGAACCTGCTTAATGGTTGCGAACACCTCATCCACTACCTTCGGGGACAGGCCGGCAGAGGGCTCGTCTAGCATTAGTAGCCTCGGCCCTTTCATTAGGCCCATCGCTATTGCGAGCAGCTGTCTCTCGCCGCCAGAGAGGAACCTCGCCCTCACGTTGCTCAACTCCCTGAGTCTAGGGAACGCGTCAAGTACTAGCTCGATTCTCCTGCGCGCCTCTCTCCTGGAGAGCCCGGTAGAGGCGGCAAGCAGGTTCTCGAGAACCGTGAGCCCGCTGAAGATATTATCGGGAGATTGCATTACGTAGGCAACGCCGAGCTTGACTATCTCGTGCGGCGGCTTTCCTGTCACGTCGCGCCCCATTACAATTACCCTGCCGGAGTATATATCCGCCAGGCCCATTATGCTGTCGAGAAGTGTTGACTTGCCAGCGCCATTGGGACCCAGCACGACAACTATCTCGCCTCTGCTCACTACCATGTCAATGCCAAATAGCACGTGGAGCTTGCCGTATCCCGCGTGCAGCCTCTCCACTCTCAGCACCTCGCCGTTCTGTCCGTCACTGCCGTGCACGCCGCACTACAGCCGCGGGAGCATTAAAAGTTGAGGAGCGACGCGCGGTCGGAAATTGAGTGCGGCGCGGGCCGCTATCAGACGCAGCACCTGCACTGGCTGAGGTGCGGGTTGGTGCGGCGGCCGGGATTCGAACCCGGGACCAACGGCTTTCCGCTGGCTTGGCACTGCGGCGCGTGCGCGTGGCCGCCATCCTAGACCAGGCTAGACTACCGCCGCCTACCGTCCCTGCACTTGCCAGTTTAAAAAATTTCGCGACCCCCCAGCTCCTGCCCGCTTTTTCAGGGAGCCGGAGACCCCGGCATGCCCGGCGCCGCAGTGAGAAGACCCAGAGGTAGAGTCGTGGCCGCGATCCGGACGCGAGATCCGGCAGTTCATGCGCAGCAGACCTGCGCGTCGTGCATGGGCTCTCCTGACAGGCCCGCCCGCCGGCCCGCTGCCATTCCCTAGCTGGAAGAGAGGTGGTGGGGCCGCCGGGATTTGAAGTCCCGGGGTACCCTCCCGGGATCACGCGGACCCGCTGCGGTATGCGGCGGCATATAACCGCGCATCCTACCAGGCTAGACTACGGCCCCCGCAAGCCGCTGCGCCAGATTATTTATGCATTTCCTCGCGCCGTCATTGCCC
>JAJHRB010000043.1 GCA_020833025.1 Thermoproteaceae archaeon | reverse complement strand
GGATAATTCTCGGCGTGCACGTAGAGGACGTCATCTTCCGGGGCAGCCCGCCGAGAGTCACGGGCGTTATGTGGGTGTGGACGCCGGTGCATGCATCGGGCATGCACGCGGACCCCCTTTACACTCAAGCTAGGGCTGTGGTTGACGCAACGGGGCACGGCGCTGAGGTCGTGTCAGTCGCGGCCAGGAAGGTGCCAGAGCTCGGAATCCAGCTGCGCGGCGAGAGGTCGGCGTGGGCCGAGGTCTCGGAGAGACTCGTCGTGGAGCACACTGGCAGGGTGGCGCCGGGCCTCTACGTGACGGGAGTCGCCGCGTGCACCGTCTACGGCCTGCCGCGGATGGGGCCGATATTCGGCGGCATGCTGCTGTCGGGCAAGAAGGTTGCAGAGGCCGTCCACGCAGATCTCTCGCGCGCGGCTCAGTAGACCTCGACGAAGTCCGCCGGCCTCGGTATCTCCTCCTTGAGGCCCTTCCTCTTCCGGATCTGCCTTATTAGGTCCAGCGCCATTGACTCGGGAATAGGGGCCCACCGTGAGAACTGCATCGACCAGAACACCCTGCCGGCGGCGGCTGCCCGCAGCTCGTCGCTGATGCCGAAGGACCCGAGCACTGGCAGCTCTGCCTTCAGATACGTCATGTACTCCTGCTGCGTCATGTCTAGTACCCTCCCTCTGTGTTTGCTCAGCACTGATATCACGGCGCCCGTGTACTCGGGGGCGACCTTTATGTCAAGCCTCAGTATTGGCTCGAGGAGCGTCGGCTTGGCGGAGAGGAACGCCGCGAACACGGCATTCTTCGTCGCCGGCATTATCTGCGCGGGACCTCTGTGCGCGGGGTCTTCGTGAACTACCGCGTCGACCAGCACCACCTTGACGCCGCGAACTGGCTCCTGGGCCAGCGGCCCCGCCTCCATGGCCCACCTGAATCCCTGTATAATGTAGTCGCGGACCTCGCGCAGGTACTGGATACCCGATGTCTTGTCCACGAGGATGTTGCAATAACGCTCGTCGACACTCCAGACTCCCCTGGCCTCGTCGCTGTCCCACCCGGCCCTTTCCCTGAGCACCTTGGCCCTCTCCCTTGCGTCCTGGTCGTCAGTTACCTCTCCGGACGCCACGAGCTCTATGCTGGTCCCGTCCAGCGGCTCGACATAAAAGTAGAGGCGGTTGTGCTTGTTAGGCGACTTGCCCTCCCACACCTGCGATCTGGCCCTCACTGTCTCTCTGAAGCGCACTAGAGGCTGCGACACCGCGAACTCCGTCTTGGATCTCTCCTTCAGAAGCCACGCTGCTATCTCGAGGTGCAGCGTCCCGACGCCCGAGAGTAGAATTTGTCCCGTCTCCCGGTCTATTTTGAGGTCCAGCGTCGGGTCCTCTATAGTGAGGTCCTTTAGTGCCTCGACGAGCTTGGTCAGCTCTGCCGGGTTCTCTGGCTCTATCGCGACGGTGACTACAGGCTCGGCGATATACTTCATCTTCTCGAATGGCGGCACGTCGGTGTGCGTCACGTCGACCAGCGTGTCGCCGGCTCTCGCCTCCTCGACGCCCATTAACGCGACTATGTTGCCGGCCGGCATGTAGGGAACTATGACTCTCGACGGTCCCATGTAAATGTAGGTCTGGAGGACTCTCCTCCTGACCCTCTTGCCGACGATGTAGACCTCCCCGCCCTCCCGTATAGTGCCCGAGAACACGCGGCCGGTCGCGATGAGACCGGCGTGCGGGTCCTTGTTTACTCTGCTCACGGCAATTACCGTGGGCCCGCTGGGGTCTGCCTCAAGCATTGCCTTGCCCACATCGCTGTCCAGATCGCCGGGCCACAGCCTCGGGATTCTGTACTTCTGCGCCACGTTCGGCGGCGGCGTGTGCTCTATGATCATTAACAGCAACGTCCTGTACAGCGGGAACTCCTCTGCGAGCTTGTCAACATAGCCCCTCTCGTAGGCGTCAATTATATAGCTGAACTTGATGCCGGCCTTCTGTGCCATCGGTATTGTTAATCCCCACTTATGAAGCGCAGAGCCTATTGCCAGCTGGCCCTTGGCCGGGTCTATCTTCCACTTGTCCTTGAACTCCGGTGGGGCGAACATTTCTATAAGCGCGTTAAACTCCCTGACTATGTTGAAAATCCTCTGCTGGATCTCCTGAGGCGACATGCGCAGCTCCTTAATGAGGCGGTCCACCTTGTTTATGAACAGCACCGGCCTGACGTACTCCTCCATTGCCTGCCTCACTACAGTCTCTGTCTGGGTCATTATGCCCTCGACGGCGTCAACGACCACCAGCGCGCCGTCCATTACCCTCAGCGAGCGCGTCACGTGGCCCGTGAAGTCAACGTGACCCGGCGTGTCGACGAAGTTTATGAGGTAAGACCTCCCGCCGTGCTCGAAGTACAGCGAGATGTTCGCTGCCTTTATGGTCATCTGTCTCAGCTGCTCGATAGGCACGAAGTCCATCGCGAGGGCCTTGCCGGCAACTTTGGGCGACAGGAGCCCGGCGCCCATTAGGAGCGAGTCGGTCGTCGTGGTCTTCCCGTGATCGACGTGCGCTAACGTGCCCACATTTCTCACTTGCGCCGGGCTCCGCGCTATGCTCAGAATCTCGTCGAGCTGCTTCTCAACGACGCGCACGGCGGTCGAGGACACGCGGTGACGCGCGAGCAATGTATATAAGAGTTTCCGGCGGCTAGTCGGGGGGACACATGCGCTCCTCGTGCCTGAACTCGCGCGCGCTGCCCCGCCACACAATGCGCCCGTCCCTGAGTACTATGACGTGGTGGCACAGGCCCACCACGTCCATGTGGTGGGTGCTCACGGCCACGACCCTCCCCCTCGCGTAATCCCTAGTGATTTTCATAACCTCGCAGCGCCAGTCCTCGTGCAAGTTTGCGAGGGGCTCGTCGAGTAGGAGCATGTCGGCCTCGGCGGCAAGCGCCGCGGCCAGCGCGACTCTCTGCCTCTGCCCCCCGCTCAGTGCCCGCCACTCCCTGCCGGCAAGTCTCTCCACTCCGAGCGCGGACATATAGGCCATTGCGATTTTCTCGTCCCGCGGGCCGGCAGGCCTCGGCGAGAATCTCGACCTCCCCGCCAGCACCACCTCCAACGCCTTCATGTCAGGCGGGACGTAAACCTCCCCGAGGTACGCGCGCGACGAGATGCCAAATAGCCTGACGGAGCCGCGGTCCGGTCTCATGATGCCCGCGAGTATCTTCATCAGCGTGGTCTTCCCGGCGCCGTTGGGCCCCACGATGCACGTGAGGCCTCCCTCCAGCGAGCCGGAGGCAGCGAGCGTGAAGTCCCCGAGTCTCTTCACGACGTCAAACTCCACGCGCATGGCGGTACCGCCACATCAGCAGTACGGCGGCGGGCGCGCCGACGAGCGAGAGAGGGACGTTCACCGGGACCTCCCGGGGGAGGGCCAGCCTCACGACTGCGTCGGCCGCCAGCGCCGTGGCCGCGCCCGTCATTGCCGTGACGGCAAGCGTGGCGTCAACGCGCTGGCGCCCCGAGATCCACCGGGCCATGTGCGGCGCCATGAGGCCAACAAAGCCCACGGGCCCGACGAGCGCCACCACGAGGCCCGCGGCCACGGCCGCAGCCCCCACCGCGAGCGCCGCCGCGCGCCTCACGTCAACGCCAAGCCCTGCCGCCGCCTCCTCGCCGTGCACTAGCGCCGCCACGTGCCTCGCGTTGAGGTAGATCGCGAGAATTACGGCGATTGCTGCGGCGGCTGCGGCGTAGCCGACGGGCCCGGACGGGTACGCGGCAAAGCTGCCCTGGAGCCCAAGGTAGATGAAGCCCAGCTCCTCCGGGGGGAGCGCGAGCAGTAGCAGCTGCGTCACCGAGTGGGCCGCAAATGACAGCAGGACGCCCGTGAGGAGCACTACGAGCAGGTCGGCCCGCCGGGCGAGCCACGTCAGCGCGGCCGTCGATGCGGCAGCGCCGAGGAGGGCCCCCGCGGCGTACCCGACGTAGGGCGCCCCCCACGCCCTCCACGCCAGGTAAAAACAGAGCGCGGACAGAATAGACACGCTACACACGCCCATTATGTAGGGGTCGGCCAGCGGGTTTCTCCACAGCGTCTGCAGCACCAGCCCCGACACTCCAAGCAGAGCGCCTGCAGTGAGCGCGCCCAGCACGCGCGGGAGCCTCACTGGCTCCAGAACTGAGAGGTCTAGACCCGCCGGCCCCGTTAAGATCTCGGCGAGAGAGAGGGCGGCGAGCGCGCCCAGCACGACGCACGCGTGCCTCACCGCAGCTGCACGAAGAGCGTTAGGTTAACCGGGGGGATGACCTCGGGGTGTAAAATTGCCGCCAGCTCTCTCAGCAGCCGCTCGGGATACGCGTGAGAGAGCTGCCAGAACGCCGGGCTGAACGCGTACACTCTCCCGAGAGCCACCGGCCTCAGCTCGGCGAGCCTCGGCTCTACCTTCAGGATGTCCTCCACTCTTGACACGCCATAGCCCGACCACACGAGCACGTCCACGTCGCTCTTGTGCCGCATCACGACCTCTAGGTCTACTCTGCTGTAGTTCGCGTACGCGTACCTGCCGCCGGCGAGCCTGATGAGCTCAATGGCCTGCGCGCGCGCCGGGTATAGCACGCCGCTGTGTATCGAGAACCACGCGACTCTAGGCCTGTCGAGATCTGCCACTCGCGCCACCACGGACTCCCACTCTCTCTCCACCCTGTCGAGTACTGCAGACGCCAGGTCTGTGAGATTGTAAAACGCCGCGATGAACTTAATCCACTCAAACCTGCCTAAGGGGGACTCTTCCTGAAACTCGTTAATCACGGCATAGGGCAACTTTAGCTGTTCCAGTCTCGCAATGACGGACTCTGTGCCGTAAGGCCCGGGGTAGAAGTACACGAAGATCACGTCTGGCCTCAGCTGCAGTATCTTCTCGTAATCCGGCGACTGCGCCGGCCCGACGTCCGCTATCGTTCCATTCTCGATCATCTCCGCGATTCCGGGCAGGTGCCACTCGTAAGACTTCCCCCACATAATGCCAGCAATTGACCTCAGGACTCCGGGCCTCCCGGCCTCCGCGTAGAGCCTGTACGCGAGCGCGACGTGAGTTGACGACATGTACACGGCCCTCTCAACTGGATAGCGCACGATAACGCTCGGCGCGTACTTATTGGCGTAGTACGCCACCTCGTATTGAGGCACGTCCCGCGGGACGAGTAGGACACGCCTCCTCATGGCGTCCGTCAGGATGTAGGCGTCGCCGTCGCGTACAATCGAGAAGAGCCTGGCGTGCCTGACGGGAATCTGCGCGACGGGCTTTGACGCGAGCTCGGCGACAGTCTTGAGCTCGCGCTCAAGCGCGAGGAAGTCGCTCCTTAGATGCGCGAGATCCTCCCGCAGCGAGTTCGTGAATAACACCGCAACAGCGAGCGCGATTAGCGACGCCGCGAGCGCAAGCGCAGCGACGGCTAGGGGGAGCCTGTATTGCATATTTGCTGGACAACCATCCAATTAAAATAATTTTTCGCGCCGCGCGTCACGACGCCGGGACTATGGCGGCCTCGGCCTCCTTCACCACCCGGCCCTCAAGCCACGCCGTCCCGAGCTCCGCCGCCTTGCTGAACTCCTCTGCCATCAGCTTCGGAGAGCCGCCCTTGATGGCGTACTCCGCCATCATCATGGCCCTGCTTGCGGCGCTGCGCCACGTAAGGCGCCAGGAGTACTCGTAGTACCTGAGTCTGTAGCCCGCGGGCCGTCTCGGCCTCAGCGCCTCCAGCACGGCGGCGCGCGCCGCCTCTAGCGATTCGGCCGACTCCACCGCGACCTCAAGATAGGCCACGTCGTCCACAACATCGTAGTCGACGTAGTAAGAATATGCAACTCCCGGCACTCTCACCGCGTCGAAGAGCAGCGACTTGGGGCCAGCCTCTAGGTGGAATGCCGCGCCGTGGAGGAGCGCGAGCGTCCTGGCGGGGCTGTCCACGGATACTCTGAGGACTCTCGCGTAGTAAACGCCGTCGACGTCGCGCCGCTCGAGTATCGCGCGCGGGCCGGAGAGCGCGGAGGGCTTGCGCTTGCGCGGCGCAGTGCCGCCGAGCCTTCCAAATAGCTCGACTGCAAGCTTGACCGCGTTGTCGTCAAACGCGCCTGTCATGACGAGGATTGTATTGTCAGGCGTGAACCACTCTCGCTTGAACTCCACCAGATCCCGCAGCGTTATCGCGCTGACCGTCTCGGGAGTCCCGCTGATAGGGTCGCCCCACTCTGAGTCCCCGAACGCGGCCTTGAGCCCGAGCTCCCCAACCCGCTCGGACGGCTCTTCGCGCACTTGCCTGAGCTCGGACATTATGGCGTTGAGCTCCCTCCTGAAGTCCTCCTCTGCGTACCGGTCGTTTGTGTAGAGCCTGCACGCGAGCTCGACCAGGCCGCTCGCGGACTCAGAGAGCGCCTCGAACGCGATTACTAGCGCGTCGCGCTTAGTGTACGCATTGTCCGAGCCGCCCAGCGACTCTACCGTCTCGTCTACGTCAAAGCCAGGCACCCTGAAGAGCATGTGCTCTAGCACGTGAGTCATCCCCCTCCTCTCCCGCGGCTCGAAGAGCGAGCCCACGCCAACCGCGACTACTACCGCGGCAGTCGGCGACTCAAACCTGTCTAGTATTACCGTGAGCCCGTTATCCAGCACAAGACTCCTCACGGCGCCGCGAGGGGCGGCCAGTAATTACTTTGTTGCCGCGCGGCGCCTATAAATAAACGGCATGGCCGCCGTCGTGGAGGCAATCTCCTCGCTCGAGATGTACGTGGCCGACAGGAATGCAGAGTGGCTCGGAATCTCCAGGCTGGTGCTAATGGAGAGCGCTGGAGCGGCGGTGGCGCGCAACGTCCTCAAGAGGTTCCCCTCGGCAGGGAGCGTGCTCGTCGTGTGCGGCACGGGCGACAACGGGGGGGACGGCTACGTCGCGGCCAGGCACCTCCACGCCGCGGGGCGCAGAGTTAGGGTGGTCGCCCTGGGGGAGCCGAGGGAGGGGCCGGCCAGGGTTAACTACGAGGCGGTGAGGAGGCTGTGGGGCGTGGAGCTCGCCGTGGCGCAGTCGCCGCTTGAGCTCCTGGCGCTCCAGGACTGGTTCACGTGGGCGCACGTGATAGTCGACGCCGTGCTGGGCACGGGCATACGAGGTCCCCTGAGAGAGCCTCACGCGACGGCGATAGAGCTTATGAACGCGTCGCCCGCGCCCAAGGTCGCCGTCGACGTGCCGAGCGGTCTGGACCCCGACACCGGAGAGGTGAGGGACAGGGCCGTCAGGGCCGCGCTGACTGTCACGCTCCACAAGCCGAAGCGCGGCCTGCTCGCAGAGAGCGCGAGACAGTACGTGGGCGAGCTGGTCGTCGAGCCAATCGGGATACCGCCGGAGGCGGAGCTCGTCGTGGGGCCCGGGGACTTCGCGTACTTCAACTTCTCCAGGCGCCCCGACGCCAAGAAGGGCGATCACGGCAGGGTTCTCGTGGTCGGCGGCTCGCTGGAGTACTCGGGAGCGCCCGTGTACGTCGCCCTCGCCGCGCTGAGGGCAGGAGTGGACCTGGCAGTGATAGCCGCGCCGGAGCCGGCCGCCGCGGCCGCGAAGGCGCAGAGCCCGGACGTGATAGCCGTGCCGCTTGAGGGCCCGCGCCTCTCGCTGAGGCACGTGGAGCGCGTGGCGTCGCTCGCCGAGAGGTTCGACGTCGTGGCCATGGGCCCGGGCCTGGGCACCGAGGGGGAGACCCTGGACGCCGTGCGCGAGATCTTTCGCAGGCTGGCAGGGAGGAAGCCTCTCGTCATTGACGCGGACGCGATAAAGGCGCTTAGGGGCGAGACGGCGCGGGGAGTCGTGGTGTTCACGCCCCACGCCGGCGAGTTCAAGGCGCTCACTGGCGTCGAGCCCCCGCGGGAGCTGGAGGGCAGGGTGGCCGTCGTGAGAGAGTGGGCGGCCAGGATTAACGCAGTGATCCTGCTCAAGGGGAGGTACGACGTGATTTCAGACGGCAAGCGCGCCAAGGTCAACACCACGGGCACTCCTGCCATGACGGTGGGCGGCACCGGCGACGTCCTCACGGGCATAACCGCCGCCTTCCTCACCAAGACAAAGGACCCCCTAGAGGCGGCTGCGGTGGCAGCATTCGTCAACGGGCTGGCAGGCGAGGACGCGGCAGCGGAGCTCGGCTACCACATCACCGCGTCTGATCTGATACCCAGAATACCAAAAGTCGTGAGGAGGTTCGCGCTGTGACAACATATTTTGAAGACCCGCCGCGCGGGCCGTGGAGGTCTTGATCAGGAACTTTAAGTCCGTGAGAGAGGCGAGGATAAGGCTCGGGAGGGTCACAGTCCTGCTGGGCCTTCCCCTCGCGGGCAAGTCAAACATACTGGAGGCAACAGCTCTGGCGACGTACTTTGACCAATATGCATACTACGGCGCTCTGGAGCCGCTGCACAAGTTGCTCAGAGCCGCGGAGGTGAGCGACCTCTTTACGTTCTACGACATCACCAAGGCGATCGAAATTAACATCAATGCGCGCGAGTGGGGCCGTTCGCTGCGCATATACTTTCACGGAGGCCCTCGCATTGAGCTCGACGGAATTGAATTACCATTACGACAAACAATTGGTGGAACTTATTGCTTATTCAAGCATGGCACATACTGGTATGCGCTCTACCCACACGAGTTTGTGAATAAGCTGAGCGGTTTAAAGGGAAGGGTTTTAGCGCGATTATACGGATTTGACAGGTTTAGAGATGACGTGCCTAGCAGTATCGTTAAGGGCTTCGAGACCGACGTCCCGCGAGAGATTCTGCGAGAGGACGGAAAGAACATCGGCATTGTTGCAAAGAGACAGCCAGAGGCCATTAGAGACTTGAACGCCGAGCTGTCCGAGCTGGGCCCTGTGGACGTCAAGCTGCTGGAGGACGGGAGATTTGCCATCTTCGACAATGACATCGCTATGAGGCCCTACGCCGCCCCTGACTCGATATACCGCATCCTTTATAATCTCATCGGCCTTTCCTCAGCAGCCTTCTTTACAAAGTTCTTTGGTCTAGAGGAAAGAGTGCTAGTGTTGTTGGAGGAACCTGAGGGACAAATCTTTCCGCAGTTCTTTAATCTCCTTGTAAAATATATTGTGAAGTTTAGCGAGGTGGGGCGCGTGGTGATCACAACCCACAAACCAATCTTGGTTTCTCTGCTCAGGGACAAGCTCGACGTCACGCTGTATTACGTATATAGGGGAAGCGGGGGCCTCACTGAGGTAGCCGAGCTAGACAAGGACAGACTGACGGAGGAGCTCGTGACGTCTGAGGACATCCTCTTCATGAGGCCGCGCGAGGTGCTCCGTTTATGCAGATGTGCATCGTAGCGGAGTGCTACGGCAACGCTTGCATCGGCGAATACCTTAGAGGCGTGCTGGGCGGCAGGGTGCTACACAAGCCCGACTACGGCCGCGAGCGCATACTGCACAACACAGCCAGGAGGTTCAAGCAGCAGTGCGACCGCCTCCTCGTGCTGATAGATTACGAGGTCTCCACCGACGCTAGGACTTTAGTGAGCAAGAATTTCCAGCTGATACAGATCTGCGAAAAGGTTTGGGTAGGGCCGGGGCTGGGCAAACTCGCTGGCGTCGTCGCAGTGGTCTTCGACCCCACATCGAGGAGTTCGCCAGGTGGCTAGGCCTTAGCCCTGGCGACAAGCTCAAACATGAAGGTGCCTGTACTTACCTACAGACCGAGTTGGGGGAGGAGGATTGACGCCGGCTCTCGGTTTGAGAGCTGTCTACAGCAAATTATAGAGATGTAAAGAAGTCTCCTCGCATAATCAAATCATGTTAATCGCTTTGGCCCACGGCTCTCAATGCAGCGCAGATGTGGGGAAAGGCGTTGCACACGGTCTCAACGTTTTCGCGTTTTATCGCGTCTAGGCACGGTTGATATAACTTGTCTTTGTCCTGAGGGGCGGAGCCTAGCAACTTAATGCAGTGATCCTCTATGGCTCGCCTAGGCGAGGACTTAGAGAAATCACCGCTTACAGCTATGAACAAGCTGACATCTCTATTCTCGTACCGCACACTGATCTCGTAGAGTTGTGCGCCGGCTGGCTGAGGTTCGGCGATCTCCGCATTTATGCCTCTGCTGGCGAAGCGGGATACAAGCGAGTCTCTTATGCGCCTGGCCCGCTCGAGCGGGCTGCTGACATCCTCGCCGTCTACCACAACGACAATGCTTCTGACCTTCCTCACGACGCGTATGAGCGCGACTAACATCTCCAGGATGTCCGGGATTGTGTCTATACCTCTTGCCGGCAGAAAAAGAAGGCCCGACACGCCTAGCTTTGCTGCTATTTCGCCGGCCACCGCCTTGTCCGTCTCCCCTTCACATACAATTACAGCAATAGCATGCCTAAGCTTAAGCAAGTCCAGCATTACACTAGATAGAGAAACCTTGGATCTAGTCCCATCTTCTGGAGGATATCCACGTCTACCTCTTCCAGCACCCTCACGTCCACAACGCCGTCTGGCCCCCTCTCCATGAAGTACACGTGGATCCCCATGTCGAGCTCGCGCGCCAAATGCCTGACGATGTTTACGAGTTCCATGCTGTGCGTTGTGATGAACAGCTGGAGGTTCTGCCTTTTCGCGATCTTCAGGGCGAAGCTCATCAACGCCCTGAGCCCGGCCGGGTGCTGATGTGTCTCGGGATCCTCTATCAGCACCGCGGTGTTCTTCACGAGCGCCAGGGGAGAGGCATAAAGCACAGCAAGCTTGGCGCCGTCTCCCAGCGCGTCAATCTCCACTGTGGTGTTCTTCAGTTTAAGTGCCAGCACGTACTCGCCCCCCACCGGCTTGTAGGTTATGTCATCTGCGTCTATCTCGTATTCCTCCTTCAACATCTCAACGATTAGCATGTCCAGTCTTCTGTCGAGGAGCTTGGGCCAAACCCTCAGCTCCAGATCCTGCGGTGTTAGCCTGCTGTCCAGCAGTAGGACGTTACCCACGAATTCCAGCTCTTGGCGCAAGCCTTCCTCTACCCTTATCTGGAAGTCAGCAGGTATCAGAGGTGGCGGCTTCGTGGGCGGGCTCCAGAACCGGCTCGGCCTCTGGTAATAGATGATGCCACCGGAGTTAAGGGGCACCGCTAGCCACAGAGCAGGTGCGTCAGGGAATTGGGGCTGGTGGTACATTAGTCTGAAGTCTAGTTCTTTCTCGCCAAATCTCAGCTTGATCTTGATCTCCTCGTCCGTGTTTTTATTGAACCACAGCACGTCTCTGTACTTCTCCCATTCACGCCTGGCTCCGAAGCGGCCTCTCCTCCTTCTCCTCCTCGCAATGACGTATTGGAGCTTGGGCGTATCTCTCACCGCGTCTATTGGGCTTGCCCAGGCTGAGGCGATGTAGATTGCCTCCAGTAGCGTGGACTTGCCCGCGCCGTTGCGCCCGATAAAGACGTTCACGTTGGTCAAGTTACCCACCCTGCAACTCTTCACGCCTCTAAGGTTCTCTACGTAGACGGAACTGATCACAGCATTCGCCGCACTTACTTTCTTTAACAGTTCAGTAATTCAGTAGAGGTCGTGAGGGAGGGAGGAGATGGAGGTGTTGGGGGAGCGGGCCTGCACGCGGAGCAGGCGTGCCAGCTGGCGCTCAGGTACGTGCTGGCGTCAAGGGCAGGGTATCACCCGCGCGCACACTCCCTCAGGCGCCTCTTCGAGGAGGTCAGGGCACTCAGGCCGGAGCTCTGGCAGCTCTACGAGAGGCACGCGCTTGCCTTTGAGGTCATGGAGGACGCTTACCTGGGCGCCCGGTGCCTGCCGAGGCGGTATAGCAGAGATGTCGTGGAGCGCCTGGTCAAGGTAGCGGAGGAGCTCGTGGCGCTATGCACGTAGAGCGGGGGCTTAGGCTGAGGAACTGGAGGCTGTACGTGGAGAGGCTGTGCGGCAAGGCGCGAGAGCTGCTCGGCGAGGTTACGATTGTTGCATTCGGCAGCGTTGTCAGGGGCGACTGGTCGGCTGACAGCGACATCGACGTGCTAGTGATCTCGCCCAACGCGCCCGAGGATCCCTGGGAGAGGGCCAGGGTGGCCCTCGCCCTCAGAGAGGCGGCGGGCGAGGCGGCGCCGCTGCTGGAGCTCCACATAGTGAGGCCGGAGCAGTACGCCGGGTGGTACAAGAGGTTCATAGACGCCGAGGAGGCGGTCTGCTAGCGTTCAGGTAGGGCTAAGTCCTCTCACCGGTCGACTCCTGCCGGACTCATCACGGCGGCGCCCGTTCTGAGGGCGTGCTCTTAAGCTGGCCTCTAGGGGCGGGCCGCTTGCCGCGCGCTTAGGCGCGCAGCCTTTATGTTCTTATGCACTTTAATGCGTGGCGGCAGCCAAGCCCCCCTTGAGAGAGGCGGCGGCCGCATTAATCTTAGCCCTCACCGCTGCAATAGCTGCTGCTTCTGAGGGACACCGCCGGACAGTGGATATACCCGAGCGGCTGCCCGCGTACAAGTCCTGGAGCCCCCCGCCGCGCGCGCTCGAACGTGCAGGCGGTCGTGCAGCCACTCTCCCTACCGCAGCTCGCCAATAATAGATAGCGGTGCGGTAAACTTCCTTGCGCGATGATGCTCGTCATAGTCAAGTCCGACGACGAGAGCCTCGTGAGGAGGGCGCTCGCGCAAGTGGACGGGCTGGAGCTCCTGCCCGGCGTCTACCTCTCGTGGCTGCCGAGGGAGAGAGTGGCGAGAGCCATCGAGGCGATAAAGAGGGACGTCATAAAGAGGTGGGAGGAGGCGGGGCAGGGGCCCACGCTCGAGATCGCCGCGATAGAGCTGACAGACGAGCAGTACAGGGAGCTGAGGCCGCTGGCGAAGTCTGCCATCGAGAGGCTGGCAACCGACCTGCTCCGGGAGGTGGAGGCGCTGCTCGAGAGGATGAGGTCGGCGCTGGGGTCCGGGAGGAGGGAGAGGCTGAGGGAGCTCGCGGCCCAGTACCGCAGGCTCGCGAGGAGGTACGAGTGGCTTGCGAACGCCTCGCTCGCGCTAGGCATAGAGCCCACCGTGATGGGCAGGCTGCGCGAGAAGTGGAAGGAGGTGTCGCTTGAGGCCGGCAGGGTGCTCCGCGGCAGGTGAGCCGGCGCGGAGTGCAATGCTTAAAACGGGGCGCTACGGCGCAGGTATGTTCTTGCAGCTGGCCGTCGACTGGCAGTCACTGCTGCAGAGGGCAATACCGTACGTGACCCAGGGTCTCGTGGCGCTGGCAATTGTGCTAATCTCGTGGGGCATCGGCGTGCTCATAGGCAGGGCGGTCAACAGGCTCATTGAGAGGTCGGGGCTCGAGAGGGCGTTCGACAGCACTGACGTGGGCAGGGCGTTTAGGGCCGCGGGGGTCGACCTCTCGAACCTAATCGGCATGCTCGTCACGGCGTTTGTTATTGTGATCGGCATAGTTGTCGCGCTGGGCTACTTGCGGATAGGCGGGGAGGCGGGCGCGATCATCGCCAGAGTTGCGGAGTACCTGCCCAGACTGATAGGGGGCGTGATTCTGCTGACGGCAGGGCTGATACTCGTGGCGCTCATGACGAGCTATATAGGCAAGCTGTTAACGGGCATGTTTCCCAAGCAGTTCACCGAGCTCGGCGAGATGTTCAGGAACCTGCTGCTCGTGGGCCTCGTCGCGCTCGTGGTCTCTATAGCGCTTGACATGATGCTCTTCACGGGCCAGTTCGTGTACCCGTTAATACTCGGGGCCGTTATAATGTGCGCCGGGGTGTTCATCGGCTATACGCTTGTGCGCAACATTGTCGAGGACCACCCAGAGTTCGCCAGCGTGGCGCCCTACGCCAAGTTCATGCTGTATCTGGTCTTCGTCACGGTCGGGCTCGGCGCGATATTTGCGAACTTCCCCGAGACGGCGCACGTGATCCAGAACGTAGCGTGGGGCATTGCCATAGCTGTTGGCGTCATGGCCGCGCCCATAGTCTA
>JAJHRB010000115.1 GCA_020833025.1 Thermoproteaceae archaeon | reverse complement strand
GATTGAAAGCTCGGTTGGTACCAACCGGCTGGGAAACCTGGGGCACCACGATCTGAATCTCAAGAGAGGGATTGAAAGCAGCAGCAGAAGGCGCAGAGATGAATTTCATGACGGAGAAAGGCAAAGGCAGAAAGGCAATTAGGTTAATTATATTATGTTAATTATATTATATCAATGGCGCGCGAGATGTCGGCGCACCACTTTCTGTACCAGCACCCTGGGCACTTAGACGGATGCACGGCAGGCTGCGGGGTGTAGCCTGCGTAAATCTGGCGAATCCTCCCGGCAACGTGAAGGACGAGATCCCTTAAGTCTCTCGTGAGGCGGATCTCGACCACGTCGCCGCTCTCGGCGTAATACACGTAGCCGCGCTGGACAGCCCTGCCGTACTGGGCCTGGGCGGCCAGCATGTAAGCGGCCACCTGCGCCTTGTGCGGCGTGGGGACGCGGCGGGGTCTCGGCGAGGTCTTGACCTCAAGAGGCGCGGGCCTGCCGTTTATGGTGAGCACGGCGTCCACCACGCCGCAGAAGCCCGCCCCCCTCAGCTCGACGGAGTATCTCACGTCCTCGGCGCCGAGCGCTCTCGCCGCGGCCTCCACGGCCTCCCTCTGCACCTCCCTGCCCCTCCGCATCCTCTCGGTGGGCGGCTCTGCCAGCCCCGCGATTATGTAGTAGGCGGCAGCCGGGCAGAAGAGGTACTGCCTGACGAGTGACGGGTTAATGCAGGGCCGGCCCGTCACGCCTGGGCGGGAGCGACGGGCCTATGCGTATCATCGTGTCCAGGACTCTCTTGTCCACCTTCAGTATGATAATGTCGGCGTTCGCGCCCCTCGCGACCCTCCTCAGCCTCTCTGCCAGCTCCTTGACCAGCGCTGGCGGCAGCCTGCCCACGAAGGCCGATTTCTGCACCCTGACGAGCCCGAAGGCCCTCAGCGTCTCTGCCACCTTATTTCTCACGCCGTCCTCCGTCACGTCGTACATGACCACTATGTACACAGGGACCTGGCCAGCGCGCGCGCCTCGCGGTGTATCTCGGCCGCGACGGGTCTCTTGCCGGCGGAGAACTCCTGGAGCACTGCCGCCGCGACGGCGAGCCTGGACTTGTGGGTGAGGAGCCCGTCTCTGACCTCGAGCTCGCCCCTGACGCGCGCCACCACGGCGTCCACGCGGGGCCTCCACTGCTCCATGAAGTCCAGCACCAGCGAGGGCCTCCCCGACTTGTCTGTGTGGAGGAACCCGACGTATGGGTCCAGCCCGGCGAGCAGCAGCGACTTGAAGCAGAGCGTCTTGAGCACGCCGTAGCCGTAGTTGAGCCCGGCGTTCACCGGGTCCTCGCCATCTTGGTCCCTGCCGGGAAAGCCGGTCACCTCGCGGTATGCGGACCAGTACGCCTCCGCCGCCGCTGCCTCCGCCTCCAGCACTTGACGCGCCGTCCCGGCCCGCGCCAGGGCCTCCTGCGCCTTGCCCAGCGCCTCGACGTACTCCCTGTATCTCTCGAGCCTCCGCCTCCACGCCCTCACGTTCTTCAGCTGGCCTCTCATCTTGAGCCAGACCCACCTCTTCGCCATCTCTAGCCCCCTGCCGTCTACGGCGGCCTGGTACTGGCACCTCCTCTTGGCTCCCGTGGCGTCGCCGACAGGCCTCATAAACACTCCGAGCGGCTCCCCTCTGCCGTCGAATACCGCGACCACGGCCCCAGCCCTCAAGAGGGCCCTCAGCGCCCTCGTGGTTATGGATATCCCGCCGGTGAGGAGGAACACCTCATCAATGTCGTGCAGCGGGTACTCCTTGACGCCGCCCCTCCCCTCCACCAGCAGGAGGCCCCTCCTCGCCCTGATTCTCGTGCCGTAGGTGGCCACTAGGATCTGCATGCATGATAGAAGGGGCACGCCCTGGGGCACTGGGGCGCCACTCCCGGGTCCCTGCCGGAGGCCACGATGTCCACCGCCTCGTCCCTCGCCTCGAGGAACTTCACGCGGGGCCCCTCGCCCAGGTGATACGCCTGTGCCCTGTACTCAACCTCCCCGTCCACCCACACCTGCACGTGTATTCCGTAGTCGATCGGCGCGCCGTACTCGGCCTCGAGCGCCATCGCGTAGCCCGCCAGCGCGGCGTCGACATTCTGCGCGGGGCCGAACTTGAACTCCACCACGGCCCCCAGAGCCACGCCGTCAACCACGGCGTGGCTGAGGCCGAGGGGCGCCGCGTCGACCGCGACCTGCGTGCAGATGGGCGCCGCGTAGAAGACCGCGGCGTCTCTGCTGCGCGCCAGCCCCGACGCGAGGACGTAGTGGTACTCCCCCACCAGCCGCGCGGCCACGTAGCGGTAGAGCGCCTCCGCCTTGGGCCGTACGTCCTTTGGCAAGTCCTCGCCGGGCCCCGACATGGGCACCCCGGCGTATACGAAGCGCCGGAAGTCCTCGACGGACTTGAAGAGGGCCGCGTGAAGGGCCTGCCCCTCCAGAAGGGGCCTGGTTGGCTGCGGCCTCTCGCCCAGCACGTACTTGAGGTAGAGGTTCCTTCCGGTGGGGCAGTAGCCGTACGCGAAGTCCGACAGGGCCACGCCGGGGTAGGCCGGCGGCTTGACAGGCGGCTTGTCGAAGGACCACCCTCTCAGCTCCGGCGGCACCTCAGCCTGCCCGTCCGTGATGCGAGCCCGCCGCAAGAGTCTCGCGATTTCCAGGAGCGTTAGCACAAAGTTTCGGCCCCCCTCCTGTATTATCCGTTGCGCGCTGCAGCGCGAAAGCTCTAAACTGCAGGCACCTGCACCCAGGTGCGGCTTGCGATCACTATGGGCTTCGAGAGCAGGCTGGTCATAAGGGCGGTGGCCCGGCTCCCGCCCGCAGACGACTACATCTTCCTCCGGGCCCGCACTGGGAGCGAGAGAGACCGGGAGTCCGCAGACACGGCGGCCGACGTCATTAGGATGCTGGGCAGGGGGAGTGACTTTGCCGTGGACGTGCGCGACCTCGCAACGGGGCTTGAGGAGCTGGCCGCGCTGGACTTCGACGCCGCGGCCCTGGCCGGGGGCCCCAGGGCGCTCGTCCTCCTCACCTTCATAGCGGCATCGCTGAGGGGCGCCAAGATCTACATAGT
>JAJHRB010000113.1 GCA_020833025.1 Thermoproteaceae archaeon | reverse complement strand
AGGTGAGGGACTTGCGCAAGTGTTTAGCTCCCGTGAGGCTTCACGACGTCGGGTTGAGGCCCCCGCCTAGCTACGTCAGATTAAGACAGGGTGCCGCCACGAGGCTCTCGCGCGCCTGCACCGGCCTAGCAGAGCGCGGCTTAATGAGGCTCTCCGCAGGGGAGCGGGAGCTGACGAGCTAGCGGGAGGGAGCTCTGGAGGGCACGCGCTGCAGCTCGGCGCGGCCGCACGCCAGCTCTTTAACAGCCGACAGGATGCGGCACGCCGATCGGCGAAGAGCAGAAAGAGAAATTCTTAATTTTAGCGCAAAACTTATAAGGCCTGAAGAACTACAAGAAAACAGGGCCGGGGGTCAGCTCCGAGCCTGTCGCTCACGAATCAGAGGGTGGCGTATCATCACCCCCGGCCCCTGCTGTCTGTGAGAGTATTACACGTCTCTCCGCCAGCTGCTAAGATGGCCAGTGTGCCCCTAGCGCGGTCTCACTAGCCTCTTGCCAGCTCTCTCGCCCTGCTCGCCACGTACTCCCTCAGCTCGGGCTCCCTCCCCTCAGGCTTGACGTCAGGGGGCTCCATGCCTGTCATGAAGCCAATGTAGGCCGCCTCGAGCAGCCGCCTGTTACGCTCGCGCGGCTCGGCGATCCTCACCTCTAGGGAGCTCTCGTCGAGCTCCACCGCGCCGAGACGGGCCAGCAGCTCGAAGCGCCGCCCGAGCGCGAGCGCGTCCTTAACGCTGCCGACGAGACCCTCCAGGCTCGCCCTGCCCGTCTCGACCAGCGCCCTGATAGCATCGCTGACCCTCGGGGCGTACGGGTCCTCCCTGTTAAGCACGTTTGCGTGAAGCCACGCGAGGACCTGACGCATCTTGTCGTCGATTTCGCCGAATATCGGCATTAGCGTCCACGCGCTGATGTAGCCCGCGGCAGTCTCGTAGAGGAAGCTTAGCCCCCGCAGCTCACTTAGATAGCGCGTCACTTTCGACTCGTCTACGCCCATTCTCTTCAAGATCTGTTCTGCCTCCGACCAGCTTATCCACCCTCGCTTGATCGTCTCCAGGAGCAGCTCGCGGAGCGGCCCGCTGCGCTCCAGCACGCCCTTAATCTCCTTGCGCGCGGCGTCCAGCATATTCTTCAGGCCCCCGCCCTCCCTCTCAACTCTCTCTAGGTTCCTGCCAACAATCCTCCTGGCAACCGTCAGCGCGAGCACTCTCTCCTCGTCCTTGACTTTAACCTTGGACATCATGCCGAGAGTCTCATACTGCGCCTCGAGCGCCAGAGCGGGCGTCTCGAGGTGCTTCCTGACACCCAGCGCGTGCTCGACCCACCTTATGCACCTGCTAGGGCCGACCACGTCGGCTATTGCGCTCAACATTTCCGTCCTGCACTCCAGAAGCTCCTCGACCGTGGGGAAGTGCCGCACGGCATCGCCGTAAATTGCCAGCACTGGAATCGAGAACCGCGTTGGCGCCGCGGCAATTACGTCGAAGCCTATACCGGTCACCTTGTCCACAACGCTGAGACCGCTTGGCAGCCTGGGGCTGACGATGGCATCGCTCCCGCGGCCTATGACGCTGACGAGACCGTAGTGGTCGGCCTCTACCGCGTAGTCGTAGACCTTACGGCTCGCACGCGCGGGCCACAGAGCCACGCGCCTCAGCTCCTCCTCAATTCTAGAGAGCGGCAGGGGCTGCCTGGCTATGTTCGGCGGCAGCGAGACTTCAAGCAGCCTGACCACCCGCAGGGGAACGTTGAGGATCGTTTCCGAGAGCTTGCCGAATGTGACGAAATTCTCGAGGTTCAGCTCGGCGGCCAGGCTCGCCGCCTGCTCCGCGGCGCCTACCAGCTCGCTCGCCACGCCCGTTATGACAGCGGGGGCCCGCACCCCGAGCCTCTCCCTGAGCGTCCCAGTAAGCTCGCGCATCTTGGCCGCAAAGGCCCCGACCTTAATCTCCACGCCGGGCCCGACGGGGATTGACACGATAGCCATGCCGCTGTAAGACGCGTAAAGTATCTCGTCAAGAGCTTTCACGAACTCGAATACGTCTGCGGGCTCCCTGCCCAGTTTCTGTGCGACCACGGCCTTTAGAGCCGTATAGACGTGCCAGCCTCTCTCAGTGAGGCGGACGCACACGAGGCCCATCTTCTCCGCCTCGCTGAAGCCTGTCTTCCTTGCCTTGCTTGCCGCTGTCCTGTCTCCGCACTCAAAAATCTCGACAAGGCCCTCCCTCCTCGCCTCGTGCGCCATTGTCCGGGCTCTGTTAAGACTCCTGCCGGTGGCCCTAGCAATATCGCCGTACTTGGCGTAGAGCCCGTAGACCTCCTCATAGAAGCCGACAACAGCTACCAGGCGGGCCTTTGCCTCACCGATCTGGATGGGGCCGAACGTGTTTGACACCGTTCGGCCCTTACATCGCACATTTTTAAGCTTTGTGCATTAGGAACGGTGAAGTTTGCACGCTCATTACATAGTGTGGCATTTTCTATGCCGGGTGAGACTGCTTGGCGGTGTCTGTTCAAGATGCGGAACAAAGATGCTGGAATCGCGGAACAGACAGGTCAGGCACCTAAAGCGCAGCCCTGAGGCGGGTAAGAATTGGGCACAGAGGCGCTTCGGAAAACTGCTTTAGGCAAAATTAATTAAGATGGTCCAGCCTTGTGGGAGCGCAACTGAGACAGTTGCCTTCTGCCGCGGCTTACACTGAATTCGGCGCTCCTCAAACTTCTGGCTTCCAAAGCGCGTCGGGAGTATGAGGAGGGGCGTTCTGAGGCTCAGGCTCTCCGTCACGAGCCGCTGCAATTTCAGCTGCGTGTTCTGCCACAGAGAGGGGCAGCCGCGCCGCGCGGAGGACGCGCTGACGGCGGAGGACTACGGGTTCATAGCGTCCGCCCTCAGCAGAATAGGCGCGGTGCACTACAAGCTCACGGGGGGAGAGCCGCTGATGCGCGACGACGTCGACGCGATAGTGGCGCGAATTGTCAGGGCGGGCGGCTCCGTCTCGCTGGTCACCAACGGCTACCTCCTCCGCGACTGGGCAGAGAGGCTCGCGGCGGCCGGGCTCTCGAGAGTGAACGTCTCCGTGCACTCGGCAGACCCGGCGAGGTACTCGGCGGTGACCGGCGCGCCGCCGGACTCG
>JAJHRB010000042.1 GCA_020833025.1 Thermoproteaceae archaeon | reverse complement strand
CCAGCGCCGCTACTCCACGAACAGCGTGGCGCCGGTATACTTGGCCTCTCTGAGCAGCCTCTTCCTCTTGGCAAGCTTCACGGCAGCCTCAACGGCGCGTCTTGCGTACTCCTCAACGCGCTCCAATGCCTGGATCCTACTGGCGCCGGGGCCTATCACGCCCAGGGCTATCG
Source organism: Thermoproteaceae archaeon (assembly GCA_020833025.1). Classification (GTDB taxonomy): domain Archaea; phylum Thermoproteota; class Thermoprotei; order Thermoproteales; family Thermoproteaceae; genus Pyrobaculum. The sequence goes on along the minus strand of JAJHRB010000042.1, from coordinate 14,070 downwards.
GCTTGTCCGACTCAATGGCTATATCCAGGATCTTCCTCGCGGCGTGTGTCGCGACAATCTCGTCGTGCTTTGTCGCTCCCTGTATGACTGCGCCCAGCGTCACTATGGCGTCAACGTCCTCCTTCCTTGCGAGGTCTCTCAGCACCATCGGCACGTCGAATACGCCCGGGACCTTCACGACGTAGGTCACCTCCGCGCCGAGAAACTTGGCGTGCTCCAGGGCCTTCTGCAGCATCATGTGCGTAATGTCGTAATTGAACTCGGCAACGACTACTGCGAGCTTGACCACGGCCCCGAGGGCGCGCGGGATAAAAACACAGCGCCGGCCCCTAGGCCCCGAATATGAGCTTGCGCACTCTCTCGCCCACCTGCTCCAGTGGGTGCGATCTCGCGGACTCCAGTAATTTCCTTAAGTTCGGCGCGCCTTTTGAGTGCTCGTCGACCCACTCTCTGGCAAACTCGCCGCTCTTGACCCTCAGGGCCGCTGCCCTCATCTTCTGCTTGACCTCGTCGTCAATTACTCGCGGCCCCACGGTGAGCCCCCCGTACTTGGCCGTGTCCGACACGCCGAGCAGCATTCCATAAATGCCGTGGCGCCAGATGAGGTCCATTATCAGCTTGGCCTCGTTTAGCACCTCAAAGTAGGCAACCTCCGGCTGATAGCCCATCTCAACGAGGACCTCAAAGCCCCTCTTGATGAGCTCCATGAGCCCCCCGACGAGCACTATCTGCTCGCCTATGAGGTCAGTCTCGGTCTCCTCGGCGAATGTCGTCTCTATGACTCCCGCACGCGTGGCGCCTATGCCCTTTGCTATCGCCAGGGCGTACTGGAGCGCGCGCCCGCTGTAGTCCTGATGCACGGCGATAAGCGCCGGGACCCCCCTCCCGGCGAGGAACTCCTCCCTGACGGCCCTTCCCGGCGCCTTGGGCGCGACCATTACAACGTCGACGTTATCGGGCGGCTTTATGAGGCCGTAGTGAACGCAGAAGCCGTGCGCGAAGTCGACGACGGCACCCTCCTTTAAGTTTGGCGCTATCTGCTCTCTCCACACTCGGGGCTGCTCCATGTCCGGCACCAGCACCATGATGACATCCGCGCGCGCGACAGCCTCGCCGACCTCGTAAACCTCAAAGCCCTCGGACTTCGCGAGCTCCCACGACTTGCCGCCGCGCCTCAGCCCCACCACGACCCCGAGGCCGCTGTCTCGCAGGTTAAGCGCCTGCGCGCGGCCCTGGTTGCCGTACCCTATGACGGCTATTGTCTTACGCGTGAGAGGCTCAAGCGACGCGTCTCTGTCAGTGTATATTCTCGCCACAGGCCCTGCTGCAGCCGGCTATTTATGCGTGGTTCGCGCTGGCCGCTGCTCGTGCTGCTGGCACTCCGGCGCCAGCCCCCTCCCTTTTCCCGGCTCCCCCAGCTCCACCATGACGTGGCCGGAGCACTTGATGGCGTTACGCCGAGAGCTCCACCTCAGATCCCGGGGATCCGCGCGGAACCGGTGGCGCAGTGCCGGACTCCAGCGTCCGGGTGCAAAACCAGACGGCGCGGGCGGGCCCGGGCGAGAGCCGTGAGCTGAATCCCAAGAAGGATTGAAAGGCGTGCAGTCAAGCGGCAATCACACCTCTCTGTCCCCTGCATCTATTTTCAACACCTCGGGCAGCTTGTCAAGTTTTGCAACAAGCCAGCTCACGTTGTCGTGCGTGCCGTTTAGCTCAATGCAAACTCTGTAGGTGCGGCCCTCGGCGAGTACCCGAACTTGTACGACGTCCACCTTAGCTCTGCGCATTACAGCAATAACGCGCCCCAGAGAGTCCAGCGATCTTGGTATGACAATGCTAATCACTGTCATAGACCAGTTTCACGTCCGCCCCTGGCGGGAGCATTGCGGATGTGAGCCACTCGCCCGGCTTGACCCACGGCAGCACTATATCGCTCTCGCTGTCAACTGTCAGGTCGACTATCAGCGGCTCGTCCCTCCTCAGAGCCCTCATCACGACGCGCTCGAGCTCCTCGTAGCTCTCAGGCCTCACGCCATCTATGTCGTACGCCTCGGCTATTTTTAGAAAGTCCGGCCTGCTGCTAAGCTGAGTTGCTATGATCCTCTTGTTGTAAATGTAGAGCTGCCACTGCTTTACCAGCTGCAGCGCTCTGTTGTCAAATATCACTACAACTATTGGCAGATTGTAGTCCCGGACCAGCGCGAGACTGTGCATTGTCATCTGGAAGGAGCCGTCGCCGTCCAGGCATATCACCGGCCTGTCCCTCGCGGCTAACTTTGCCCCCAGCGCGGCAGGAATGCAGAACCCCATTGGGCCCAGGCCTGCCGATGTTATGAACGTCCCGGGCTCGTAAACGTCCCACGCTATCTCGGCCCACATCTGGTGGGCGCCGACGCCCGTGACCGCTATTGTGTCCCTGGGCGCGGCCCTTCGGATGGCCTTCAGCGCCCTCCACGGGTGAAACGCCTTGGTGGATGCTGTGAGCTCGCTCATTGCCTCCTCGTACTTCCTGCGTATCTCGAGAAGCCAGGAGAGGTATTTCTGGTCCCTCATCGGCGCGCCGTGAACGAGCTTTACTAGCCTCTGCAGCGCCTCCCTGGCGTCTCCCGCTACTTCAACTGTAGGCTTGACGTTCTTGCCCAGCTCGCTCCTGTCTATGTCTATGTGAATCAGCTTGACGCGCCCGCTGCGCACGCGCTCCGCGAGCACGTCGAGGCTGCCCCACGTTCTGTCGCTGAAGCGCGTGCCCACGGCGAGTATGACGTCGGCGTTTGCCAGCGCGGCGTCTGCCTCGGCTCTGCCGTGCATGCCCGCCGGCCCCATGTACAGGGGGTAGTCGTGCGGCACCGCCGCCTTGCCGGGGAGCGTTGAGACTACGGGGGCTAGCAGCAGTCTCGAGAGCTCTAATACCTCTAGCGTGGCCCCGGACCACACGACGCCTCCCCCGACGAGAATTACAGGCCTCCGCGCCTCGACTAAGTACCGCGCTGCCGCCAGTAACTTGCTCTCGTCAGGCCGCGGCGGCGCGTACTTTGCGATATTCACCGGGATCTCGTCCTCGCGATCAGGCACCGGCGCTGCCTGCACGTCCCTGGGGAGGTCAATTAGCGTCGGCCCCGGCCTCCCCGCCATGGATATCTCGTACGCAACTCTGAACGCTGGAACGGCCTCGCTTGCCTTTCTCACCTGATATGTAAATTTCGTGATCGGCGTCACCACGCCGACTATGTCGGTCTCCTGGAACCCGTCCTTGCCGAACACGCCAGTGGCAACCTGGCCCGTGATTGCCACCACTGGCGTTGAGTCCATGTACGCGCTGGCGATTCCCGTCACTATGTTTGTGGCGCCGGGCCCGCTGGTCACGGCAACAACGGCCGGCTTGCGGGCAACCCTTGCGTAGCCCTCCGCGGCGTGTATTGCGCCTTGCTCGTGGCGGAACAGCAGTACCTCTATATCGCGCCCGTGAAGCGCGTCGTAGAATGTCAGTATCGAGCCGCCCGGTATCCCGAAGATGTACTTAATCCCGTACGACTCTATTGCCTCCGCTAGCGCGTCTGCGACACGCTTTGGAGCCCCGAAGATACTCCCGGCATAGTGCTGAGGCGCGGCCGGCTATATAAACATTGCAGCCGCGCACAGAACCGCGCGAATTGCTCTCACTCACTGTTTGGCTCTGCCGCTCCTTGAGCGCCCCGCGCGCCCGCGCTCCCCTGAGGGCACTCCCGCGGGAGTGGAGTATTAGGGCTAGCTGCTGCATGAAGCAGATAAAATTGCCTTCCTCCGCCCCCTCATGGAAATATACACCGCTAAGGTGTATGCAAGCGCGAGCGACTTCATTTCAGACCTTGCCGACAGTATAAGCAAACTGGAGAGTCTCGTAAACGCAATCGACGACGAGTTGAAAAATCTCAAGCCGCTGACCGAGCGCTACAAGAAGCTGCAAGAGCTGCTTAAAAAGTTCGGCGGAGGCGCCGGTGAGAGAGGGCCGTCGCTGGAAATAACAGGGCTGCGGCTATACATTGACCCCAACCCGCTGATTATGTACGAAATGCTTGAGGAGTCTTACAGACACATGGCAGACCTTCTCGCCGTCATGAAGAAAGTGAAGGACGTGGTAGAAACGGTCATCAAGGAGGGAGGTCTTGAGACGCTCAAGATAGTGGTCCAGTTCAAGAACGGAATTCCCGCTAAGATTGCTGTAATGGGCTAGAGTGCCCCGACTCCCGGATGCCGAGCTAAAACGCCGCGAGCCGGGCAAACGCCTTTGCGGTGCTGCCGCTCATTACAAGCGGCGCGTTCTTCGGGACTGAGAAGAGCGCCGAGATGACGTCACACTTAGCTCTCAGCAGCAAGAGTGCCGGCGCCCTGCCGCTCTCCACGTAGGCCTCGAAATTGGCAATACCCTTGGCGAGTATGAAGCCGTCCTCGAGCCACATAACCGGCGGCGAGTTTCCTGGCGTTTCAATAACGCTGTAGGTCCCCAGGTCGTCCCGCGTGGCGTCGATCTCGTAGGGCTCCGAGCGCACCACAATTACGGGCTTGATTCCGCTCCTCTCGAGCGCCTCCATGACAACGAGGTCTATCTGAGCCTCCCCCATGTTGTCGAGGACGTAATACACCCGGGGTGGCAGCTCCACGCGCTCCTCTATTGCCGGGAGGTCCCATATGGCGTCCTCGAGCTTCTTGGGGCGGTAGCCGAGGACGCTCGTGTCCACGATGTTGGCGGCTGCGGCTACACGGAGCGCAGTCCTCAAATCCCACGAGAGCTGCTCTAGTCTGCGCCTTATGCTCCCGGCGACTCTCCTGCCTATTGCTGCCAGCCTCTCCTTGTAGGCCGAGTAGGGATCTCTAACGCCCACCAGCCTCCTCACGGCCTCGAAACTTTTAGAGAAGGCCTCGCTCCTGCTACTGCAGCCAACCAGCTTGGAGAGCTCGGCGAGAATCTCGGGGAACTTGTCGGGCCTCTGGAGTCTGGCGAGGTCGCCCACTCTTGACGTTATCATGCAGAGCTTGCAATTAACACTACCGAGCCACACTGTTAATTATCTCGGCAACCCTCTTTAGGTCGTCGATGGTGATGTCGCCCATGACCCCCACTCTCACTGACCTATCCCTGTATTTGTACATGCCGCCTGCGATAACATACCCCGCCTCCCTAAGTCTGGCAATGACGTCCCTCGGCCTCTCGCAGTGAAATGCCGTGACTGTAAAGCTCCGGTGGCTGGGTGGCGGCACCGGCCTTAGCTTCACTGCAGAGTACAGGTACTCAGCTCTCTCCCGGTGCGCGTCCGCGTACCCCGCGCCCAGCTCCAGTATGTACGAGAGCGACGCCTCCAGCGCGAGCAGCACTGGCAGGGGCGGCGTGTACGGCGTCTCGGACCGCTCCTTCATTTTAATGAATTTCATTAAGTTCATCGAGAGGGGAACTCCCGACGTGGCCCTCGGCTCTCTGGAGAGGTAGAGTATCGAGGCGCCCGGCGGCGCCAGCAGCGCCTTGTGCGATGCTGTAGCGACCACGTCGATCTCGGGGGGGAGCGGCTCTGCGGGAAATCCAGACACGCTGTCGACGAGCAAGAGAGCGCCGTGCGACTTGACTACATCAATGAGCTTCTTGATCTGTCTGTAGGCCATTGCGACACTAGTTTCATTGTGAACTAGCATCACTGCGCGAATTTCTCGATCTCTTCGTAGTGTATCATCGACCTCGTCAGGCGCTGGCGGCACGTCGCGCTCCACCTCGACTACAACGGCCCCCCTTGCCAGCATGCTTTCAACTGCCCTTTTTCCGAACTCGCCGTAAGTTAGCGACAGGACCTTTTCGCCCGGGCTTACGTAATTGTACACCATGGTGTCAACCGCGAGCGTGCCAGTGCCGGGCAGTATTACGGCGCTGGCAGGATACAGCGACTCTAGCTTCTCCACCACGGATTTGAAAAGCGCCCTGAACTCGTCCGTCCGGTGGAACACCTGCTGCCTTGCCATCGCCTCCGTGACGAATTTGGGCAGCTGCACGGGGCCGGGGGTCAGCAGTTTCATTGCCAACGGCTACACCAGCCTAGCCACAACCTCCTCGATGTTCATGGCGAGCTCTTCGGCCAGCCTGCGCATTGCCTCGTAAGTCTCCGAGCCCACGTGGGGCGTCACCACGACCTTCTCGTGCGCCAGCAACTGTCTGAGGTACTGGCTTCTCGGGGGCTCCTCTGGCAGCACGTCGAGCCCCACGCCCCACAGCCTATCTATGTGTTTGAGGAGGGCCTCGTAGTCCATGACCTCCCCCCTGCTGGTGTTGACTATTATTGCATTGTCCCTCACCAGCGCGAGTCTCTCGGCGTTGAGCAGCTTGTAGGTGTCTGGCGTCAGCGGGACGTGCAGCGATATGACGTCGCTCTCCCTCAAAACGGTCTCGAGGGGTACCTGCTCGCCTCCCAGCTTCTTGACGTCAGTGCTTACGTCTATTATGTCGTGCGCCAGTATCCTCATGCCGATGCCCCTCGCAATTTGGGCAACGCGCCTGCCTATCCTGCCGAATCCGATCACGCCCAGAGTCCTCCCGCTCAGCTCCACGCCGATGTACCTCCCCTTGGGCCACTCCCCCCTCTTCACTCTCTCGCTGAGCAGCGGTATTCTGCGCGCAACCGCCACCATGAGGCCTATAGCTAGCTCCGCCACGCTCTGCGCGGGCGCATTTGGCGCGCTCACGACGGCCACTCCCCGCTTGACGGCATACTCCACGTCGACATTGTCGAGACCGACACCGTATCTCGCCAGTACTCTCAGGCTACTGCCGGCGTCTATTACCTCGCGGTCTATTTTCAGCCTCCCCCGGAAGACCAATATATCGTAATTACCTACAATTCTCAGCAGCTCCTCCCTCGGTATCCCGGGCCTCATGTCTACTGTCACGCCCATTTTCTCGAGCCTCTCCTTGAGAAGCGGGTCGACGCTGTCGATCACTAGGGCGCGCATTAAAACGGGGGGGACAGCAACATTTTTTAAGGTTCTAAGGCTCTTTCAAAGTCTTTATATAAAGGCCGGTAAGCCGTGCGTGATGAGAAAACGGTCAGCCGACGCGATGAGAGAGAGACCGAACGCTGATAGCGAGCTGCCGGAGCAAACAGCGACATCGCACGGGGAGCCGGGCGCCATTCACAGCGTGTTGAGAGCTCTCGTCGAGCTTTACAACAAAGAAAGGCTCCCCGTCAAGTCCAGAGATATAGCTAGCGCGCTTAACATACACGAGGGCTACGTTCGTAACGTGCTCTCTGTTTTAAAGTCGATGGGGCTTGTGATCAGCAGGGCGGGGCCTCACGGCGGCTACGTGCCGACGCTCAGGGCGCTGGACCTGCTGTCCAGGCAGATATCCTCGGTGCCCATAACTTACCTCGGCAACGTGATCGGGTACGCGCTCGACATAACGCTAGTCGGGCTCCTTTCCGAGAGACCCTACGCGTCTATGAGAGTCGTGGGGGACCTCTCTGGCTACGTAAACCGCAAGGTGAGGATTGGCCCGCTGCCGAGCGGGCTAGTGCTTATTGGCAGAGTCATCAGGGCGGACGTAGAAACCCTGCTCGAGATAACGTCGACGGTCTCCGTTCCCAAGGTACTTGTAAGGGAGCTCATGACGCCGAATCCCGTGACGGCAAGGCCCAACGATCCTGTGAGTCTGCACATCAAGGTATTTATCGAAAAGAGATACAGGGGAATACCTGTCGTCGACGAGCAGACGAGACCCGTTGGCATTCTGCTCGCGTCTAAGGTCTTGGAGCGCGTCATGTCGTGCAGACTCGACGCGCGGGTTAGAGACGTGATGGTCGCAGACCCCCCCACAATTCACGAGGACGAGAGCGTCTACGAGGCGATTCAAGCGATGTTTCACAAGAGACTGGGGCGCTTGCTGGTCGTGAACTCCGAGGGAAAGCTCACGGGCATACTCACCAGGACCGACATACTGAACAGAATAGCCGCGCTCGACGAGCTGGCCTAACCGGGCGTGCCCACGGCGCCTGCCGCCCGGTCTCCTGAAATTGCGCTAGAGCGCTTCAGCCAGCCGGGGGCCGGGACTGGAGGGGCGCGCAACTCGCACGGCCCGGCACTCGTACTCGTACCTAGCCACGGCTCTCGCCGCCAGAAAGCCGGCGGCGTACTTGCTCGCCTCGCATGCAGACTGCAGCAGGTCGACGCCCTGCACTAGATGCAGGTACGCAAGGACCGCCAGAAAGACGTCGCCGCCGCCTGTCGCGTCCTCCACCTCGAGTCTCGCGCTGTTTATATAGTAGAGCCGCCCGCCGGCGGCAACGTAGGCCCCGCCCTCGCCGAGGGTGTAGACAAGAGAGCGCCAATTCTCCGCGAGCTCCAGAATCTCCCTCTCGCTGAGGCTTAAATCATCGTGCGATAGGTGCACGAGGTCGGCGCGTGGGAACGGGACGCGCGCCCGTATGTACCCTTGCAAGTCCGCTGCCACTCTCTCGGCCCTCACCCTGGCGCCTGCAAGCTCGTCGTAAACGGGCGAGAGAATCACCACACTGCCCTCAACCATTTCAACTCTCCTTGGCGGTCTCCTCAGCAGCCTGACGCGCCTCGGCGACGTTCTGTAGTCGAGCTCGAATGTCGTCGTGCACTCTGCTGTATCGAGGCGCAGCTCGACTCCCAGCCCGGCGAGCGCGCTCTTTAGCTCGGCGATCACGTCCGGCGACGCAATGCCGACAACTCTCGCCCGGGCGCCCAGCGCGCCGAGCGCTAGCGAGATGTAGTACGCGGGCCCGCCGAGCCTACGCGCCGTCCCGCTGCGCGTTATCACGATGTCTACTGTCGGATTGCCGGCGATAACTACCTCCACGCGGCGTGCTGCACGCGGCTATATAACAAGCCGCCTTTGCGCCGCCTGAAGATGTCAAGGGCATAGGCCGTCGGGATGGCGAGAGAGGCGCCCCACAACTAAAAAATCCGGGCCCGGCCACAGCGTGCGAATAGTGAGAACCGGCATGACAGTTGTGGAGCTACTGAGACAGCTGGAGAGCGACTTAAGGCGCAACGACCTCTCTCACGTCGAGAGAGTGCCGGCGCCGAGGGCCGGCGAGAGATACAGGGACGTTGTCTTCAAGTTCTTCATGGAGTACGGCGTGGCGACCGTGTACATCAGAGTGCTGGCCCCCTCGCTCGACAGACGGTACGCGATAACGGCAAAGTACGACTGGGCGGCAGGCGGCGTGATAGAGGGATGGGTAATAGAGGGAGACGCCATTAAGGTGTACGAGCCCATAGCGCTGAGCGTAGAGGATATAGGCAGGTCCCTAGACTACTACGGAAATGTGTTCTGGAGTGCCGAGGAGAGAATTCTCGCGAGGAAGATGAGCGAGGCCTACGAGGAGAGGTAAGCGGGCAAGCGCCCGCAAGTGCAAGTCACGGCGAGATTTTTATGAGTGGCGCGTCGAAGCCTACAGGCATTACATAATTCAGGACAGTCCGCCTGACCTCCTCGCCGCGCTTTAATGCGACCATTGACTGTGCCCGCTTGAGGGCCCATGTAATCTCGCACAGCTGGCCCGAAAAGCCGACGTTGCTGCCGCGAACAACCACCGCGTACACGCCGAGCTTCAGCGGCACGTGCGCCCTCACTGTCTTGCCCTTCAAGTCGTAGAGTACCCCGTCGAAGGTCTTGAAGTGGCGGCCGGCATCCGGCGGCGCTACTAAATTCCTGCCATCGTGGAAGTGCAGCTGCAGCCTGCCGCCCCTCACTGCCGTCTTGCCCTCGACTCTTAGCATTTTCAGGTGCGCCTCTTGAGACGGTATCGGCAGCAGAGCATAAAACTTCCTCTCGTCGGGCACCACGCGGTAGACCTCTCCCGTGGGCTCTATCTCTACGACATCCATCAGGCCGACGGGGAACTTGTAATCCCTTCGCACCACGCCGTCGACCTTTACGTGGCCGCGCGATATGATGTACCGCGCCTCGCGCAGCGTCTTCGCGTACCTCAACATGTCCCTTATGATTACGGCAAGCGGGAGGGAGTAGTTGAGGCTGTGGGGGCCTGGCGACGGCCTGACGCTCCACACTCCACCCGCCTTGCGCGGCACTGGCCACCAGTATGGCGCCGCTGAGCGCCGCAAGTGCATGGGCGGGGTGGTACATGCACAATTTATGGCTTCTGCCGCGCGGCAGAAGCCATAAATTGTGCGCCGCCGCTCGGCTCTCTGAGATTACTGCGCGCCCCTCCTGCTCCCTACCCCGGCCCCTCGATCTCCGGCTTGCAGCCCGCCGCCCTCCTCCTCTTTATAATTTTCCATCTGGCCCTGTCAGACAGGTCCAGGTTTGTGATTACGACCTTCGACGGGTGTATTGGGTAGTGCACAGTCTCACCGCGGCTGTTCCTCACAGTCACGCCATCGACGTAAATTCTGACGCGTTTCAAGTCAACTCTGATGACCTTGCCCGTCATGCCCTTGAAGTCGCCTCTTATTATCATCACGGCATCGCCGCGCCTGACGGGCAGCCTCTTAACGCACAACTTTTTCTGCAGCTCGGGGGACAGCCGGGCGTTGAGCAGTCTGTGCCTTAAGTGCAGCGGCATGTTATACAGCGCCCGCCTCTGCCTCCTGGGCTGCGATGACGAGGTCTGCGGCACGGGCGGGACCGCGCCGGCATTAAAAATGCTGCTGTCGTGAGCTAGCCGCGCGAAGTGCTAGAGCTGCCAGCTCCAGGCAAATGACCGCGCGTCTTCGTGAGTCTCTCCAGCACAGCGCTATTGACCCTGTTGAGCTCGTCAAGCATTTGCCGGTACATCTCGATCAGCTCGTCGGCGAGCACTTCAACGCTCTCGCCGGGCACAGGCTCTCCCCCGCGCAGTTTTAAGAGTTTGGCCCGCGAGGCCCGGGCGTCAGCGAGCGCCCCGGTGCTCGTTGCGCGCCGCCGCGCCTGCCGGTCAGGAGGCGCGGGGAGGGTTTTTAAAAGCCGCGCCGCGCAAGCCGCGCAGGGGTGGTGCAGATAAGGTTCCTCGGCGGCGCCGGCGAGGTCGGGAGGCTCGCCGTGCTCATGAAAGCGGAGCGCAACGTACTGCTGCTCGACTACGGCATCTCGTTCGATGCGGACGGCAAGCCAGTGCTACCTCTGCACGTGCGCCCCAGGGACATCACCGCCGCGTTCTTGAGCCACGCGCACCTGGATCACTGCGGCGCGCTCCCCGCGCTTTACGTGTCAGCGTCAGTGCCCGTTTACGCCACCCCGCTCACAATGGAGCTGAGCGACGTGATGTACGTCGACGCGCTGAAACTCTCCGGGTACTACCTGCCCTACACGTACGAGGAGGTCGAGCGCCTAATGTCAAGCGCGGTCCCGGTTATGTACGGCGAGCGCGTGGAGGTGAGCAGGGACGTCACGCTGGCAGTACACAACGCCGGGCACGTGCCCGGCAGCGCGATGGCCGTGATTGAGATGGAGGGTGCCGTGATCCTGTTCACCGGCGATTTCAACACGAGGGACACAAACCTGCTCCGCGGCGCCGATGTGCAAAGCCTGCCGGGAGACCCTGATGTCGTGATCATGGAGGCTACTTACGCCAACGCCGAGCACCCACCGCGCGAGAAGGTTGAAGCGGAGTTTGTCGAGGCCGTGCTGGAGGTTCTGGAGCGCGGCGGGATCGTGCTCGTGCCAGCCTTTGCTCTCGGCAGGGCCCAGGAAGTCCTCTTGACTCTGGTGAAGCACGGGATGGACAAGTACCCAATATATGTCGACGGGCTTGCGAGACAGATAAATCAAATTATCGGGAGGTACTCGTATCTGTTGCGAGACCCGTCACTTTACAGGAAGGCACTGGACGCGTCAATAGAGGTGCCTAACATGTATGTCAGGAAGGGCGCCCTAGACGAGCCGTGCGTGATTATCGCGCCTGCCGGCATGCTGAAGGGCGGGACAGCACTATACTACTTCAAGAAGCTAGCGCAGAACAAGAAGAACGGGATCTTCCTGCCCTCATTCCAGGCGCCCAACACGCCGGGCTTCGAGATCTTGAGCAAGGGCTATGCCGTGATAGACGGCGCCCTGGTGAGAGTTGAGGCGAGGCTAGAGTGGTTCGATTTCAGCGCTCATGCCGGCAGGCGCGAGCTCGAGGAGCTCGCCAGGAGGTTCCCCCCCGACGTCACGGTGGTACTCGTGCACACGGACGCGCTCGCGGCTGCGTCGCTGGTCAGACGGCTGGCTAGAGAGGGCTTTGACAATATTCGCGTGCCCGCCGCGCCGGGCGAGACTGTCGAGCTGTAGAGTCCGTGTGCGAGCTCTACTGGCGGCTATACGAGCTCGGCGTGCCAGCCTTGACGGGCCCCTCCCCTCTCGCGCGGGCGCTCGGGTGCCCCGCTCCCTGCGAGTGCGACGTGGTCGTACACATTGATGACGCACGCGCGGTCGGGAGCGCCGAGTGCGTGTGGACGCTGGAGGACCCCACTTTCGTGCACAGGTACATCTGGGTCGGCGGATACCCCCACATAGCGCTCGAGGATCTAGAGAAGCTGCGCGAGGAGGGGGTGCGCGAGACTGTCAGGTGCCTGCTGGAGGCGCTCGGGCGCGCACGGCGCGTACTCTGAGCATTAACGCCCCGAGCTGCTCAGCGCGACTCGGCCGGTCTCAGCGGCCTGTCCCTCCTTATAAGCCCGGCGCGCAGCACATGATCGGCGAGCGTTATTGCTGTGATCGCCTCAAGCGCAACTAGCGCCTTGGGGACTATTGTCACATCATACCTCCCCCGGAACTGAATTACGGCAGGCTCCATTCTCGATAGGTCAACTGTCTGTTGCGGCTTCCTTACAGACGGCGTTGGCTTGAACCACACCCTGAAGTATATCGGCTCCCCCACGGTAATTCCGCCGAGGACTCCGCCTGCCTTATTCGTCGCGAGCGCGGGCCTCCCGTCCCTCACGACTATGGGGTCATTGGCCTCGCTCCCCCTCATCCTCGCGAGGGCCCTCCCCGCTCCCCACTCCATTGCCACCACGCCGGGTATGGAGAATGCTGCCGCTGCAATATCGCCCTTTATCTTGCCGAAGTGAGGCTCGCCCAGCCCCGGCGGCACGCCAGCCGCCCACACCTCGACGCCGCCGCCTATGCTGTCTCCCTCCTCTGCCGCCTGCCTCACGCGCTCTAGCATCCTCTCCAGCGCGGCGCCGTCCACGACCGGCAGCGGCTTGTCCCAGCACCTCTTCACGTCCTCGAACGTGTAGCCCGCGCCTATCTCCACGCCGCCGAGCTCAACTATGTGGCCGGCTATCTCGATCCCGAGAAGCGCCAGCACCTTCTTTGCCACCGCGCCGGCGGCCACTATAGCTGCCGTCGCCCTCCCCGAGGCCCTCCCGCCGCCTCTGTGGTCGTAAAACTTGCCGTACTTGAGGTAGTACGCAAGATCGGCGTGCCCAGGCCTCGGCTTCATCCACAGCTCGTTGTAGTAACTGGAGTCGGCCCTCCTATTCCATATCACAATTGCTATGGGGGTGCCCTGGGTGCGCTGCTCCTTGACTCCCGAGAGAATCTCAAAATCCTCGGGCTCGCAGCGGGGATTCAGCGCAGGTATGTGGCAGAACATTCTCCTGTTCAGCTCGCGCCTTATGTCCTCCTCCGTGAGCTCGAGCCCCGCGGGAACCCCGTCAATGACGGCCCCGACGGCCCTGCCGTGAGACTCGCCGAATGTCGTCACGCGGAACTCCCTGCCGAATGTGTTCATAGGGCCCCCTGCGCCCTTAAGAACTTGAGCACAGCCTCCCTCATGACTTCCCTGTCGGGCTCAACGCCGAGCCACACTCTCTCTGCCAGCGCTCCCTGCTCAACCAGCACGTCAACCCCGTCAATGACCTTGATCCCGAGCCTACCGGCCTCCTCCACCATTCTGGTCCTCGGCGACGGCGCGTAAACAAGGTCGATGTATAGCGAGGCGCCGCTCAGGTCTGCTATAACTGCATCGTGCACGGGCGTGGCGTTTATCACAACAGCTGCCCTCACGCGAGCGCCCCACGGCACCGCCCTCACCTCGCACCCAAACCTCTCGGAGAATTTGCGCGCTAGAGCCACCGCCCGGCCCTCCGTGCGGTTGG
>JAJHRB010000040.1 GCA_020833025.1 Thermoproteaceae archaeon | reverse complement strand
GCCAGCAGGCAGAATTGATACACGTGTCTCTTAACGCGGCAGAGGCGGGCGCGCCAGCCGTAGAGCCTCTCCCGCACGGCCACGTACAGGGTCACCCGCCGCGTCTGCACGAGCAGCTCGGCGAGCTCTCTCGACGGGCCCGCCAGCGAGAGACACATCTGCCAGGGGTGCTCCCTGTCGCCGCACTTGATGATTCGCGCCAGCGCGCAGGGCAGGGGGTATTTGATGACTATCGGCCTGTAGCGCGGCATGCCGGCATGGGCGCGGCGCCGCTTAAATTGGCGCGCGGCCCTCCTGGCGGTGGCGAGTTGCTGTGCTGCCGAGAGGTGAGGAGATGCACTTCCGCCGACAGGAGGCGTGCTCCCTCCCCGCAGGCTCAGCCCTTGAGCCTCGCCTCGGCCCTCGCCTTGAGGTACTCCGGGTCGCGGCTGAGGTACCTGAGCGCCGTCCTGTAGCCTACCCCCACGAGCCTGCAGGCATCTCTCAGCGTGATGCCCCTCCTCACGAGGTCGATTATGCGGCGGCGCAGCGTCTCGCTCCACCTCGGGGGCCTGCCCACGCGCCTGCCCATTGCCCTCAGCCTGGCCAGCGCCTCGCGCGTCCTCTCGCGGATGAACTCGCGTTCCATCTCGGCGGCCCAGCCCAGAATGCCGACAATCAGCTGGCGCACCCTCGGGTCCAGCTGCTGCAGCCACTCCTCTCGCACGGATATCAGCAGCTTGCCTTTTGATTCGAGCTCCCTGACGACTTGCGCCAGGTCCCACAGGCTGCGCGCCACGCGGTCCAGCGCGTAGACGACAACGCCGTCTGCCTGCCCGAGCAGCTCCATGGCCCTCTGCCAGCCGGGCCTCTCATTAGGCGGCAGCGCGCCGGAGATGCCAGCGTCCCTCACGACCTCGACTATCTGGTGGCCCCTCTCTGCCGCCCAGCGGAATATCGCGAACTCCTGGTTCTCCGGCCGCTCGTCCTCCCGCGAGACGCGGACGTAGGCCACGAGGCGGAGGGCCACGCCGCAAGGGGTGGTTCCGGCTTGATAAGCCACTCGGGGGTTCTGGCGCGCGGCGCGAGAACCGGCCGGTTCCGGCGCGCGCCGGCCCGCGGCCACCGGGCGGCAAGCGCGCAATAGAAGAACAGCCACGACCAGCTCCACGGCGGCCGGTGGTTAGCGCGGTGATAGTGGTTAGTCCCCTTTGCGCTTTACTTGAGTCGATGCCAGCCGGGAGAGCGGTTTCGACATTTGCCGCCCATTTTTCAATATCTGCCAAGGGCTTCGGAGACTCAACACGCTCACCACGCTAACCACCGGGCACCGGGCGTGGAGACTAGAGAAAGCACATGCGCGCGCCCGGAGGCAGAGCCGGGCGCCGGGGTCACGGCCGTGACCGCCGCCCGCCGCGCAGCAGGAGACGCGACGAGTACAGCGCCACGGGCGCGGGGCCCGCGTCGAGGACGGCCGCCCCCTCCTCGAGGAATGACAGTATTGCCGCCGCCTCCTCGGGGCCGAACGCCTCCAGCACGCCGTCAGGCACGCCGCCACAGTCGAGGTGGAGGGTCACCAGCAGCCTGGCGGCGAAGGGCCACCTCGGCCCCTCCCAGCCCAGCCGCGCGAGCGCCTGCGGCACGGCCCTCGCGGCCGCCTCCGCCAGCCAGCACGGCGACTCGAGACGCGCCAGCTTGCCGGAGGCCTCCTCGAGCGCCGCCTCCAGCGCGCGGCCCCGGCCCACCGCCGGCTCGAGCCGCCTGTACAGCTCCACCGCAACTCTGAGCGCCGCCTCCGCGAGCGCCGGTGCGACCCTCGCGGCGAGGGCCTCCCGCAGCTCTCCCGGCCCGCAGCGCCTGGCGGCCTCCCGCACCAGCTCCTTGACCGCGCCGAGGTTCCAGCGGCGGGCGGCCTCTTCGAGCTCCCTGAGGACCTTAATGCACGTCCTCACGGCGCCCCGGGCACAGCTCCGGCAGGCTCGGCGGCACCTTCTTGCCCTCGCACGTCCTCACTACCGTCTCGCAGCGCCACGGTCTCTCCCTGCATTCCTCGGGCTGCCACGCGCGGCACTCCTCGCCCATGCGCCTTATCTCGTAGTCGACGTGGTAGGCCGTCTTCCTCTCGTCGAAGTCCGCCGCCGCCCTGAAGACCCCAATGATTTCCTCGCGGCTGTATCCCGCGAAGTAAAGCCAGCGCGCCACCGCGACGCGCGCGGCGTGGCACAGGTTGCCGGTCTGTCTCATGTACTCGATCAGCGCCTGGATCCAGCGCGGGAGCCTCCCCGCCGCGCGGCCCCCCGGCCTTCTGGCCTCGCGCGCCCCGCGCTCCCTCGCGAACGCCTCGAGAACGGCCTCCCGCGCGAGCCTGTCGAGCACGCGCGCGTCGAGCGGCCTTAGCGACATTAGGCGCTCTGCCGTCTCCCGCGCTGACAGCTCCTCGAGCAGGTGGTCGACGATGGCAGCCCTGTCTCCCGACTTGGGGTTAATTGAGTACGGCACGCGGAACAGCCGTTTTACGTCGCCGACGGCGTGGCGGTCAAGCCACTCCTCGAGCCCCCTCGCGAGCCAGAGCTGTATCCTCTCCAGCACCGCCCTGTCCGCGGGCAGGAGGCGCGGGAGCCACGCGCATAGGCGGTAGCCCTTGAAGCCGGTCCACTCGGCCCAAAGGACGTCCCTATACTTGCGGAGCTTCTCCCGCAGCGCGGCCTTCAGCCTGCCGAGCCTGGCGGCCCGGCACCACTTGTCCTGTGCGCACTCAGCAGGGATGTCCAGGTCGATGCACGCCCTGTCGAGAGCGACGTACGACTGCGGCCTTGCCTGCGGGTCGTGGTACAGCCGCCAGTCCACCAGGGCCATGCTGATGAAGAGGTGGTTGGGGCCGCCGCCCCTCTTGAGCCGCCCCCTCTCTGCTTCGAGGATCAGCCGGACGAGCTCCCCGCCGTCGCAGACGAGGCCGAGCCTCGCCGGCGCGCCGTACTCGCGGCACGGCGCGACGCCGCGCTGTCTAGCAAACTCTTCGGCCAGCCTGCCCCTGACGTACAGATCCGCGAAGCCGTAAAGGCCGCTGAGGGTGATGGCGCTCACGGCCGCGCGCCGGGAGCGCACGGCCTGCCCGCCCAGTTGACCACCCCCACGTCAGGCAGATACTTGGCGACGCCCCTGGCCTCGAGATAGAGCACGGCGTCGAGCACGGCGTCGTGGGCGCGCCACCACCCCGGCGCTCCCGGCCTCGGCGCCGCGGGCACGCCGCCGACGGTCTCAACAGCGCCGAGCCCCGCCAGGACGGGCAGCAGCGAGGGGTCCCTGACGATGTCGTCGACGAGCCTGAAGATTCCCGCGCTTAGGTGGCGGCAGAGATACTTCGCGACCGCAAGCGCGATACGGTAGCTTGGCAGCATCACAGGCCGAGCAGTTTCCTGACTCGTCCTATCACCTCCCTCGCGCTCATTTTCCTGATCCCGCCGCTCTCGGAGCTCCCGCCCCTTCCTGTCTCCCTCTCGGCATACTCCTCCGCGTCAGCGAGACACTTGCGGAACAGCTCGCCTTGTCTCTCCAGCTCCTCCAGCGCCGCTTTCTTCTTTTCCTCCGGGGAGCCCCTCAGCTCGCGCCAGATGCAGACCTGCAAGCGGTTCCAGCAAATTATGTTCGCCTTGCACCGCTCAACTCTGTCCTCGTGCCGTGCACGCGCGCTCTCCTCGGCACTCGCGCCCGGGGGCGCCACGGCCGGCGGGGAGGGAGACCGGCCCGCCGCGTGCTCCGCGATAAAGCGTTCAAGCTCCTCCCTCGCCCTTTCTTCGTCTTGCGGTGTCTCCTCCTCGCGCCCGCGCCGTGCGGAGGTGGCAGCTTCTTGCTGGGCAGCGGGGGCTGGCGGGGCGGCGGCGCCGCTCCCGCCGCTCTCAGTGTTTTCATGCCCCTCCCCCTCCTCCCCCCGAGCCTTGCACTCGGCGCTTGCACGCGGCGGCGCACCCAGCGTGCACGAGGACTGCACTGTTTCTGCACCCGGCGCGGGTGACTCATGCACGGGGCGTGTCTCTCCCGCCGGCTGCGGCTCGGGCGGGCACGCGGCGAGACTGCCTTCCGGCAGCGCCCTCCTCAGGGCCTCCCTTGCTCTCGCGATGTCGTCAAGCGAGGTGAAAGCGACTCTAAGGTTCCGCCGAGTTTCCTCGCGTCTCAAAACGTGTGAGAGGTATGGTCTTAGCAACGCGGCGAAGGCCTTCCGATCGAGCGCTGGGCCCAGGTCCCTGACCCTCGTGTCCACCCACTCCGTCTCCTCCCCAGTCCCCTTCCGCCGGCTGACCTGCTTCAGCTCGCCCAGCGCGTGCTGTAAGTATTTGCGCCAGGACTCTAAATACGTCCACAGGACGACCCGCCCGCCCTCGACGTCGACGCGCCACGGCTTCGGCGGCTCGGAGCCGCTGACGGACTCGGGGGTCAACCAACCTGTCTCCGGCGAGAGCCGCGCGCGGACGTAAGCCTCGAGGTTCTCGATGTCTTCCAGCACCTTGGCCAAGACCAATTTACTAGGATCCCCGATAACATACATCAGGCCTACCTCATCAACCCACTCGCGAATCTTAGCCGCCACGGCGTCTAAGTACTCCTGCCCCATGCGCCTCGCCACGAGGAGCAGGAGCCCGAAGCCCTGCAGGACGGCGCCGCGGCAGGGGAAGATCTCGCCCACCCTGTCGTACTCCGCCTTGATTTCCGCCGCGTGGCGCAAGAACAGCGCGTAGAGTCTCGCGGCGAGTCGCCTGACCTCAGGCTTCTCCAGCTCTTTTTTTATGGTGATAATTTCCCGCCGGTTCGGGTCAGGGCAGAGAACGACGCGCGGTGATCGCCTCACAACGGCCAGATTTGCAACGAGACCCTGCGGGTCAACTATGATGGCGTTGGAGTACACAACATAGGTGCCGAGGCGTGCCCCGCCATCGTCCGCCCTCGGCACTGACATGTCTTGATCAAACCGCGCGACGAGGTACAGGCGGATGTTCCGGAGGGCCTCGTCGCCGAGCTCCATGATTACCTCATCTATAAGATACGTCGGGCGAAAGATGTGCGCCGCCCTGAATAGCGACGCCCACGAGGGATCCAGGAGGACGGCGGGTCTCGGCATGAGCGCCGCCAGAACCTTTGCCGCCGTCGTGCCGCCAGCGGCGAAGCCGGGCTTGCCGATGACGAAGGCCGGGTAATAGCTCGCAACGACGAAGAAGTGCGACGTAACGATGAACGCAGTTGCGAACCTGACGTCGACGTCGGGGGCCGTCACGCGGCTCCGGATGTACGTCTCCGCCTCGCGCGCGACGCCCGCAAACGTCGGCGCCTCCCTCCACGCTTCTAGAATCTCGACGAAGTCGGGCAAGTACACGCGGACGCCGCTTATGCTGGGGAGGTCGGAGACCGCGGGGCGGTAGATGATCATGGCGTCCTCATCCTTGACGGGCGCGGCGACGTCCGCCAGCTCCAGCCTGCCGTCCCTGACGTAGACGTAGCCGAAGTGCTCCCTTTCGCCGCTCGTGTACCTCACGCCGAGAACGGGGCCGAGGCCCTCGACGTAGTCGTGGGCGGGGTGGAAGTACACAACGCGCCACGCCTCGGGACACACCTCGCCGATCTCCTCTGCAAGTGCGGCGTACAGTCGCTCGGGCATTACGAGGAATTTCTCCGCTATCGCCGCGACGGCGGCAAGGCTCAAGCGCCGCCCTATTCTCCTCACGTAAGGCTCGACAAGGTACCACTCGGCGCCGACCCGCTTAACGACAAGCGTCTCGTTCTCAACGCGGCAGGTTATCGTGGGCGGCGCGGCGCTTTCCATTCTACATGAGACGCGGGCCCTCCGTTTTGCTTCTCTAAGAAGCTTCTCAATCTCTCTCACCAGCGCCTCTGGGTCGGGCACGCCGGCTTTCTCCAGGGGCTCCAGCACCTTGATTGCGGCGAGACTCTCGGCCCTCACGGCGGTCTTGCCGTTGATTATCACGCGGTAGCCATACTCAAGCTCAACCACCACGGAGACCGCTACCTCCTCGCCGCTCTCCGCCGTGCATTTACACTCTACAAGGCGCCGCGACGCGGCCCTGCACTTGCAGCCCGCGCCCTGCTCCCCCGCCGCGTGCAGGGCTTGTGCAGGAGCTGTGCTGGGCTCGTGCGCGCCCCGTGCAGGCGCCGCGTGCAGCGCGCCCCCCGGGGAGGGACTCCCCCCATTTTTCGTCCCGGCGCCCCGCTCCCCCGCGAGCGCAGCGTTTAAATCCTCCTTCACTTCGGCGGCCGGGGCGGCGCGGCCCTGTACGGAGTCTCGGGCCCCCGCGAGCGCCGCCGCGGGCGCCCCCGTCATGGGCGCCGCCTACTTGCTGCGGCTTGTCCCCTTTCCAGCGGCGGGCTCGGCACTATGTCGAGAACCCCGATGTACTTCGCCTCCGCTGCCCTCAGCACCTCGGCGACTGCCTTGCTGGCGGGGCGCCTGACGTAGAAGAGACACATCCCGCCGCGCGTGATCCTGTGGAGCGTCAGCTGCGCGAAGTACGCCACCCCGTTCGGCAGCAGCAGGACGGCGTCGTAGTGCCGGGCGTCCGGCCGGATCTTGTGCAGCCAGTGGGCGGGCGGCCTTAGCGATATCTCTATCTTGCTGCCAAATCTGTCCATGTTGATAACGCGGGCGGGGATTGCTGGGATCGGCACCGGCGCGACTGCGGCCGTTCCGGGTCTCCTCTCGGGCTCCATGCCCCCAACTACCGCGCCGGGCTTTTCTCGTTTTCTACTTTCACGGCGCGCCGCGGCGGGCGGCGCCGCTTTTTGACGGCGCGCTCTGATAACGGGGCCGCCGTTTGACGGCGCGGCTTCCTGCTGGCGCCGCTTTTTGACGGCGCGCCGGGCGCCGTCCCGCGCCGGAGAGTTTATAATGTTGGAACTTTGTAAAAACCCTGTGGGAGCTGAGCGCCGTCAAACGGGGGAGACTCCCGCCGGGTTGTGCCAAATCTATGCAGAGGGCACGCTGGATGAGTTCACACTGGCCGCCGCGAGGCACATCCTCAAGCCGGGGGAGTGCGTCGAGAGGGCGGCGCTCCTCGGCGAGATCCTCAGGCTTGCGCAGGCCTGCGACCCCCGCGCCAACAGGAGGTCGCTGGAGGTGCGGCTTTCCGCCGTAGTAAACAGCTACATTGAACTGTTTCCCGTGAGCGCCGCCGGGGACAGGGTGTGCCGGCTCGGCGAGAGGAACGCCCACGTCTACATGTTGCTCGTGTCGCGAGAGCTGAAAGCGCTTTTCAAGGCTGAACAGCAGTGTAGAGAGCCCCGCGGGGACGCGCGGCCGGCCAAAACTCTGGACAGGGCCCTAGAGCTCTCGCGGCGCTGTCTCGCGGCCGCGCTCGCGTATTTCGACGACCACGAGCTCCTGGCGCTCTGCGCGGTGTACAGCGACGGCGCCGGGGGCGACGTCTACGTCGGCGCGGGGCCGGGAGAGTTGGCCGAATATCTGAAAAAACACATTGCCAGGCACATACGAGACCCCCTGCTGCTCTCCTCGCTACTCAGGCAGGGGCCGCGCTTCGTCGTTGACGATCTGGTGGACTATTTTGAACTGTATGATAGTGTTTACACGGCGCTTTTCGCCGCAGCGCGAGACGCCTGGCTGGATGCCAGGAGCAGGGCGCTCCGCTACGCAATTGAGTTCGCTGCCCACCGCGTCGTGCAAAAAAGTCAGTTGAACGCGCTCCTGAGGGGGCTCTGCAGGGACGGGCAGCGCGGCGAGCAAGCCGGCGGGGCGCCAGCGGGGCCCTAGCGGCTTGCCGGCTCGCTGGTGTTGGCACACTGGTGGCACAGAGGTGGAAACTTTCCGTTGCAAAAGATTGGAACGCCTTTGGAAGCGGCGCGCCGTTGATGCAAAGGCGTCGCTTTACAGAATTGAGGACCGGCGGGAGGTTGGTGCCCCGGCCGGGATTTGAACCCGGGTCACGGGCTCGAGAGGCCCGCATCCATGGCCGGACCGCGCCCTTGACCGGGCTAGACTACCGGGGCCCGGTTGACCCAGGGGCGGCAATCTCTTAAATACTTTACCGGCAGCAGAGACGGGGAAACGTTTTTATATGCATGGCGTTTGTAAAGGGCGTGAGCAGCCAGGCAATACTGACGCAGATTGGCGGCGTCCCTGTGTTAGTGCTCAAGGAGGGCACGCAGAGGGCTTACGGCAAGGAGGCGCTAAGGCTTAATATAATGATTGCCAGGGCTGTGTCGGAGGTCCTCCGGACGACTCTAGGACCTAAGGGCATGGACAAGATGCTAATAGACTCGTTAGGCGACATAACGATAACCAACGACGGCGCCGCAATACTGGACGAGATGGACGTCCAGCACCCAATAGCTAAGCTGATGGTCGAGATTGCCAAGTCGCAAGAGGAGGAGGCCGGCGACGGCACCACAACTGCCGTAGTCCTTGCCGGCGCGCTGCTGGAGGAGGCCGAGAAGCTTCTCGAGAAGAATATTCACCCCACGGTGATAGTCAGCGGTTACAAGAGGGCGCTCGACGTCGCGACCGAGCACCTGCGCAAGATTGCCGTGCCGACGTCACGCAACGAGGTCGACACGCTGAAGAAGATAGCGATGACGGCAATGAGCGGCAAGATAAGCGAGACGGTCAAGGAGTATTTCACCGACATTGCCGTCAAGGCAGTGCTACAGGTGGCCGAGGAGAGAGGAGAGAAGTGGTACGTCGACCTGGACAATATACAGATCGTCAAGAAGCACGGCGGGTCTCTGCTCGACACGCAGCTTGTCTACGGCATTGTCATCGACAAGGAAGTGGTCCATGCGGCAATGCCAAAGCGCATAATTAATGCCAGGATAGCGCTGCTCGACGCGCCGCTTGAGGTTGAGAAGCCCGAAATAGATGCTGAGATCAGAATTAACGATCCGAGCCAGCTCAGGGCATTCCTGGAGGAGGAGGAGAAAATCCTCAGAGGCTACGTCGAGAAGCTCAAGTCTCTCGGCGTGAATGCCGTCTTCACGACCAAGGGGATTGACGATATAGCGCAGTACTACCTGGCAAAGGCCGGAATCCTTGCCGTGAGAAGGGTGAAGCGCAGCGACATCGAGAAGCTAGTGAGAGCGGCCGGCGCCCGCCTGGTGACAAGTATTGAGGACCTGACTGAGGCCGACCTCGGCTTCGCGGGCCTCGTCGAGGAGAGACGCGTTGGCGACGAGAAGATGGTATTCGTCGAGCAGTGCAAGAACCCGAGGGCCGTATCGATACTAGTCAGGGGCGGCTTTGAGAGGCTCGTTGACGAGGCAGAGCGCAATCTCGACGACGCGCTGTCTGTGGTGGCCGACGTGATCGAGGAGCCGTACATCCTGCCGGCCGGCGGCGCAGCCGAGGTAGAGGCCGCCAGGGCTGCGCTCGGCTACGCGTCCAAGGTTGGCGGCAGGGAGCAGTACGCAATAGAGGCATTTGCAAGGGCCCTAGAGGCAATACCCAAGACGCTTGCCGAGAATGCCGGCCTGGACCCAATTGATATAATCACCGAGCTGAGGCACAGGCACGAGCAGTCTGACGGCTGGAAGTACGGCCTCGACGTGTATCAGGGCAAGGTCGTCGACATGATGTCCCTCGGCATCATCGAGCCGCTATCGGTCAAGCTCAACGCGCTTAAGGTGGCGGTGGAGGTCGCGTCAATGATCTTGAGAATTGACGAGATAATCGCCGCGTCGAAGCTAGAGAAGGAGAAAGAGGAGAAGAAGGAGGAGGAGAAGAAAACGGGGGAGCTCGACTAGGCGGCAGCCGGCCTCCAGGCTAGCAAAGAACTAAAAACTTTTTAGCGACAGGCTCCCGCTCTCCGTGGAGTTCTCTCTCGTCGTGGAGAGCGTGAGTAACGACCTACCAAATGTCATCACCCTCAAGGGCGATGCTGACGTTAGGATAGAGCTGCCGCTAGAGCTCCTTGGCATTAAGCTGTCCCCGGGAGACGGCGTTAGACTGGTCATTCAGAAAGAGAAGGATCCGGACTACAAGAGCAAGTTTAGGGTGTACGCATGGGGCGTGGTCTACCATGTGAACAGCAGCATGACAAGAATTTCCATCGGGGGCTTGCAGCTAGACATAATGAGAGAGCTGCCACTTAGGATCGGAGAGAAGGTGTATATCGGCATTGCGTGATCGCCACGTCCCCGGCTAGGGATCGCGCGCCGTTGAGACCCCCTTCAGAGTCCACATTTCGGGGAGCACATCCCCGCGGCGTTCCGTCGCCGCGCCGACAGCTCTAGGCCAACTTTATAACCTTGAGCACCTGGGGAATTTCATGGCTCTGACCCTTGCGGAATCCAGCAAGCGATTCGTGGCAGAACTCAACAGCATGATCGGGCGGGAGGTCCAGGTAGTGCTCTCCACGGGAGAGGTCTACAGAGGAGTGCTGCACGCAGTAGACAGCCAGCTCAACATCGCGCTCGCAAATGCCGTGAGCAAGACCGGCGAGAGATATACGCGCGTCTTCGTAATGCACAGATTCGTCGTGCACATAGACAGCATTGAGAGGAGGATAGACATGCGGGAGTTCGCAAAGTATGCCGAGAGGATATTCCCTGGCATGGTGAAGTACATAGAGGAGACTAATACTGTCGTGATAGGCGATAAGGTTCGCGTCAGCGAGATAGGAGTGGAGGGCGCGGGCCCGCTCGCGGAGCGCGCGAGGCAAGTCTTCGAGGAGTTTCTGAAGTCCAAGGGCCTTGGCTGAGGCGCGTCAGCCGGCCCCGCCCGGGAGGCCTAGCGGCGTCTCGGGGCCGCCGAAAGGGGCGTCAGCTCCAGAAGCCCCGGGTTGCGGCGAACTGCCTCTCTGCCTCCATTATCGCCGCCCAGAGGTCCTCCCCGCTGCTCACTCTATTAAGCACCTTGATGGCAGCTCTCGGGCCCACGCCATGTGCTAGCTGCACGAGAGCCCCCAGCCTCCCGTGCGCGAGCACTATTGACGCGCTCTGCCTGAGAGTCTCCAGCACCTTCCTCTCCTCCTTACTCATTCCCTGGCGCAGCTTAAACTTGCTCAGCGCGCGCTTCGCGGTCTCCAGGTCGACTCCCTTGACAACTGCCAGTGCCCTGAAGCCGCACTGCGCGCAGCGGACGTCGTCGGGAAGCAGCGCGGCCCTCACTGTCAGCGCCCACCCGCAATTGAGGCACAGGAGCGTTACCTGCCTGCTATATATGCGCCTCCTCACGAGGTCTGCGAGGGCCTCCCTCGAGAGGCCGCGGAATGCAAAGTCCGCGCGCAGGGCCTCCTCGAGCACCGGCCTCTCGAGCGCGGTCGGCCTCGCGAGTCTCTTGACGGCGACTTGCATCCTGCCGCTCGAGACTCCCTCCACTAGCGACATTAACGCCATCACGTCAAGTCTCTCGACAAATATTTCGTTCACGGCCTCCAGCCCCGGCAAGTCGTCTATGTAGGCTTCGTAGAGTCTCGCGGGGACCTCCTCGGCATCTCTGCTGACAATGCCAACCCTCCTGGCAACCTGCAGGAACTTGTATGCAAACAATCTTGAGCTCCTTACAGCATTTCTCAGCGTCGCGTAAATGAAGTGCTGCGGCCTCCTCAAGAGCTCGATAATTGCGTCCACGACGGCGCGCTCGCGGAATATTAGGAGCACCCTGTATGCGTCTGACCTGTACCCCACGGGCCCGGCATACGCCGAGAGCGCGTGCGATAGGTACATGCCGAGCGCCTCATTTCCCCTGGATCCCAAACAGCTGTGAATCACGGCATACCTTCTCTCCACGACGTGAATGTGGAGCATCCCCGGCTTTGGTATGAGATCCTCTGCAAGGCCCTCCAGATCCACGGGCACCTCGGCGCGGCTGGCGAGGGCGTCGCGGAGAGCCGCTGCGCGCCTTGCGCAGACCTCGCGCGCTACCTCGTACGGCACGGGTATCTGCTCGCCGAGCCACGCCGGCACGGCCCCCCGTACGTCATAGTCGGGGTACAGGTACACCACATCGCCCTCACGCCTCGTCAGCGTCCAGACCCTGCCGGAGAGCACTATCCTCGCGCCCGGCTCCAGCGAGTGCACGAACTCCTCGTCGAGCTCGCCGACGGCCCTTCCCGTCGTTTCGTCAACAGCCTTGAGGCTCTTGCCATCTGGTATCACGGAAACATTCTCAAAGTAATACTTCACGCTGCCGCGCCTTGGCCTAAGCCCCCGGAGCAGCCCGTGCCTCTCGGCGAAGTCCAGTACGAGGCGTAAGTCCTCCTCGGTTACGTTCCTGTACGGGTGCGCCCTCCTGACGGCGCGCATTACGCCCTCTGCAGTCAACTCCCGCCCGTCCAGCCTCGCCTCAAGCGCCATGCCAACGACCTGGTGCAGCAGCACGTCAAGGGCGCTCTCGTGATACTCAATGTCAGCCTCGAGCTCCCCCCTTGCTGCCCTCTCGGCTATGACCTTTGACTCTAAGTAGTCCTCAAAGTCAAGCGCGACAATAACCCCCCGCGAGATCGCGCCCACTTTGTGCCCGCCCCTCCCGACTCTTTGGAGAAGCCTGGAGGACTGCCTCGGAGAGCCGTACTGGATCACCAGCTCTATCTCGCCTATGTCAATTCCCAGTTCGAGACTCGACGTGGCGACAACTGCCTTTAGCTCGCCGCGTCTGAGCCTCTCCTCGACGGACACCCTATGCTCCCTGGAGAGTGACGAGTGGTGCACCTCAATGACGTCGCCGAGAATTTTCCTGAGCCTCGACGCGAGGAACTCCGCGCCGTCCCTCGTGTTCGTGAACACTAAGACAGAGCCCCCCGCCTGCCTCACGAGCTCGACAACTTTCTTGATCCTCGCCACAGCCTCCGGCGTCGCGTCTAGCCTCTCGGCGTCGGCGAAGTCCCCGTCAGACGGCGTGGGGAGCACTACGTTGATCTCGTAGTGCTTCTTCGCCGAGACGCTCACTACCTCCACCCTCCTGCCCACGCCGCCGAGAAACGCCGCGACGAGCTCCGGCGCCCCGACAGTCGCCGAGAGACCTACTCTCTGGAACTCGCCGGCCAGCTCTACAAGCCTCTCGAGACCCAGCGCTAGCTGGGCACCTCTCTTGCTGTTCACGAGCTCGTGCACTTCGTCAACTATCACGTATCTAACTCCCCTGAGGCTCTGGCGTAGTTTCCGGTGCAGGAGTAGTATCTGCAGCGACTCCGGCGTGGTTATGAGCACGTCGGGGGGTCTCGACGAGATTAGCCTCCTCTCAGATGCCGTGGTGTCGCCGTGCCTGACGGCGACTGTCACGCCGATGGCGTCTGTCACGGCGTAAACGCGCCTCAGCAAGTCGCGGTTTAGGGATCTGAGCGGCGTGATGTAAAGACAGCGCACTGCACCTCCAGTCTTGGTCTCGCTCAGCATTCTCGAGAGGACGGGGAAGAGCGCAGCCTCGGTCTTGCCGGACCCGCTCGGGGCCGCCAGCAATACATGTGCGCCGGAAAGTATTACCGGTATCGCGGCCTGCTGAGCCGGCGTGGGCTCCAAGTACCCGAGCCTCCTGACAGCCTCCTGGAGTCTCGGGTGGAGCAAATGAAAGACCACGGAGCTGCGCGCACCGGTATTTAGACGCTTGCCTTAAGCCGCGGCCGGCTTGGCGCGCCAGTGCAGATTGAGGAGCGTCTTAAAACCCGCAAGGGAGGGTTGAGCTCAAGAACTCTTGAAACTGTCAGCGCTGTGGGCGCCAACATTAACGCATACAAGAGAAGGGTGTTCTGGACGATCAGGCGGTACCGCATGGTGGAGATGGGAGACGTCATTTACGTCGCAGTCTCGGGCGGCAAGGACAGCTGCGCCCCCTTTCATCTCCCCGCCGCACTCCGGGGGCCGGAGTCCCCGCTCACTAATCGCGGGGCGGGGCCGCGGCGGGGATTTGCGGGCCCTATCAGCCCGTCAAGCCTCCTCTGCGCCCACATCGCCGGCACCTCGTCGCGGCGCGCCTCCATGCCGCACCTCGGGCACCTGACTTGCCTGTTTTGCAGCTCCGTCATCTTGGTTCCGCACTGCGGGCACAGCGTTGAGTAGAGTCTCGCCTCGATGCACGTGGCTCCGTGCCATGCGGCCAGCCCCTCAATCAGCCTCCTCAGCCTGCCGAAGTTCAGCAACGCCTTCCTATCGGCGGGGTAGCTCCCGCTCTGCTTGAGCTCCTGCATTGACTCGCTCTCCGGCGTGTCCACAACTATGGCAGCCCTGTACTGCAGCGCGAGCCTGACGACGAATTTTGCAGCCTCTTTTGTCCACTCCCCCAGCAGTCTCCAGAGCCTGCTCTTCGCGCCTCTTGCCGTGTCGCAGTGAGGGCCTCCCCTCCTCGCGCACAGCGAGTCGAGCCTGGCTATCTCGCGCTGCAATTTCTCTAGTCTGCGCAGATGGGGCCTCAGCGCGCCGCGCCTTAGCACCCTATCTCGCTCCACAACGGCCCACGCGATGCCGTTGTGCAGCGCGTTGAGGTCCACCGCGAGCAGGCGCTTTGGCTCGACGGGCTCCACCTCGCGCCTGAAGACAAGCGCGACGCGTAACATGCCGCCCTCCACCCACACCATTGCGAGGACCAGCCTCGCTCCCTCCCTCACGCGCTCAAGAACCCACCTCACCGCGCTCTCGCCTAGCGGCAGGACGATCGTGCCAGTGCCGAGCTTCCTTACCCTGAGCTCGCGCCTAGGGGCGTCAACGAGAACGCCGCGGCCCG
>JAJHRB010000110.1 GCA_020833025.1 Thermoproteaceae archaeon | reverse complement strand
ACGGGCCACGTGTAGACGGCCCACGTCGCGAGGGCCAGGGCTACAGCAGCGGCGGCAATCGCGAGGAGCCTCGCGCCATGCAGCGCCGGCGCGGCGCCCGCGCGCACCATGCGCATGCCGCACTAAGACTCTCCGGATTTTTTTGCCGCCAAGAATTTGAGTAACAGCACGGCGCCTCGCCGGTAAGGGCGGCCGGCGCTCAGCCAAAGAGCGCCTTTCTCAGCGCCTCGAGGTCCTCCGGCCTCGGCTTGACGCAGCTCCAGACCCCGCCGGGAATGGCCGCGCTGGGGCTGCGGATCCATATGAGGCCGTTCGCGGCGAGCAAGAAGGCCGTGGCGTTGAAGCGGTACGCGCCGTGTGGCGTGCTCACGGTCAGGGGGATTGGCCTCGCGAGGTTCACCTCCACGTAAGGTCTTACCCTGAGCTCCGCGATGTACTCGTCGGTAAGGGCGCACCTCCCCACGGCCTCCGCCCTGGAGGCCGCCGCGTGGAGGAGCCTAACCACTCTCTCGGCGCTCTCGCCGCCGAGGGCCCTGCAGCCGCCATCGCACACCACAACGCTCGCGGCCTCACGCGGGCCCGCTGGCTGCGAGAAGTGCAGGAGCAGCAGGGCCAGGGCTGCGAGCGCGGAGACTGCGGCCAGGAGCGCGAAGGGGCGACTACCCTGCATCTGACCTCCTCCCCGCCCTAGAGGGCGGGAGCGCCCCCGGGCGGCTCACCGGTTCCCCGCATCTATTCGTTGCCACATCTGTCATCTGCGGGGCAGTCGGGGCGGCCAGAGGTCCCCCCATCTTGAGGAGGGCCCTGCGCTCGATGTTTGCTATGGCGACGGAGTCCCTGTCTCCCTCGAAGCCGCACTTGGGACAGCGCATGCGCCTGCGTTCTGCTTCCCTCAGCCTGGCGCCGCATCTGGGACACGTCGTGGACGTGCCCCTGGGCTCCACCACCACAACGGGCACTCCCCGCTTCTCAGCCTGCCAGTCGAGCCAGAAGCCCAGCCCGCGGTAGCCCAGCATCAGCAGGGCCGCCTTGTGGCTCTTGGGCAACCTCCTAAGCGACTCGATTAAATTGGTCAGGTCCTCCATGGCGACTACGCACCTCATCTGCCTGGCCATCCCGACTATCCTGCACGACGCCTTCCTGGCCCAGTCCTCCAGGATGTTCTTCGCCTTCCGGTGGAAGCGGGCTATCCTCCTCCTAATTCCGCTCCGCCTAAACCATGCATTGTATCTCGAAGCAGAGTACTTCCTCTGCAGTCTCTCGGCCAGTCTTTTGAAGTGCAGGGCCCTGCGTATGGGTGTTTCAATTCTCGCTTCCACGCGAGAATTACCGACGACTAGCTGCCTCTCGTTCACGTCCACAGCCAGCACGCCTTGCGGCCGGTACTTCTCTGGCTTCGGCACTCGCTTGGTTACCATGAGGAACATCTCGCCGCGCCTGAGCACCAGCCTTGCCTCCCTGTTTGGATATTCATCGTACCGTCTGTCCCATCCTACTATCGGGAGCCTTATCCCGCCAGCGATTTCCACGTAGCCGTCTTTAATGCGGTAGCCGCTCCGGTGCGTCAGCCACATCCTAAGCGTTTTGGTAGTTGGAAGCCTCCCTCTGTTTGGGTTTTGAGCCACGACTTTGCTATGGCTATCGCCTCCCGGTAGCAGCCCTGCGCTACTCTGGGCGGCAGGCCGTACGCCTCCCTCAGCGCCCTGTACAGCAGGGCGTGGGCTCTGCCCAGCGATAGTGCCTTGCGCGCTATGACCGCCCGGATGGCGTAGTTCAGCGCGTTCCGGTATCTGCGCAGCAGCTCCACGGCGGGCGTCGCCCTTGAAAAGCTTTACCCCGCCCTAAAGGGCAAGACTTTCAGTTGTAACCGTAGCCCCCGACATCGCTTCTCTCAACGTCGCTCTCCCACGCCAGGTCATCCCCGTATATCATGCCGCTCTATCCGAGGGCCTTGAGCGCGTTATAGAAGCCCTCGACCTCCTCCCTGGTCCAATTCAAGTCTTCCCATATCCCGTGGTACTTCTCCACGTACTCGCCCAATACCTCCCGCAAGTTCGCGCCGTCGTTACCTGCGTGCGCAACCGCCGCCGAGAGTGCCAGGGCCGCAAGGGCTGCGAGGACTCGCGTGAGCTTGACACTAGTACCTTTCCGGGAGACGCTCCCGGGCCGCGGTGGACGCCTGCATGCACGTTGCACGAGACTTCTTCGGCTTTTTTACTACGAGAACTCGAGTAACAGGTCCCGGCACTGGCCGCTCGGAGAGGCGCACTCTCGGCGCGTCAGCCAGTCCGGCCCCGCCTCAGGCGGCTGCCGGCTCCTACCGCGCCGAGAGGGCCTCCTCCAGCGTCACGAGCTCCCTCCTGCTCTCGACTAGCCACACACTGAGCTCCCTCGCCCTCTGCGCGGCGGAGGGCTCCGCCGCCAGGGCGTAAAGGAGGGGCACCAGCCTGCCCGACACCCTCTCCGGCCAGCGGCGCGCCAGCTCTCCCGCCCTCTCCGCCACCCTCTCCACGTCCCTTCCGCCCGCCCTCACCTTTGCCTCGCCGACTGCGGTCAAAGTACCGGCGTTGCAGTAGATGTCGAATTCGTAGGCGCCCTCTATCACGAGCCTCTCCGCCGCGCACCTGTAGCCCCTCTGCCCGAGCAGGTGCTGGACCCAGTCGCGTCCAGACTCCTCGACCGTCAGCGCCACGCCCTCGAGGGTTCTCTGGACGTCTCTGATCATCTTCCTTACCTCTCCGAGACCCCTCTCGACGTTCTGGACTCTGGTCTCAACGTCCTGGATTCTACCCTCAATGTTCTGGACTCTGGTCTCGATGCTCTGGACTCTGGCCTTGAGGTCTGCGAGCTCCCTCTTCATGTCCTCAACGTCGCGCTTCGTGGCGACGTCGAGCGGCACAGCGATAACCCCGGCCACGGCCGAGGCGAGCTTCAGCGCGAGGTCTCTCTCCGCCGCGACGGCCTCGACCACGAGCTCGGCGAGCCTCCTGGCAACCCGGGGTCGCCCAGCACCTCCAGGAGCAGCCTCTTGAGGTCCTGCCTCTCCGCCACGCCTCCGCGGGCGCTGCTGCTTTAATTCCGCGGGCGGCCGCGGGGGCGTGGCGTGCGAGCTCAAGGGATCCCCGCGTGCCGACTGCATTTACGTCGACGCGATGCTCGGCTGGCTCGCGCGCATGCTGAGGATACTGTTCGGCGCCAGGGTGGTGTACAGCCCCGGCGCGAGCGACAGCGAGCTGGCGGCGACGGATTGCCTCG
>JAJHRB010000107.1 GCA_020833025.1 Thermoproteaceae archaeon | reverse complement strand
ACGAGCCGTGGACGGAAGATGTCGTCGGGGGCGCCGTTCTCGTGCGCGGGGACGTCAGGCCCGTGCTGCCGCTGGTGAGGCCTTATGTGTCGGGGCCCGCGCTCGTGATAGTGAGGGGGTTCGAGCCATCCCTCCACAGCCTCGTCGCGCTGCCTGTGCTGGTGCCCGTGGGGGGCGCTGTTGTGTTCAGCATCGCGGCGGCATGGCTCGCCGCCGCCCTCTACGCCGCCGCGCTCGTCGCCGTCGCGTGGCACGCGCTCTCCCGGCGGCTTCTCGGGCCGCTGGCGGCGCTGCTGATAGTGCTCGTGCCCGCGCTGATGGCGCTGCCGGAGGCGGGCTACACGCTGGCCGTGGGCCTTCCCGCCGAGCTCTTCCTGGCGTTCTCGTACTCGCTGGCGCCGCCCGCTCTCGTGCTCCTGACGTGGCTCGCGGCGCGGGCGCTGTCGCGCAGGCGGTAGCGCCTAAGAGGCGCCTTTTTTTTTTAACGCCGCGCGCTTTTTGTCGTGCTCGAGCTCTCAAAGCCGTGGAGGGACCCTGAGGGCTACAAGCGCGGCCGGCTCCTCGAGGCGAAATACGAGGCGGAGCTCGCGCTAAGGTTCCTCGAGGAGGGCCTCTACAGGAACGCCGCGGGGAAGGCATTCCAGGCGTGGAAGGCCCTCCTGGCGGCGCTGGCGGTGGACCACAGGGACAGGCTGGCCGGGAAGTTCCAGGGGATCGGGTCAACACGGGACGGGCGGAGGGTCCACCTCGCCGACTTCATAATAGCCTTCATGCCGACAGGCTACATGCTGGCGGTCGCTAAGATTCTGGAGGAGGCGACGGGCCTCAAGCTTTACGACCTGACCAACGTGGCGATAAGCCTGCACGAGTTCCAGCACGGCGGCCTCGACAAGTCCGGCGTTTACAGCAGGTACGCGCTGATCGACCTTATCGCCGACGACGTGAGGAGGGTCGCGTCAGCGGTGCTGGAACACGTCGAGAGGCTGCAGGCAGGGGGCGGGGCCTGAGGGGCCGCCGCGGCTGTTACTCAAAATTTCGCGCGAAAAAATCCGGGAAGCTCCTGGGGGACGTGCGGTGGCTCGCGCTCGCGGCTATGGCGCTTCTAGTAGGCGCCTCGATACTGGTGGCGGCGGTTGTGGAGCTATACAGTGAAGATGTGCGCCAAGACTGCGTAGGCACAGACTGTGTAATTGGCTATGCCTACCAGAAAACCTGGACAAAGGTGTGGTATGACGACAGCGCTCGTAAAGTGGTCGCTCATACCGGCAGCGCAGACATTAGGTCTGGCGGTATATATAGTTTTAGGATACAGAAGCAAGCACACCCATCTTTTGCTGGTTGTATCGGCGATCCTTGGAGCGGCTACGAATGGATGAGGACTGATTACGACTCGGTTGACTGGTATGTTTTAGGTATTTATGCCAATAATTGGTTCACACAAAGTTCAATATCGGTACGTGCGTGTTGACATGAGTGGCAGAGCTTTGTTTACCATTACCGCGGCGCTCGTCATTGCGGCGCTTATGGCATCTGCTGTCTGGCTTGCGGCAGGCGCCTACCCACATGCCTACATGCGTAAGCCCTCTGTCCCCGTTGCCAACGGGACCTTCACGACGGTTTATGAGGCGAAGGTGCTTTGTAAGGGCGGGAAAAAGTTCACGGCGGAGTTAACTCTCAAGTATCATAACGGCAAGCTGATAGAGGCGACGCTAAATGGCCGCGAGATACCCCTGGCCGCGTTTAAGTACCCACACTCGTTTACCTACATAGGGGAGCTGCTCCTGGATCTAGACAAGGTCGAAAAGGTGGGCAACAAGACGGTCAGACCGCTGGGCGGTATTGTCCACAAGCGCCACGACACGAAGCCGGTGAACTTCGCGGACTCGTCATTTGTGGCCCGCTCCCCACTGGTTGTCGAGACGAGCTTCAACTACTCCAGGCTGGCGATCAAGGGACACGGCGAGTTAATCAATGCCACAATCAACGGCGCAATGTTGATATTTGACGCCGAGGCGCGGGTTCCCTACTTCTTCATGCTAGACACACTCCACGCGTCGATGAGAGAATTCTGCACCGGCGCGTTTGCCCACATAGTCGCATTTTTAAAGGAAGTTAAGTAGCGTTCCCCCGACCCTCTTTAAAACACTTCCCTTTTTAACAACTTTGTTATTGTGGACTACGCGGTCCCCACGACAGAGGCCTGCTGAAGTGACCCCCCTTTCAACCCCCGCCGCGCTCCGGGGGCCGAAGTCCCCGCTCACTGGTCGCAGAGTAGCGCTGCCTCCCTCGGCTTGCCAAATTGTATCAGTACAACTTAAGAGGCTGCCAGGACGGCGAGGCAGCAGCGCCGGCGGCCCCTCGCCCGGCGGGAGTGCCCTCTCAGAGGGGGCAAAACTACAGGGTATATAAGTATCTGGCACGGCGCTGCGGTACCTGGCGCTGCTTTACGTGAGGTACATAAACGAGACGCACAGGCTCTACGTGATCACTCTCGCGCAGGTGGGCGGGGGCGGCTACCAGCTAGCCTTCACCTATGCCAACTACTGGTTCAAGAACAAGACCGTGTACTTCGGCGACTGGGTCGTGGTCGACAACACGACGCTCTCCGGCTACTACGCCGCACTGTCGAGGGCTGTGGACGCCCTGGCCAAAAAGTGGCAGGCGTCAAACAAGCAGTACAAGCCGCAAGCGTACCCGCAGATATCGCAGGCGCTCGGAGAGATATCGAGAGCGGTGGCGGGGACGGACATAGACAAGCCGCTGGGCAGGGGGTACGCGCTGGTGGCGGACGTGCTAGCTCCGCTTATCGCAGGTGTTGCAGCTGCTACATTTATCGGCGGGTGGGTTGCCTGGGCAACCTACTCAAAGACGGGCAGTGTAGGCCGCGCGGCTGCTTGCGGCTTATGGTACGCCACCAACGTTTTAATTAGCGCTATGACCCCACTACTTCTTAGCTGGACGGCCAGCATACTCTGGAGAGGTTACCTGACGTTCATAATCATGACTATCAGCTTCCTAATGAAGTGCCAAGTCTTGCCTTAAAGGCTATGAAATTTTCAAGTGAAATACTAAAATTGAAAGGACGTTGTTGGTATGTTTTTAAAACTGGATCTCTGGCTTTAATAGCATTATTTTGCCTTGCTGCGATTATCGTCTATTTTCTTTTTCACAAACCTCTCGATATCGGTAGCGCGCCAGTTCCGTTGCTAGCATCTCTTCAGTTCTATTTCCTATTGCTCTTTCTGCAATGGCGCAAAATTCCGTGTGATGAGTATCCTTCGCATATCACATATACATGCTTGCTCCTTGCTGC
>JAJHRB010000039.1 GCA_020833025.1 Thermoproteaceae archaeon | reverse complement strand
TGAAAGGGGGCGCGTCTGGCCGAAGCCGTCAATTGCCCGCACCGCGACCCTGACGACTGCCACTGTTATGTTGACCGCGGGACCCCCCACGGCGAGCGGGAGCTCTTCAGTCGTTCCTCCCGGCATGCTTACTCTCAGCGTGTAGCTCCCCACTAGCTCGCTCGCCGGCAGCACCGCCTCGACACGGCCCTGCCCTCTCGCCACAACGTGACCTCCCGCCAGGATTTCCAGCGCCACGTCTCCGCGCTCGAGGCCCTCGCGGCCCACCGCGCGCACGACCACGCGCGACGCGAGCCGCGATAGGTCAACGCCGCCAGTCAGCTGCTGGGCGCTCCCGTTGAACACCAAGCGCCTCCCGCCGAGCACCGCCAGCTCGACCCCGCCCGCGCGAACTGCGGTTATGTAGACCTCGGCGCCGTACTCAGGCAGCAGCGGGACGGCCCTCTCCAGCACGGCAGCGCCTTCCGCAATTGTCAGGGGCACGATAATGCTGCCCGCCGTGCCGTTCGCGAACCTGACGCCCCGAACGGCGAGGTAGCCCCTGGCCTCAAGGCCCCCGCGGGCCGGCAGGGAGGGCGCCAGATTGACCACGAGCCGGGCGTTCCAGCCCTCCGCGGGCACCGCGGCCCCCCTCTCGATTCTATAGCTGGCGCTCGCCGCCATCACGCCGTCGCAGTAAGCCTCTATCCTGAAGGTGCCGTGCGGCACTTGCGAGTGCCGCGACGGCGGCTGCACGGGCACCACCCTCGTCGTGCCAGTCGAGTCGGTCTCTCCGGTGCCCCTGTACAGCCTCCCGCCGGTGGCCTCGTCAATTACGACAACACTGCAGCCCGCCACAGGCCTCCCCATGGAGTCGGTCAGCGTCACGGCAAGCGGGTAGACATAGGTGCGTATGCTTGCGTGCTCCGGGCTGCCGAGCAGCGCGACGTCAAGCGGGTTGGAGCTGTCGTATATCCAGATTGCAAGCCCCCTCTCTATGTCCTCTCTAGTCACGTGGCCCCACGCAACCCTGAGCGCGTAACCGGGGCCCCACGGCAGCGCGCGGTCCAGCCTGCCGTCCGTCACGTAGGCCACCGCAACGATATTGCCGGCCGCGTCCGTCACGACGGCAGTGCCGGCGGCGAGCGGCCTGGCATTCCAGTCCCGCACCTCGACTAGCGGGAGCTGCAGTGCCAGCGCCACAGCCGCGAGCAGGGCCGGCGCGAGAAACGCCGCGCGCATAACCCGGTATCACAAGCATTTTAAAAAGCCCGCGCCGACATGAAAGGGCGCGCGGCACCCCCTTTCAGCTCCCCGCCGCGCTCAGGGGCTGGAGCCCCCGCTCACTTGCCGAGCTTCCTCCGCGAACCTCGCGCCTTGCCGCGTCAACGAGTGCGCCACGGCCTAGGTCCCTCATCGTTATTGAGCCTCGGCTGAGCGTCGAGCACAGGCGGCGGTCTCGTGCTGTCCCCTGCCCGCAGACCTCCTGGGAGGAACCCCTACTCCAGGGATTCCATGACGCGCTCTGGTTTGCCCTGACGCGCGCTCCCGCCCTGGCGTGGCGGGCGTGGGGAGAGGCGAGGTCCACAATAGCGAGACTGACGCGCGCTGCGGCTTCTGGCCCAGCCAGGTTCCCCCCTCTGAATCTGCGTCAGGAGCGCGTCCATGCAACACGCGGCTGTGGCAGCATCTATAGTTCTGGCGGGGAGGTGCAAACGGCGTACGGGAGCACGGGCAACAGATATAAAGACAATCGCGGGGGCGCACTCGCGTCCATGATTAGGGTTAGCGTGAGCCCGCGTGAAGTTCTGGTGGGCAGGTGCTACAGGGTGTCGCTTGAGCGGCTCAAGCAGTTCCCCTGGAGCCGCTACGTCAAGTTCGCGTTCCTGTTCGGCTCCGCGGCCAGCGGGGCTCCAGCAAGAGACCTCGACGTAGCGATACCCGCAGTTGACCTCGACACTTACTCCGAGCTTCTGGGCGAGCTCGCGCTCTGGCTCGGCATGAGCGAGGACTACATAGACCTAGTCGAGGTGGGGCCCGAGACGCCCTGTCCCCTGGTCCTGGAGGCACTCGGGGGGATTCCCCTCCACGTCGGCGACTGGGACCTCGTCTTCCGCCTCTTTAACGTCTGCCAGGACTGGGAGATAGACGCCAGGAAGCTCCAGCTGCACGAGACCCTAATGGCGCGATGGCGGAAGTAAAGGCGCTGGCAGAGCTCGTCGCGAAGCTGGCGGACTTCCTCGACCAGGAGGTCTCGAGGGGGTTTGACCTTGACGACTTCGGCCAGCTGCTGAAATTCCTCCACGCGCTCCAGATGCAGGCGCAGGCCCTGATAGACATGGCGCAGAGGGCCGCGGCGCTTCTCGGCGAGCCGAGCCACAGCTACGTCGGGGCCGGCATTGCGCTCCTAAGGAGGGGCATGCTCACGGAGGAGGACTTCAGGCTCTACCGCGCGATCGTGGGCTTCAGGAATGTGCTGGTGCACGGGTATGTCTCGATCGACGTGTCGAGAGTCTCGCAGATACTCGCGAGACGGGAGTACAGGAAGCTGGTAGGCCTCGCACTGAAGATCCTAGAAGCGACGAGAGGCCCCTGAGAGTCCCACCATCTGCGATCCAGGCGGGAGGTTTGAGCACGAGGGCTTAAATCCGCAGCGGCACTCCCGCCAGGTGGCGCCGGCGTGTGCGCCCCCGTGGCGCGGCGTGGTTCAGTACATAAGGCTGGGGCTGGAGGGGGCCGTGCTGGAGGCGGGGCTCGCGCTTAAGTTCCTCGAGTAAGGTCTGCATGGGGGCACTGCCGGAGAGGCCTTTCATGCGTGGAGGCGCTGCTCGCCGCCGCGGCGAAATAATTGAGCTGGCGAAGAGAGTTGGCGGGGAGGGCTGGCGCCTTCAATCCCTAACTGCCCTCCGGGCGCGCCAGCGGAGCCCGTCCCCTAGCCCCTTGGTGGCGCCTCGCACCTTGCCAGTACCATTACATCTATGAATCTCCTGTACCACCTCTCAAACAGCTCCCGCGTCGCCACGTGTATCTCAAATACTCCACTCACCCCGAGCTCCGCGGTAATCCTGTCCACCGCCATGGCCGCGCTGAGCAAGTCTCTCCCGGTGGCGTCGGAAATGACGAGCACGTCGACATCGCTGTCGGGTCTCGGCGCGCCTCTAGCGAAGGAGCCGAAGAGGTACACCTCGGCAGAGGGGTCCAGCTCTCTCGCAATCTGCAGTATCCTGCAGAGGTAGAGATTCAGGTTCTTTACAACTATCTCCCTGGCGGCGCGCTGCCGCTTTAGCAGTTCTATAAACTCTCGAGACATGAGAAGGCCCTCGCGGCCTCCTCCAGCGTGTCGCGCGCTGTCTCGTAGTCCTCGCGCCTGGCCCTAAACGGCAGGTAGCGAGAGGTTATGTAGGCGTGCTCCAGCAGCGTCAGCGCGGTGGAGCGGCGCCTTAAGAGTTCCCCCAGGCCGCATGCACCGCCGTACAGCTCCAGCGCCCTCTCCAGGAGGTCCCGGAGTGAGTGAGTCTTGGGGTAGTCGCCCACCTTTCTGTAAATCAAATACTTGACGTAAAGCTGCAGCGCCTGCTCTGCGTTAAACAGGGCGAGCTCGTAGAAGCCCCTCTCGGCCGCCGCCCTCGACATTTCGAGAAACTGGAGGGCTCGCTCCCTTAGAAACTCCACGCCTCATGCGGGCCGGAATTTAAAAAGCGCTCTCTTGAGGGGCGGCGCCCTGCCCGGCGGGCGCCACTGATTTATACCGCGGCGCTGTCCCAGAAATCGTGGAGACAGGCCAGGCGGCGCAGCAGAAGGCGAGGATAGGCCACATATACAAGCTGACGAGGGGGAGGATAGGCCACGTCTATCCCCTCCGGCACGGGCATGGCGGTGAGGGTGAGGCTCAGGGTCAGGTCTAAGTCCGCGGAGGTCGAGAGCTCAGCTCTGGTCAACACCGGGTTCGAGGCAGAGACGCCGCAGCTCCTCCTGCCGACCTCGCTTGCCAGGCAGCTCTCGCTCTACCCGCCGCCCCCCACCGCAAGTCTCATTGAGGTCGGGACTGCCGGCGGCCCCATTAGAGTCTTCTTCGTGAGGGACGCGGTTGAGGTGTGGGTGCTCGCCGGGGACAGAGAGATCGGCCCCAGGACCGCGGACGTCATAATCTCGGCGACGGAGACGGAGGTGCTGATCAGCGACAAGCTCGCCGAGGATCTCGGCATAGTG
Source organism: Thermoproteaceae archaeon (assembly GCA_020833025.1). GTDB lineage: Archaea > Thermoproteota > Thermoprotei > Thermoproteales > Thermoproteaceae > Pyrobaculum. Next base: position 10,834 of record JAJHRB010000039.1, on the reverse strand, counting down.
CTGATAGCGCCGGGATCGGGGAGGTGGAAGCTTATTGACGACCCACCCGACGTGATCAGGCGCAGCGAGAGGCCGCAGTACTGGTAATTCCCGTCTAGTTTCAACCCTTCTTGAGATTCTGCGCCGCCAAGTTCATCGACGCGCACCGCAGGCTGGGCTTCCCGCTGTTTCAACCCTCCTTGAGATTCTGCCGCTCGCGTCGCGCGCCCTCCGGCACTTTTAAGCTTCTCGCCCGTTCTCTGCGCCCCCGGCGCTCGCCCTTCCGGCCCGCTTTACGTTCACTTAACGCGGCGCTGGGTCGCGCCGGGATGCCGTTCTTCGGCGCGCCGCGAGAATAGCGCCGGGAGGCCCGGCGTCTCGGCGCGCCGTTCTTCGGCGGCTGGCCTTTACCTGCGCTCGGCACGTTTGCGCGAGCGGCAAGAGGCTCCCGGCGCGCCGGCCTCTCTCTACTGTATAATATAATCTCAAGAGGGGTTGAGATGGCGAAGGCAATGGTAAGCCAAGCTCTGCGCTCGCGCGGGCCTTAAGTAATGAGTTGCTGTCTTATTGACAACGCGCTTAGTCCTCAGTCTTCTGCTGCTTGATACAGCGTCTATAACGCACTTACCAGCTCTTTTGGACTACGCCGGGGGCAGGCGCTCGTAGTCCCCGCCGAGGATCAGGTAGATCCCCTCCTCCTCGGCGGCCTTCCTCAGGCGCTCCGCCGCATTTTTCGACGCGAACTCCACTGCGATAACCTTCCTGGCCCTCGCGAGCCTCTCGGCGGCTTCGACCAACTTCCTGAGCTATTAACGCAAACTTAGCGTCGCCGAGACCTACAATCGGGAGACGGAGAAACATGCCGTACCTGTCTTTGTATTACTGGCACTGGATTAATGAAATCAAGGAGATTTATAACATTTCCTATTCAAGCTCCCTCTCTAGCGACGTGATGACTTCCTCCAGGAGCTTCAGCTCCTCTTCTGTCGTGCCGCGGCCACCTCCCTCGCCGAATTTCTCTCTCAGCGCGAGGTAGTGCTTCCTCACGTAGCTCACCTTCGGCGGCTCGTCGAGCCGCGCGACGTTAGTGCAGGCGAGCTGGAGGGGCGGCGGTGCGGGCGCGAGCCTGACGGGCGCAGGCGGCGGCCCCAGGCTGAGAGAGGTCTAGGCGGGTATTATCTCGCTGCCCTCGATGAACGCGACTATGTCGGCGTGCGTGGCCCGCCTCACTAGGTACTTCAGCACGTTGCTGCCGGCGTACGGCGCGGCCACGGCGAGCGCGCGCAGCCTGTTGCCAGGCTCGATCGGAGGCGCGCACTTCACCATCTCCCAGTTCCAGACCGTGGCCATTGCCAGAACCTCGCGCTCGCCCAGATTCCAGCCGGCGGCAGCCGCGTAGGCGTGCATGAACTTCATCTCCGACCAGAGGTCGGGCTCGTTGACGAAGACGTTGTCCGTGCCCAGGAGCGGCTTGAGGTGCAGCAAGAGCGGCACGGGCGCGATGCGGCCGGCGAGATACGCGTTAGCCCTGGGGTTCACCACGACGACCTTACCGCGCGGGATCTCCAGGGCCTCCTCGGGAGTTATGTACGTCAGGTGCACTAGAACGTCGGCATCGAGAACCCTCAGCGCGAGCTCGAGATCCCCCTCCTCGTGGCACTCCGGCGTTTCCGAGACGTGAGTAGAGACGAGGGCGTACCTGGCCCTCAGCTGCCTCAGGTACTCGGGCGGGTGGTCGAGCGGCGAGGCGACCTGCACGTTCGGGTAGTCGGGAAAGCCGCCGTGGGCCTCCTGGAACACCACCGCCTCGATTCCGTGGCGCCTTAGCGCCTCCTCCACGTCGCGCGCGGCGTACTCGGCGTAGACGAGCGCGCAGCCTGCGCCGTACCTCCTCATCCTGCGCGCCACCGCGTCGAGCAGGCGCAGGTGCCCCCGCCTGGACACTAGGCGGCGCACGACGTGGTACTTGACCCCGTGGGGCCACCCGACGAGGTCGTCTATGTACATGCCGTCCGCGTCGGCCATCGCCGCGTCGAGCACGTGCACGTGCCCGTTGACCAGCTGCGGCATCAGCACGACGTTTCCCAGATCTGCTGCAGTCCCGCCGGTGTGTTTGCCCACCCCGACCACCACCCCGTGGTCGTCTATCTCCACAACGCCGTTCTCGATCACCTCTAGCCCGCCGGCAAGCACGTAGCGCGCCCGGAGGCGCAGCGCGCGCCCGCCCACGCGACGGCCTCGGTACCGTCCTTATGTGTGGGTGTTAAGCGCGAGCAAAAAATGAGGATGGTTCTCGCGGCTATTCCTTGACCGTCACTATCCCCAGCGCCGCCAGCACCAGTATGGCGAGCACGGCCAGCGCCGCACCGGCGGCGGCAGGCCTCTCTCTGGCGAGCCTCGGAAGGGCGGGGAGCAGGGCTATGATCACTATTGTGTTCGTGAACATTGTGGCATAGAGGGCCCACTGATCCTGAGGCGCGTTCGGGTGCCAGACCTTTAGCTTCCCCTCCATGGCCGCGCTCAGCTCGGCAAAGACCCTGTCCGGGTCTGCCGCAATGTATATCGCCAGCGTCACCCCCATCGCGACGAGCGCTATGTAGATGAGCCACCTGGCCACCCCGGCGTATATGTCCTCCGACGCCCGCCGCCTCTCTGCCGCCGGCATGGCTAGAACAGCCTGAAGGGCAGCATTCCCATCTCGTACGTGCCTCTCGTGACCAGCTGAATTCCGTTGAATATCATTATGGCTATTATCAGCCACCTTATGAACGCGGCCTTTGCTATAAGCAGCAGCCTGGCCCCCAGCCACGCGCCGACTATCACGGCGAGGGAGCACGTCGCGAAGATCTCCGGGCACGCCTTCCCGGAATGTATGTAGACCCACAGCGCTCCCGCGTCGGCGAAGGCGAGCGAGGACTTGGCGGTAGCCGCCGTGACCTTCAGGGGCAGCAGCGCCACCAGGTTGTACACCGGTATCATTGCCCACGCAGCGCCGAGACCGAAGAAGCCAGAGCAGAAGCCTAGCAGGAACAGGAGCGCCAGCACAATGTGAAGCCTTACCGGGCAGTACGTCACCTCTCTATTGAGGGTCTTCTCGAAGTACGTGTACTCGAGGCCGAAGGCTCTGGCCAGCCTGCCGGGAGGCCTGGCCTCTGGCCAGTCTATCCGCTTCACCGTCATGAGCGCCACTACTATAAACATCATAATGCCGAGAAGCGCCCTTATGAGCCCCATGCCCCATTTCCCCAGCGCGGCGACGTAAATCCCGAACATGGAGCCTATTATCGCGGCCGGAAGCAGTATTACTGACGCGAGTATCACGAACTTGAACGGCGCGATTCTCTGTCTGAAAAATGTGATGCCCGCCATGATGGACGAGTAGCACGCAACTGCCAGCCCGGCCGCCCTGACGAGGTCTGGGTGCAGGTTTGTAAAGCCCATCATAATTGGCGTGAACAGCACGCCGCCGCCGACTCCTCCCAGCGTTGCCACCACGCCTATGGCGAACGACAACGCTAACAGGCCCAGCAGCGTGAACGCGCCCTCCACGGGGGCGGGGCCCGCGGCCATTATTAATATTGAATTAACGCTATGCAGTAGACTGCCCGGCGCAGAGGCCCGAGAGCTCGCGCAGAGACGCGCGCCTGACCTCTCTCAGCCTGTTGCCGCTGAAGATCGCGATACGCGCCACGTGGACGCACGGGTCCGCCGCGCACTCGTAGGCAGCCACTATTATCTCATCGCCCACCTCCCCCATTCTCGCGGCTGCGCCGTTAAGCACGACCTCGCCGTCGCTCCCGGGCATCACGTACGTCGCGAACCTCGCGCCGTTAGTGACGTTATAGACCTCGACGCGCTCCAGCGGGTAGAACCCGGCTGCCTCCATTATGTCCCTGCCGAGCGTCAGGGACCCCTCGTAGTGTAGGTTCTTCCCCGTGACGACGAGCCCGTGGGCCTTGACCCTCAGCAGCAGGGGCACCGGCACAGCGCCGGCACCAGCATTTAAGCCAGCGCGCCGGCGGCCGCCGCGCCCGGGGGCACTATCCACCTGTCGACATACCTGTCCTTGTTCTGCAGCACGACGATCCGGCTCGCCTCGTCCTCGTCCATGTACTCGAACTCGGCGCCGAGCCTCCCGAGCTCGGCGAGCAGCCCGCGCGCCCACTCTCTCACCTCCTCGTGGCTCAGCATGTCCTCCCTCCTCATGCGGAACGTCGCGTGGCCGAGGTGCATGTAGCTCTTGACCTCGACGAAGTGAGGCCTCCCTCGCGCGACGATCTCGGCGAACTCCGGTATGTACTTCTCGGCGCAGTTGAGGCTTCTGATTAGCGTTATGCGGAGGACCGTGCGCGCGGGCGCCCTGGCCGCGATGTCCAGCGACTCGAGCCACCTCTCCCACGCGTCCTCCCTGCGGTAGACGGGGACGTTAATCGCGTAGTAGAGCTCCCTGTTCGGGGCGTTTGCGGACAGGTACAGCTGCGTCGGCAAGGCGTCCTCCTCCACTAGGCGCCTTAGCATTTCCGGGTGCTGCCCGTTCGTCACGAGAAAGACGGATCTCGTGCCCGGCAGCGACCTCACGAGCTTGATCAGCTCCGGCAGTTTCGGGTACATGGCGGGCTCCCCGGACAGCGACACGGCCCAGTGAGTCGGCTCGAGGGCCTCTTTAATCCTCTTGCGGCCCTCGGGGTGGCCCCAGTAGCCCGAGAGCAGCCTCCTCCTCTCCTCGAGCACCCCCCTGACGATCTCCTCGGGCTCCATGTAGAACCTGTCGTCAACTAGGAACGAGTCGAACTCCTCGGTGGGCCTCCAGCAGTACACGCAGCGGTTGCTGCACACGAGCCCCACGGGGCACATCTCGACGCAGCGGTGGGAGCCGCCGGCGGGCGCCCCGTAGAACTTCACCTTGTAACAAGACCTGCCGCCCTCCAGCGCCTCTCTAGTCCACTTGCAGAGCTCGACCGTCGCGTGGCCCGCCGCGCCGTAGTGCATCTCTATCAGGGCGCGCGCCGCCGAGGCTCTCAGCTTGACTCTCGGGCCCTCTAGCACGTGGTACCTCCCCAGCGGCTCGAGCTCGCAAGACACGCCGGAAGCCCGCCCGCACAATAAAAACTGCCCTCGGGGGCGCGGGAGCTCGCCTGCAACCCTGACTCTAGGCGCTAGAGGAGGAGCAGCTCCGCCTCTCTTAGAGTACCCCTCACGACGTCCACCTCAAGGCCAAAAATCTCAAGCGCCGTCACGCCCAGCACGGCGGGGTCTCCCCCCTCGCCGAAGATGACGGGAACCGTGCGCCTCTCGCCCATCAACACCATCCCGACCTCGCCCACGTCTCTCTCAACGTGGCCCCCGAGGGCCCTGAACTTCTTCCTCGCAAGAGGTCTCACGCCAAGCTGCTCGAGAATGTCCCGCCTCACCACGCTGTAAATGGCGCCGGTGTCCACCACCGCCTCTATCTCCACGACCCTCTCAGGCCTTGTCGGCTCAAAAAGGCCGACCTTAACTCTGAGAAAGCCCACATACCTAATTGCACGGCATTTTAAACTGCCCCCGCTGAGTTTGCCGGCGATACGCCCGCCTGTCTCACGTCACTGTCGCGATGACGGTTGCGTCAAAGGCCGTTGGTAATGCGGCGAGGGCGGGTCTTGACCTTCTTCATCCTGTTAAGATAGGCGCGGCTGCTAGAAACAACATTGCACGCGCTGTGCAATCGTTGAGGCACAAATAGCTCATAACCTCCCCGCCTGTCTGCAGTCATGGAGGAGGTTCTTGAGGCGCTCAGAGAGGCCAGAGAGCTCAGAAGAAAACACGCCGACTGGAACTTCATCGAGAGACTTCCGCCTAAGCTCAGAGCGGCGCTGATTTACTACATTGAGGCCGGGGATATCTACGTCGCGTCCCGCATCGCCGGAATGTCCGTGGCCGAGTTCAACGAGCTGAGGATAAAGGCAAGGGTCCCCAGTGTTACGTGAGGCCATAGCCGACTCCTCCTTCCTCATAGACTGGAGCCGGTACTCGAGGCGCGACTTACTGACACAACTATTCGACGTCATTCACGTGCCGGAGTCTGTGCTGCGGGAGATCCAGCTGCCGCCTGCAGTGGACTGGATTGCAGAGAGGCTCGCAGACGGCTCCTTCGCCCTCTTTACGGAGACGCCGGACATCGAGGCGAGGGCAAGGGAGCTCATGGCGCTAAGCCGGTCCAAGCCTCTCAAGGCGATCGACTACCCTGAGGCTGTGTGTCTGGCCGCGGGCTTAAGGTTTGGATACACGGCGCTTTCCGAAAACAGCGGCGCCTTCTTCGCGCCGCGCGTGCTCACGCTCGACGTGACCGTGTGGAGGGCATTCGAGGTGCTTGTGGAGGCCTGGAGGCGTGGGCTCGTACAAAACATTGTGGAGGAGCTGAGACGGTACGAGAGGGAAGCGCTGCACTTATTTAGGAGGAGAGACTGGGAGCAAGTATGGAACTTGGTCAGGAGGAGGCAGAGGCCAGAGAGCTCAGAAGAAAACACGCCGACTGGAACTTCATCGAGAGACTCCCCCCAAGGCTAAGGGCCGCGTTGATCTATTATGTCGAGACCGGGGACCTCCGGCGGGCCCAGTGGATCAGCGGGCTGAATTTGGACCACTTCAGGGACTTGATGAGGCGGGCGAGGATACCTGTGGTGAGCTAGGGGGCGGCAGCAGCCCTGCCGCGCAACAAAGGCTCAAATATCAAACACGCGGGCACAGACGGCGATGAGGACGACTTGCCCCCTCTCGACCGGTGAGATGTATTCCGCGGTCTGAGCCGCCCTCACTCGAGAACGGCCTTCCCTCCCTTTATGATGCCGTAGTTTGTCACGACCCACCTGTTCTTCGTCTGCCTTATTATCACGGCCTTTGACCCCTGCTCTGCACACACGGCCTTCTTGAGCACTATTGTCACGAGCCCCCTCCCGACAGCCTGCACGACGCCGAACGTCGTGGCAGGTCCCGCTGCGACTAGGACGACCTCTCCCGGCTTGAACTGTTCCAGCCCTGTCACGAGCGACCTCGGAATTGCTCTCACCTCAACCTCTATCGCGGTCCACGCGGGGGGCAGCGTGCCTGGCTTGCCGGCTATGGTCCCGGCGAGCGCGTCTGCCTTTGTCAGCGCGGGGTCGAGCCCCGTCATGATGCCGACTAGCCCTCCCGGCCTTGCCTCCTCAATTCTGTACCCGCCGTACTCTATGCTCAAGACCCTAGTGAGTATTGGCCGGTACCCCCTGTCGGTCTTGAGCCCCGGCCTTATTTCAATCTCATCGCCGACTCTCAGCACTCCCTGCAGCAGCGTGCCCCCGAGGACGCCGCCCTTGAGCTTGTCCGGCGGGGTTCCCGGCGGGTTGACGTTAAAGCTCCGGAGCACTGACAGTCTCGCCGGCTTTCCCAGCTCGGCCTCACGCGGCGGCACCGCCTTGGCCATGTGGGTCGCGAGGACGTCTATGTTCACCCTGTGAAGCGCCGATATCGGCACTATCTTTGCCCTCTCGGCCCACGTCCCCGCCAGGAACCTCCTTACCTGCCTGTAGTTCTCCACAGCCTTCTCCTTGGTCACGAGATCGATCTTATTCTGCGCCACCACGACGTTCCTGACGCCGATTATGTCCAGTACCGCGAAGTGCTCCACTGTCTGCGGCTGGGGCGCTGGCTGCGACGCGTCCACGACGAGCAGCGCGCCGTCGACAACAGCCGCGCCGGACACCATCGTCGCGACGAGAACCTCGTGCCCCGGGACGTCAAGTATTGATATGCGCCGGATTAGCCTCGGCTCGGACCCGTTCGGGCACCTCCCGTTCCTGAGCATCCCGTCGGGGTAGTAGTACTCCTCGCCGCAATCGTAAATTCCCATCTGCGCGTAGCCGAGCTTTATCGTCATGGCTCTCTTCATCTCCTCGCTGTGCCTCATCGCCCACACTCCCGTCAGCGCGTAAGTCGTCTGGGTCTTCCCGTGATCGACGTGACCTGCCGTTGTCACCACGGCGTCTGGGTAGACAAAACCCCCCATCGGCATTAAGTGCGGCGCCGCTTTAAAGGTTGGGGCGCCCGCGGAGTGCCTCCAGCGCCTCTCGCAGCGCGCGGCACATCTCCTCCGCCGAGAAGCCCTCCCTGACCATCTGCGCGACGAAGACGCCGAGCAGCGACGGCAGGTCGCCGGCCGGCCCCACCGCCACTGCCTCCCTGCCGCCCCCGCTGTACGCGAGCCTCACGAGCGGGCCCTGCCTCTCAACTCTGAGCACGAGAGATTGAGAGGGGCTCTTAAATCAGTCTCCCGCGGGCGTTCGAATTGCATGCGGCAAGCGGCAGAAAACAGCGCGGGAGATGTCGCCGGCCTCCACGAGATAGAGCGTGGTGTTGCCGACCCGGCACACCCTGTCCGACCCCGCCTGGACGCGGTCAAAGGCGCAGTAAACTCTCCCGTCCGCGTCCACCACTCTCACGCCCCTCAGATCGACATGCGCCGAGATTACGACAACACGGTCGACGCAGTAGGCGTTTAGAGGCGTAGGGGTGGCGGGCGGCGGGCCGGAGCTCGGCCTCACGCCAAGATATGAGAGCGCGGCAGTGACGGCGAGTACCATGAGAGCCACGCCGATCAGCAGAACGCCTATTTTTGCCAGATCCATGGGGGCAGGTCCCCGCCCCTCTAATAAGTCTGCCGCCGTGTTCCGCAGGTACCGCCGGGGGCCGTCTCGGCGGCCTTCTCGGAGCCTGATCCCAACGCAGTTTCAACCCTTCTTGAGATTCGGCCGCCCGCGTGTCCGGCTCTTGCGAGTTTTTGGGCTTCTCTCCGGCTTTTTGTTGGCTCGGCGGCCGGCTTGAAACCCCGCTCTACGTTCATCAAACACGGCACTGGGTAAAGCCGAAGCGCCGTTCTTCGCGCTGGGCGAAAGTTTTAGGGTTTTGGAGTTAGGCGCGCTGCAAGCCTGCCGAGAAACTACTCGCCGGGCGGTTCGGGCTCTGGCCTCACGTGCAGGGAGGTCGTAGACGCGATAAAGCGAATGATCGGCGATTACGACAAGAAGCTCCTGCCCGGGCTCGTTCTCGAGCGCGTTGGGGGCGCGAATCCCCCTCCCCGCTTCGTGGAGGGCCTCCGGCGCGCCGTATTAGCTTGCAGCAGAGAAGCTACTGGCGTAAAGCTTTATAATTTTAATCACGGTAGCGTGACGGCCGCCGTAGTCTAGCGGTCAGGATGGCGGGTTGACCAGCAGTGCTGGGCCTCGTGGTCCCGTTGACCCGGGTTCAAATCCCGGCGGCGGCCCCAGCTCCTTTGTCTCTGCGCGCCTCTACCCGCCCTCAGGCGGGAATTTACCTGCCCGAAGTGAGCTGCCACCGTTAGCGCGCTCAGTGCGGGTGCGCGAAGTCCTCCGTCACGCAGCAAATGCCCCGCGGCGTCGCGCCCACGCGCACGTACCTGTACACACTGCGCAGCACCTCCTCTCTCACGACCTCCTCCGGCCTACCGTACGCGAGAACCCTCCTGTTTAGGAGCATCACTCTGTCGGCGATGGGGAGCAGCAGCGAGAGCTCATGCGTCGTCACGAGGACCGTTCTATCCCTCTTGAGCTCCCCAAGCAGCGAGAGCAGCTCGACCCTGCCCTGCGGGTCTACATTGGCGAACGGCTCGTCGAGCAGCAGCACGTCTCCTCCCGTGGCCAGCGCCCTGGCTATCGCGGCCCTCTGCAACTGGCCCCCCGAGAGCGAGTCGACGGGCGCGTCTCTGAGCTCGCGCATCCCGACCGCTCTGAGGGCTCTCTCGGAGGCCCCCTCCGGGTCTCTCACTCCCCGGAACTTAGCAGGAAGGTAAACGTACTCCCACACCGTCGCCCGGGCCTCCGGCGTTATGCACTGAGGCACGTAACCTATTTTCACGACGCGCTCAGCGCCGCAAGTTCCATCGACGCACACCTCGCCCGTGTGGGGCACCAGCCCGAGAATTGCGAGGAGGAGCGTCGTCTTGCCGGCCCCGTTGGGCCCGGTGATCAGGACGAGCTCGCGCGAGGCGGAGAGCGTCACGCCCTCCACCACGGCCTTCCCGCCCCTATATGCCGTCAGCTCTTTAACGGAGAGCACGGAGCCCTCCTCCTGACGTGGTATTTTTGCGTGCGTGCCCCTGCCTAACGGAGGGGCCGGGCGGTCTGGAGATCGATGCGCCAGGAGGCCCCGCCCCCCTCCCTCCCCCCTCACTCTGGAGCGCGCGGCCGGCCCGCCGGCCGTCACGGACTGGGAGATACTGAGGGAGGGGCGAGGGCGCGTGTGCGCCCCCTGGAGGGGGCGCTTTCATCGGCGCCGGCGCGGCCTCTCGACACCCCACGCCAGGGGCGTGTGTCGCTCACTGCACGGAAATATATACCTCTCGCCGGCCGCCGTCAGCTGCGCGCCGGCATTAGGTGGCTGCCGTCGCAGCGCGAGCCGGGGGCGCTCAAGTGCGCAAACCCCTCCCTACAGACTGTGAGTGCAACTCCGTACTTCTCGGCGGCGCTCGCCGCGAGCCCCAACACCCTCGCCCTGTAGCTCTTCGGAGCGTACCACTGGCCGTGAAAGTAGGTGCCCTCGATGAAGTACAGCCTCTGCCAGAGGCTCGCGAGATCAGGAAAGGCCCTCGCAAGGCGTGCAAAGTTGTCGCGCCTTGCCTTGTACGTGCTGACCACGACGTGAGATGCCCCGGCGCGCGCCGCCGCTGATATAACGCTTTCGACATTCTCGGGGTCATCGTTTATGTAAGGTATCAGGGGATCGAGTCTCACGCTGACGGGCACTCCCGCGGCGGCGGTGCGCCTCACGGCCTCCAGCCTCTCAGAGGGGCGCGGGGCGCCGGGCTCGAGGACTGCTGCCAGATCGC
>JAJHRB010000106.1 GCA_020833025.1 Thermoproteaceae archaeon | reverse complement strand
TTTCCTGCAGGAGGTACTCGACGGAGAGGCCGAACTTGGAGCCGTCGCCGACGTACTCCTCGATCTGCTCGCGGTTGTGGGGGCCGACGACGAGGAGGACCTCTTTAATTCCGGCCTCGGCGATCTGAGACAGGACCCAGCCCAGAACGGGCCGGTTGGCGAGGGGCACGAGGTGCTTGGTCATCGAGAGCGAGGTCGGCCGCAGGCGCGTTGCGCGGCCGCCGGCGAGGACGACTGCTTGCATAACTCCTGCCCGGAACTTGGTTTTATGCATTCGATCTGCGCATCACGTGCAGTACTTTCTGAGCACGGCGCCGACCACCGCGCCGGGCAGCAGATGTCTGAACCTTGACGCGCACAGCATCATGCCGAGTCTCCTGAGAGGCGGAGCCCTGTTTACGGCTGCAGGCTCTCTGACTCTCCTGCCCAGCACGACCGAATAGAGGGCCACGCCGCTCAGGTCGGCGGGGCGCCAGTCCCTCGGCTTTCTGGCCTTCAGGAACACGCCAGGAGCCTCCCAGTCCCTCTCCAGGGCGAGTATTTCAAAGTCGCCGAAGATCCTGACGATATCCTCAGGCTCGAAGCACCAGTAGTCGCGCGGATGGGCGTGATATGGGAAGCCCCTGGAGCGCGTCGTTATGTAGATGAGGCCGCCGGGTCTCAGCACGGCCTTCATGTTGTTGACAGCAGCCCTCCAGTCGAGGACGTGCTCGAGAGTTTCCGTGGAGATTACCACGTCAAAAGACTCGGGACCGAAGCAGTCGACCAGTCTCTCCGCCGGCAGGACAGCATTAACATACCGGCCGGGCTCAATATCGACCACGACGTACAGCCGCGGCCTGCAGAACCTCTCAATCAGCGGCCTGACACTACCGTTCACGAACTTACTGCCAACCTCAAGAACTCTCTTGCCGGCAAACTCCCTGCAGTCAACATGTCTCATGAAGAAGTCAAGCACAGCGACATGCATAGCGGTCAGAACTTAATAATATATAAAGTTAAGTTTATGAACAACACTCTGTTCCACGTTATGCTGATTAAGTACAGAGAAAAATTTCTTTAATTTATTTGACTAACTTTAAAAATGATCAACTTAAGATAAAATGGCCATATCGCCCACGCCGGCACCAACATCTACAACAGTCCTCTCCTAACGTCTAAATTGTCGTAAGCGCCGCCAAGTAAGTTCTCTGAAATAATATCACCTATAAAAGCCGCAGAATATACATGGAGACGAAGGCTATATTTCCCAATTATCGATACTAGATACATCGCATCGCCGAATTCCACGTTACTGACCCAGCCATCATAAATAATGTGTCGGTATACTTAATGCCAACAAAGAACCAGTTGCTAAATACCTTCCTACTCTTCAAAAGTACCCTAAGTCTGTGAAGGGCGTGTATTATATTTATATTCATGTATGTTCTGTATTTAGGAGTAACTCGTGATACTACTATTTTTCTTAAGCGATTCGGCTCGGTAAGTAAGAGGGTCTAGGGGTTTTAATATTTGCTATACGCGTCCAGAATTATGAACTCTCTCGTGAGCCACCACTATTGGGGCTCGCCGGGTGGTGGTCAATTAGTCTGTGCCTCTGCGTCCTTGGCACTGGATGAGCTAGGGCTGAGACCCGTGCTCGCCGGCACGTTCAAGTTCGACCCCTCGCGCTACTTGGAGTGGTACTGCATAGACCTGCGGAAGTACGAGACTGTGACGTTTCCATTTAGCGCCAGGGCGTTCGGGCTGTGGAGCAGGCTGTTTGTGTGGTACCCCGCGCTGAAGGCCGTAAGGAAGTTTAATCCCGATCTCGTGTTTACCGACGAGGTGGCCTACAAGCCGCTTCTGAAGCACAAGACGTTCCGCCTGGTGGAGTACATCCACTTCCCCTACGAGGTTGCCATTGACCTGAGATTCAGGGGCACAGGGCTCGCGTACGGCGAGGATCCGTACATCACGGAGCGGTACGGCAGGTTTCCGCTGAGTCTGTACTGGAAGGCGTATACCTGGCTTCTGCCCAGGTACATGCGGGACAGCCCGTTCCGGGCGGCTGACGTGGTCCTAGCGAACTCGCGGTGGACCGCCTCGGTGGCTAAGATGGTATACGGCGAGGAGCCGGGAGTGCTCAACCCGCCGCTCCCGCCCAACGTGAAGTTGGTGGAGAGGCCGAGGCCCCTTCGAGGAGAGGGAGCCTGTCGTCGTCATGCTGGGCCGCTTCTCGCAGGAGAAGCGGTACCACTGGGTGGTGGGGGAGGTGGCTCCCCGCCTGGTGAGGGAGATGCCCGGGGCCCGCCTGGTGATATTCGGCGGGGCGGCTACGCCTACGCTCCGGGCGTACTACCGCCGGGTGTGGAGGCTGGCTGAGAAGGCGGGGCTCAGGGTGGCCGGCAGGCTGGACGCGGAGGCCGACGTGTACCTCATTGCCAACGCGCCGCGCGGGCTGATAAACGAGACCATGGACAGGGCCAGGGCCTTCCTCCACGCCACCATTAACGAGCACTGGGGCATAGCCGTTGCGGAGGCCATGGCGCGGGGTCTGCCCGTGGTGGTGCACAGATCCGGCGGCACGTGGACTGATCTGGCTGAGGAGGGGCGGTACGGCCTCGGTTACGAGACCGCGGAGGAGGCCGTGGAGGCCCTGGCGAGGCTCCTCCTGCAGGGCGCGAAATTCAACACCGCCGAGAAGGCGAGGGAGCTGGCTTACCCCAAGTTTAGGGAGAGGCTGGCGAAGGTGCTGGGGCTGTGATCCTCGCCACCTATTTGCCCATTTTTAGAGCTCATGAGCTTCAGATATTTCAGAAAAACATGGAGATACTAAGACCAGACCAAGTGGCGGTCTGTGTCGATTACTTCTTCGACGAGAGGCAACACGACATGTTGCGGCCCTATCTCCCGCCTGGCGCCTCATTAACTGTCGGCAATTGGCGCAACCGCACCTCCTGCCTGTTAAGGCTTGTGGATACTATAACCAAGGAGGGGGACGGCTTAGTTGTGGACTCCGATGTGGTTCTTGCTGGGAGGTTCCCAGACCTCGACAGGATGCTGGAGGAGCCTCTGTATCATGCGGCCGAGTCTCCTTGGCGCCATAAAAGAATAGTGAGAGTGGAGAGGAGAGGCGGCGTGGATGTTTACAACCGCATCCCCGCTAGTGCGGGGCGCCGGTTCATCAAAGTTTTTTATGGAAGGTGGGGACATGGTTAGTGTAAAGAGGGCGGTGGCCGTGGAGATAGAAAACCCGCCGCCTGAGCTCTACGCCGTCGAGGAGCCATACCGCCGCATCGTGGAAGAGGTAGCCGCCTACGTGTCGGAAAGGGGGACGCTGGAGAAGG
>JAJHRB010000105.1 GCA_020833025.1 Thermoproteaceae archaeon | reverse complement strand
TACTCGAAGTTGTTCTCCGCCCCCGCCAGCGGGGGGCAGCTCCTGTCCCTCTGGCTCAGTATCGCCCTGTCGGGGGCTGGCCACTTTATGCCTATGGCCGGGTCGTCCCACTTTATGCACCTGTCGCGCTGGGGGTCGTACTCCTTCGTGACGAGGTACAGGAAGTGGGTCTCCTCCAGGGCCTGGAAGCCGTGGGCGAAGCCAGGCGGGATCCATAGCGCCTCGCCGGGCCCCAGCTCAACGCCGGCCCACCTGCCGAAGTGGGGCGAGCCCCTCCTGATGTCCACGGCCACGTCGAAGACGCGTCCCCTAATCACGAAGACGAGCTTGCCCTGCTCGGAGGGCTTGAGCTGGTAGTGAAGGCCCCTAACGACAAAGGGCCTAGAGTAGGACAGGTTGACCTGCACGAAGTCGTAGGGAAGGCCGGCCGCCAGGTACTCGGTCCTCTTCCAGAGCTCGGCGAAGAAGCCCCTCTCGTCCTCGAAGACGCGGTAGCGGAAGTACACAACGTCCGGGATGGCCAGCCTTCTAGCCTCAACCAGCGGCATGCCTCTGCTCGACCCACTCTCTTTTGAATATCGAGAGGGCGTAATCTATGTTGTCTATAGGCACGCCGAGCATCTCGACGGCCCTCCTGCTGACCAGGCTTGAGTCCCTCGGCCTGGGCGCCCTGTACCCCACCTCGGACATAGAGATGGGCTTGACGAGCTCCCTGGGGAGGCCGAAGGCCTCAGCTATTGCCAGCGCGAACTCGTAGCGGCTCATCCGGGGCCCCGCTGCGTGCAGCACGCCTGAGTGCTCTCTCTCCGCCAGCTTGGCCACGGCCTCGGCGAGGAGGGTGTTAAGAGTCGGCGACCCCCACTGGTCTGCGACGGCCCTCACCTCCTCGCCTCGGCTCAGCCTCTCCACCACGGCGCGGCCAAAGTTAAGCCTCCCCGGACCGAGGCCGTATATCCACGCCGTTCTCACCACGGCGCCCCCCACCGCCAGGACGGCCTCCTCGCCCAGCAACTTTGTCAAGCCGTAGTAATTTACAGGTCGGGGCGGGTCGTCCTCCCTGTAGAGCCCCCGGTCGCCAGGGAAAACGTAATCCGTCGAGATGTATACCACCCTGGCGCCTACTCTATACGCTTCGCTGGCGATCTCCCTGGTCGCCACGACGTTTACCAGGTAGCAGAGCTGGGGCTCTGTCTCGCACCTATCCACGTCGCCAATAGCGGCCGCGTGAATAATGAGGGCGGGCTTGTAGCGCCTGACCAGCTCCCGCGCGCCGGCGGCGAGGTCCCACCTCACGGCAGAAATGCCCCCTACGGGGTGCTGGTTGTAAACGCCGAGAACCTCCCAGCCCGCCGAGGCCAGCCTAAGCGCGATCTTGTAGCCAGGCGATGAGCTCACTCCAGTCACTAGAGCGAGGCCCCTCACTTCCCCAACAGCCTCTTGTACCACTTGACGGTCCACCACCTCTCCTCCGGCTTCAGGTGTCCGAGGAGCAGCTCGTGGTAGACCTGCCTCACGCCCTCCTCCACCCTGTAGATCGGCTGCCACCCCAGCCGCCTTATCCTCGCGAAGGAGACGGCGTAGCTGCGCCTGTCAATCTCTCCCCTGAAAATTATCTCGCCCCCGACTACTTTCTGCACCGCCTTCGCCACGTCAATAACTCTGTAGTTCTGGTCGTCTGACCCCACGTTGAAGACCTGGCCCGCTACGGCGTCGGGCGGCTGCTCCAGCATAAATGCAACTGCCCTGGCCACGTCCACCACGTGGACGAGCGGCCTCATCTGCGTGCCGTCTCCCTCCACGTATATCCTCCCCTCTGTATAGGCAGTAAGGGTCATGGAGTTGACAACAAGGTCGAAACGCATCCTCCTGGAGGGCCCATACACCGTGGCGAACCTCAGCGCAACGGGGGCGAACCGCCGCGAGGCCAGGGGTAAGATCTCTCGCTCGGCGAGGAGGTTCGCCCTGGCGTAAGTCGTCAGGGGGTTCGGATGGGCCGTCTCGTCAACAACGCCGTCCTGCCTGCCGTAAACGCTGCAGCTAGAGGCGAGGATGTAGCGGGAGACCCCCCTCTCCGCCGCAAGCCTGGCATTTCTCGCCCTGGCCCTGTAGTTTATGGAGAGAGTTAGCTCGGGGTCCAGCTCGCCGGCTGGGTCGTTAGAGATCGCGGCTAGGTCTATCACGGCGTCAACGCCCGAGAAGGCCGCGCCGTCTATCTCTCTCACGTCCCTCTTTATGAGCTCGAAATTTGGGTGGCCGGAGACGTGCTCCAGCACGTCCTCGCCGAAGACGAGCCAGTCCACGCAGCGCACCCTGTATCCCCTCTGCAGGAGGTACGGCGTGAGCGTCGTGCCGATGTAGCCGCCGCAGCCAGTGACGAGGACCCTCACGGCCCTTAAAGCTCGACCACAGAGTAGTCTGACACGTGAAGCCTTACGTACCGGCGCGAGTTCACCGCGACTCTGGCGTACCTGCCCACCACGCTCTCCTCGAGCCTCTCCACGCCCTCCACCACTGCCCCCTCCATCAAGACGCTGTACTCCACCGCGCTGTTCCTAACAACGGCCCTAGGCCCCACGCTGGTGTAGGGGCCCACGAAGGAGCCCTCCACGACCGCGCCCTCGCCGATAACCGCCGGGCCCCTCACCACGCTGTTTTTAACCACGGCGCCCGGCTCTACGATTACCCGGCCCTCCAGACGGCTGCCCTCCACGGCGCCCCTCACGTCCGGGCGGGCGTACTCGTCGAGAAGCAAGGCGTTCGCCGCCAGGACGTCGTCCTTCTTGCCTATGTCCAGCCACCAGCCGTCGTGCACCGCGTACTCAACCCGCCTGCCGTCCCTCAGCATTAGGGAGAGGGCGTCTGTTATCTCGTACTCGCCGCGCCAGGAGGGCTTCAGCCGCCTAATGTAGTCGAAGACGGCGGGCGTGAAGAAGTAGAGACCTACGAGGGCCAGACGAGACGGCGGCTCCCTCGGCTTCTCCACGAAGCCCGCCAGCCTCCCGCCCCCGTCGAAGACGGCAACGCCGAACCTCGTCGGGTCCTCAACCTCCTTGAGGATGACCAGTGCGTCAGCCCCGCTCCCGGCAAAGCGCCTTAGATACGGCGCCGCGCCGCCCTTCAGCAGGTTGTCGCCGAGGTAGACGAGGAACGGCCCGGAGACACGCCGCTCGGCCAGAGAGACGGCGTGGGCAATGCCGAGAGGCCTTTCCTGCAGGAGGTACTCGACGGAGAGGCCGAACTTGGAGCCGTCGCCGACGTACTCCTCGATCTGCTCGCGGTTGTGGGGGCCGACGACGAGGAGGACCTCTTTAATTCCGGCCTCGGCGATCTGCA
>JAJHRB010000104.1 GCA_020833025.1 Thermoproteaceae archaeon | reverse complement strand
TTGAGATTAGGATTTTCGCCCGTCTTTTGCTCTCCCGGCGGCCGCTCTCGGGGCGCCCTGCCGCGTCCCCCCTCCTCCATCAGGCCCCTGATACAGGGGTCTGAAGCAGGGGCTATCATCGCAGGGGGTGATACCCCTGGGGCGAATGCCCCTGCGCCAGGGCCCTGAAGCAGGGCCCTGAAAAGGCGCCCCCCGGTTTCTCACTGCAGCCGCCCCGCCGGCCCGCGTGCAGGGCGGCAGCGAGGGCCGCGACAAGATCCTGCGGCTGCTCAGAGAGAGGGGGCCGATGACGCTCTACGGCATCGCCAGGGCGCTCGGCATGCCCTACAGCTCGGTGCAGTGGCACGTGTTCGCGCTGGAGAGAGAGGGCCTGGTGAGGACCGTGAGGGTCGGGTGGAGGCGCTACGCCTGCCTCGACGGCAGGCCCCCGGGGGTGACGCTGGGGGACCTGCTGGCGGAGATAAGGAGGCACGCGAGGGGCCTCGAGGGCCTGCCGGCCGCCGAGGCGCTGAGGCTGCTGGAGAGGCGGGCCCCCCACGTCGCGAGGGCCCTCGCCCTCCTCCTCAGCCTTGTCTCTGGGCGGCCGGGAGCCTGAGGTAGCGCTCCAGCCGCGTGAACGGCACCATGTGCGCTATGTACATCAGCGCCAGGCTCGCCACGGTCGTGAACTGCCCGCGCACGCCCGGCTCCGGCACCCCGCCCGGCCTCAGCGTCCAGAGGCCGAGCGAGTGGCCGCGCTCCCGCGAGGCCGCGCTCATGTCGTAGGCCAGCGTGAAGAGGGCGTGGAGCCGCTCGGGGTCGGCCAGTATGTCCAGCGCGCCCTTGGCCGAGCTCCCGTCCAGGCCGACGCCGGAGCAGTCAGCGTAGTCGCAGCCCGGGATCCAGCGCCCGTGCGGCTCGGGGCCGGCCACGTACGCCCTGGCGGCGGCCGCGGCGTACTGCGGGTAGCGGAGCGGGTCCGCGAGCGCCATCAGCGGCGAGAGGTCGCAGGGCTGCCCGGGCGGGCACATTATGTAGAGCGCGTGGGCGGGCGAGTTGAGGGGCGCGGACGCTGCCCCCGCTGGCGCGAGCCTGACCCAGTACCTCCTGTGCCCGAGCTCCAGGAGGAGCCAGCCGCGCGGCCCCTCCCCGGATCCCAGCATGACGGACACGACGCCCACCTTGCCGCGGCACTCGCAGAGGCCGCCGGCGTCTGCCATCCTGTCGGCCGGCAGGACCGGCGACGGCATGAGCCTCAGCTCCAGCCAGCCGGACCGGGCCGGCGGCGGCTCGTACTGCGCCCAGCCGCGCGGCGAGAGGACGCGCTTCATGCCGGGCGCGCCGGGCCGGGAGCTGTTCAACCGGTTCTGCGCGCCCTCCCGCACCCTCCACGCCATGGAGGGGAAAATTAAGGAGGAAATAAAGAGCGCCTTGAGGGCCGGCAGTAATGCGCTCCTAAAGGCGCCCACGGGGTGGGGCAAGACGCGGCTTCTCCTTGAGGTCGCGGTTGAGCTGGCGAGGGAGGGCACGCGCGTGGCGTTTTTGGCGCCCACGCTGACGCTGCTTGTCAGGAAGTGGCCGGAGCTGCTTAGCTTAGGGCCGCCGCCGGCCATCCTCACGGCCGGCGCCCAGCAGCACTGCGTGTACCGCTGGCGCTACCCCCAGCGCTTCTGCGCGCGCTGCCGGCTGCGGCGCGACGCGGAGGCGCAGCTGCCCGAGCACGTGACGTATGCTGATATCGCCGAGCTGACGCCTGAGGACGTCTGCTCCTATTACGTCCAGGAGTCCGCCATGCAGCGCTACAGCATCGTCCTGGCGCACTACGGGCGCGCGCAGAAGGTCGCCCGCCTTGCTGACTACCTGCTTGTCGATGAGGCTCACGAGTACTTCCTGCCGGCTATCACGAGCTGGCGGCTGCAAGAGATTGCCGAGATGCTTGGCGTGGAAACTGGCGAGCTGTCCGACGTGGTGGCAATCAAGGAGCTGGTCGAGGAGAAGACGAACTCGCCGGACGTGCCGCCAAACGTGGAGGACGCGCTCTACGCGCTGTGGCTGGATCTCAGGAAGACCTGCTGGGTCGAGGAGGGCGCGCTCCACTGCATGGACCTCCGCGCGCTGCCCTCCGGCCGGCCGGTACTTGCCGCGACCGCAACCCCGCCCCCGGGCTGGCCGCCCGAGGGGCAGGGCTGGCGCGTCGTTGACGTGAGGCCGGACGTAAGGCCGCCGGCGTACGTGGAGGAGGAGCTGGCGTTCCGCTATCCTGACTACACCGACTGCCCGCGCGGCGTTAAGCGCGAGGAGGTCAGGGGCACCGTGTACGGGCTGTTCCTCTGCCCCTCCATCTACGGCTACACGCTAACCATAATCAAGCGATTAAGGGAGCACCACGGGGCGCAGAGGGTCGCCGTCTTCGCCACTAGCAGCCCGCGGCGGCTGCTCCAGCCGCTCTCTGAGGAGGTGGAGGGCGTGACGATATTCGACGCGTGGGGCAGGATGCGCGTCGGCGTGGACCTGCCCGAGTACGACGCCGCCGTGGTGCTCTGGCCGAGCCTGCACGTCACGGCGCGCCGCAGGCTGCGCGCCGAGGGGCGCGACCCGGCGCTCGTGGAGTTATTGCAGGGCGTCCAGCTGGCCGGCCGGGTGCTGCGCCCGCGGCAGGGCGAGACTTACGCGGAGGCGCTGAGGCGCCGCGTCGTCGTCTTTGCCGACGCGCGGTTCCGGCGCTTCGCCGAGTACCTCGCCCAGCACTTCGAGATCAGGCCCGCCTCGCGGCTGTTGCAGTAGTTCGCAGTCTCCCCGCCCCCCCTTTTTCCCCTCCCGTGGACCCCCTCGAGATCGCGCTCGAGCGCCTGCGCGAGAGGTTCCCCGGGAAGTCCAGCTCGTGGCTCAGGCGCGCGCTGCTCAGGGTGGGCCGCGTGAGGGAGCTGCCCGGCGGGCACTACGAGGTCGAGGGCATGCCGGGGCTCGGCGACCGCAGGCCGCTCTACCACGTGTGGCTCTCGCGGGGGCGCTGGCTCTGCACCTGCTACCTCTCGCCTTACGGCTGGAGGAGGTCGCGCGATATCTGCACCCACGTTGCTGCCGTCATGCTCTACAGGCAGTACAGGAGGGAGCTCGAGAGGCTGGGGCGCAGGAGGGTCTACGTGGCGTCCGCAGAGGTCGAGTGCCCTGGCCGCCTCGAGGCGAGCGGCGAGCTCCACGCCGCGCCCGCAGTGCCGGAGGGCGAGATAGCGGGGGGCGCCGTGAGGCTCACGTACTTCGCCAGGCCGAGGTACCGCGTCCTGGTCATCTCGAGTACGAGACGTATCGTGATTAAGTGCGCCGGGCACGCCGTGATGGAGCTGGAGGGGGAGGAGG
>JAJHRB010000103.1 GCA_020833025.1 Thermoproteaceae archaeon | reverse complement strand
AGCACGACCGACTGGGCGATCGTGCCGGAGAAGCCGGCTACGGCCGCGGGCGACTTCAGCCGCCCCCTCACCACCACGACGCTCATTGCCCGCAGCGGACGAGCGGCTTGAGCACCGTCCTCACGCGGCTGGGTAACTGCGAGAACCATTGCGCCATGCCAGAGGGCGAAAAAAGAGAGGGGTGCCTTTGCATGATCTTCCTGGCGGCCTCCCTCTGCCTCTGCGTTCCGCTTCTTGCCTTCTCCGCGAGGTAATGCGCTATAGACCTTCTGATCTCAACGTCTTTCTCTGCCAGCCACAGTAGGTCGGCCGTAGCGACGTACACCACGTAGCAGTGGCCAGATCTCGCGATATTAGGTCTCAGCCCTGCCGACTCGAGCCTGCCGGCGATGGCAAGCGCTTTTTTGAGGTCGCTGACGTGGCGCTCGGCGTGCAGTGAGCCGCCCTTGTTGCTGATAAGGTGTAGGAGCATCTTAATGCCAGCGATGACTATTGCATTTTTTGCATCTTTTCTCTGCCGGTCGTAACTTGGCCATTCTGCGGAGGCTTCAACGCCGCTCTGCCCGTACTTCTCCCTGAGGATGTCTATCTTCCTTTTCTTCGCCCTCAGCTTGTAGGCCGCCCTGAAGGCCTCATCCGTGGCGAGCTTCACAACAACCCACTTGTGAGCCCCCAGCAGGTCGAGCAGCGTGCCGTATATGCCGGCGGCATCTCTGAGCTTCTTGTATGCTTCCTTGCCCCTGGCGGCCAGGGCCTCCCATGTGCTGATGGCCGAGCCCAGTCTCCACGGCTCCTTCATCGCGACTATCAGCCTGTAAACGCCGCTCACCACGTTCTTTAGCTCGGTTACGCCATCACCCAGCCACATGGTGAGTAAAGGCGCCCACTCCCCCCGCTTGAAGTGCTCCGCGACCAGGCCTACCGCCTCGCCCTTGTCCCACCTCTGCCTCCAGCCCTTCGCCTTGATATGCATGTGGATGCTCGCCCCCTCGCGCGTCAGGCTGGCCGAGGCGACGCGTATGAGTAGTTCCCCGTGTCTCACTGCAGCCCATGCAGGAAGCTGCCAGGGCTGCGGAGTGTACATGACGGGCCGACTGTCGACGGTGCCTTCGTCGCTTGCCCTCCATCCCAGCTGGAATAGCTCGAGCCTCTCGCGCGGGAGCTTCAGAACGTCTGGGAAGTAAGCCTTGGCGCTCACGCCGCGTATTGTGAGGCGAGGCGCAGCCCTCTCATTCACGTAAATCCACGCCCCGTCCGGAGCGTACAGACGTTTTCCCTCTATCCGGTAGGTGCCCTCGACGATGGCCCTGTATATTGACATCAATTTCGCCCTCGCCTGCACCCACGCGTCCTGCAAGAGACGCGTCAATGTGTCTCGGAAGTGGAGGAGCTGCCTTCTCTCCTCCTCGGTGAGCGGGAACGTTTCAATTATCTTCTGCACCGCGTGCTCGACGTAGGCGATCCACGCCGGGAATGCCCAGTCCAGCGGGCCGTGGAGGACTCCGTGTTTGGAGACCCGCTCGAGCGCCTCCTCCAGCGCCGGCGGCCTCTCGACGGGTTTCAGCGCGAGCTCCAGGCGGCGCCTGAGCCCCTCCATGCTGGCTGTGGCGCTTTCCTCCATGGCCGCCGAAATGCGCCAAAATATAAGCGAGCGCGGTAAGCTGGTGCAACTGCGGTGGGCTGGAAGTTTTGGCGGGGTCTCCTCTCGCCCTGCTGGCGCGCTCCGGCCTAGACGCCGTGCTGGTTATAGACGCGTGGCACGAGTCCCACCTGCCCCTCGCGAGACGCTACCTGGAGCTCTGCGAGAGGCACATGCTGGACTGCAGGCTCTCGGAGAGCGGGCCGGCCGAGCCGTGCGAGGCAGAGCGCGGGGAGGGCTGCGCCGCGGTCGCGAGAGATTACGACGCCGCGCTGATATTCCAGCGGGGGAGGCTCTGGAGGGCGGTGAGGGCGCGGCAGCGGGCGCCGTGAGGCTACAAGCCGTACCGCCGGCAGAGGCGCCCCTTCAGGGGCCCTGCCGCAGGGGTCTGGGGCAGGGGCTATCATCGCAGGGGCAGTTACCTCTGCGACGAAAGCCCCTACTCCAGGCCCCTACTCGCAGGGGTCTGAAGCAGGGGCCTTCAGCGCAGGGGGTGATACCCCTGGGACGGAGGCCCCTGCGCCAGGGCCCTGATGCAGGGGCTTGAAAAGGCAGGAGAGGCAGGCGCCTCCGGCTGGCTTGTAGCGCCGCCGCGGTGCCGTATTTCGCCCACGTCGAGCTGGCAGTGCTGGGAGCCGTCTGCATTTACTGCACGGCGATGCACGCGCTGATAGCCGCGATACTCGCCCTCGCGATAGCCCTCGCGAGGAGGGCCTTCGGTTCCCCGTCCTAAGTCCCCGGCGAACCAGAGACGCTGCACAAGACGCTGCGTAGTTATACCAAAACCGATGCGATAACATCGGCCAAAGGGAGCATCGTCACAGGCCGCGCTGATGGGCGCGAGGGTGTACGCGATAGACAAGAACCCGAAGGTTCACATCCGCCTTCATAGGGGGCGGCGGGAGGGATGAGAGGGCGGGGGACATCCTCTCCACTCCTGCTCCCTGCCCAGCGCGGCGTCAAGGTTGTCTGCAATCATTATCACGTAGGCCACCAGCTCCCCCCAGACGGCCGCCGGCTTCAGCAGCCTCACGCGCAGCCTCAGGAGCGCGGCGTCGAGAGTCTGCATGTACTCCCACTTCATGCGCCCGCCGACCGCGGCCCACACGACGCTCCAGTCCGCGCCGGGCCAGTATCTCTCGGCGCCCCGCGCCGCCTCGGCGAGCCTGCCGACGTCCCCGATCTCAAGCGCGGCCGACTTCGCGTCGTCAAGCACGTCGTCGATGCTCCTGCGGGCAGAGTGGTGGAGCGCGATGCCCGCGGCCACCGCGGCGGCGCTGTCTGCAACCGCGCCGCGGGGCCTCAGCAGCTCGTACACGAGGTGCCACGCGAGCCACGCGGACAGCACCTCGTGCCCCCTCAGCTGCGCCGGGCAGCCGGCCTTGTCGCGCTCTTCGGCCCTCCTAAGCCTGTCCTGGTACGCCGCCGTGGCCTTCCCCACGTCGTGGAGATACGCGGCGAGCGTTAGGAGCTCGCGGGCCTCTCCCGGCGCCACGCCCAGCGCCCTCGCGAGCCTGGCGGCCGAGCTGAGAACCTCCCTCCTGAGAGCGTCGGCGTTGAGCTCGCAGTCCAGCTTCCTGAGCTGCCCCCCAACGCGCTCCAGCTCCTGGCCGTCAAGCGCGACTATCCGCGCCGCGCCCTCGAGGTGTTCTGCCAGCGGCTGGCCGCACCACGCGAGCGCCCCCTCACTCATAGTCGGCCCTGAATCC
>JAJHRB010000102.1 GCA_020833025.1 Thermoproteaceae archaeon | reverse complement strand
TGTTCCTGCGCTACTACGGCAGCTACCCGGCGCTCCAGTGGAGGGAGGGCAACCTCACGGCCTACGACGCGTACTGGGGCAGGACGTACTACTTCGTCTACCCGCCCAAGAAGGGCGGAGGAGGCGGTGGAGGCGGGGGCGGCAGCAAGGGAGAGGTGAATCAGCCGCAGGGGCAGAAGCTGCATGATCCCGAGCAGCGGCAGCTCGAGGGCTACGCCCCGGCGAACTACCGCTGCGACGGCGGTGGCTGCAGCGTTGACATAGTCGCGGTGTACAGGGTCGAGAGGGCCGACGGGACGCGCTACGAGACCGAGACCAAGTGGACCATAGGCGCGGAGATAGACCCGAGCACCGGGCGGGCGAACATAGGCCTGACGGACATGCACGGGAACGTGTTCCACGCGAAGGACGCCAGGGCTGACGAGAGGACCGGGACGCTGGTGTGCAGCACGTGCAGGAAGTAGGGTAGGCGGGGCAAAACCCGTTTCTTTTTTCCGGTTCCCCGTTTTTCCCCTCCCGTGAGACCGGCACTGCTGGCGCTGCTGCTCCTAGCGGCGCTGGCGCTGGCGCGGTGCGCCGTGGTGGACGCGCCCGTTAAGGTGAAGGGCGGCCACTGCATGGCGGGCTACCTCCCGCCCGGCGCCTCCGCAATCGTCAAGGACGGCACGCTGTGGCCCCACGAGGGCGGCACGGTGTACGTCTGGGCCGACATGCCGGTGGAGACCCACACCTACCTCACAGGGAAGCGGTACCTCGGGAGCGCGCTGGCGATCGAGACCGGCAGGTACGAGACTGTGTGGGTGCGCAACCCGAACAGCGCCGGCGTGGTCTACTACGCGTGCTGGCCCGCGCCCAGGGCGCCCGCCGGCCTTGCCGCCTACGGCGCCGGCCTGACCGCGCCGCCCGTGGCCAGCGGCCTCGAGGCGCGGGAGGTGAGGGGCGCCATCACCCTCAGGCGCTTCGACGCGTACAGCGTGAACGAGAGATACCGCGGGTTCTCCGCGCAGCTCAACGCGGAGGCCGTGGTGGAGACCGACAGGGGATTGCAGGTCTACGGGCTGCAGAACATGATCCTATTTTGGAAGTCCGAGCGCGGGGGCGAGCGGTACGAAATTGCCGACAACGTCTGGAACGACACGTCCTACCCGAGCAGGCTCAGGGCAGGGCTGCTGAAGGGCAATGGAGCGGTACGCACGTCGAGAGACGGCGAGGACTACTACGCCATGATCGCGGAGGTGGGGGAGCTCCGCTACCCCTTCAGCGCGACGCTCTACATCCGCGTGGGCCTTGACGCCGAGGGCCACCCGTGGTTTGCCTTTGGCTACGACGCCGGTAATGGCGTCGCGTGGTACGACAACGTCACGCTGCTCGTCAGGGCCAGGGGCGTGAAGATCGCCGTGTGGCCGCCCCGGGAGGGCGCGCCCGCGAGGTGGCCGCACAGCGTTGAGCTCGTCGTGGGCGGCATATGCTGCGGCGACCTCGCCGTGTTTTACGACCTCGACATGGACATCCGCCTTGAGTACTGGAACGGCACCGCCTACGCGCCCCCGCCGTTTCTCTACAGCTTCGGCGCGCTCACCGCCGAGGAGGCCGAGGGCGCCTCCGTGACGTACCTGGGGGGAGGCTCCGCGAGGCTCTCCGCCGGGCCCTTCAGGCCCGCGATGCTCCACAGCTCCCTCCTGCCCGTGCGCATTGATGACTGGAACGGCACCGCGCGCGCGTGCGCCGCAGAGGGTTCCGCCCTCGAGTACGAGCCGCGCGACGTCTATCTGGGCAACGGCACGCGCCTGGCCGTCTCCCGCGTCCTCGTCAACGGGACCCCCGCCGGGAGACGCGCCGCGGTAATCGTCAGGGGGCCGACCGCCATATCCGTGGAGCGCGCCAGGCAGTACCTCGTGCGGCTCGTGATGCCCAACGGCACGGCATCCGAGGCGTGGGTGGACGCCGGCGCGGCCTACGCGGTCCGGCTCCCGGACCCGTGGGTGCTGCCGAACCGCACGCGCCTCGCGGGGCTTCTCGTCAACGGCACCGCGCGGAGGGAGTTCAGGGTGGACAGGCCGCTCGCGCTCCTTGCCGGCTACGCCGAGAGGCAGTACCTGATCCGCCTCGTCCTGCCCAACGGGACGCTGCGCGAGTGGTGGGCGCCTGAGGGCTCGAGAGTCGCCGTGGCGCTGCCGGACCCGTGGGACCTGCCGAACGGCACCAGGCTCGCGCGCCTGCTGGTGAACGGGACCGAGCTGAGGGAGCTCCGCGCCAGCGGGCCGATGGCGCTCGTCGCAGGCTACGCCGAGGTTTACTACCGCGTCGTCGTGGAGGCGCCGGTCAACAGGACCGAGCTCTGGGCGCCGAGGGGCGCCGTGCTGAGATTCCCCGACGTGATAGACCTCGGCAACGGGACGCGGCTGCTGCAGCCTGGCGTCAGGGAGCTCCGCGTTGAGGGGCCGGCCGAGCTGAGGGTTCAGTACGCGAGGAGGCAGTACTACGTGAGGGTCAGGGGCGTGATCGAGTGGGAGGGCTGGGCCGACGCCGGCGCCGCGGTCAGGCTGAACGCGACGGCCGCGGGCGGCGTGCTCTACGAGCCGGCGGAGGCCCTGGTCGTGAGGGGGCCGGGCGAGTACAGGCCGCTGTTCCTCGCCGTGTACAGGACCGCCGCGAGGGACGCCCTGGGCGTCCCGAACCCGCTCGCGCTGGCAAGGCTGTGCAACGCCACGGCGCGCGCCGGCGCTGACGGCTCGATAGAGGTCTCGGCCTACACGAGGAGCCCCTGCGAGCCGAGGATCGAGGCGGCGCCGGTGAGCCCGTACACCGCCGCCGCGCTGTCAGCGCCGGCGCTTGCGCTCGCGGCGAGGGCGCTGAGGAGGAGGGGGAGGTAGGCCCCCGCCTTTTTTTCTCCCCCATCAGGGGCCCTACGGCAGGGCCCTGGGGCAGGGGCTTTCATCCCAGGGGTATCACCCCCTGCGCTGAAGACCCCTGCCTCAGACCCCTGCCAGTAGGGCCCTGGAGTAGGGGCTTTCGCCGCAGGGGTACTTGCCCCTGCGATGGTGGCCCCTGCGGCAGGCCCCTGCCGTAGGGCCCTGAGACGGCGCCCTCCGGATTCCTATTGCGGCCGCGCCGGCGGCCCGCGTGCGCGCGGCCACGCTCGCGCCCGCGCTGCTGCTCGCCGCCCTGGCGCTCTCGCTGCCCACGGTGCTGCCGACGGAGTCCGGCGACGCGTTCTACTTCGCCCACAACGGGCTGGCGGGCGCCATAAACGCCTTCGGGCAGGTGCTCTGGAGCGTGCCGGGAGAGCTCATCGCCAGCGACCCGATGGGCTCCTGCCTCGCCGTCACACACGCCGTGCGCAACGCCACGGGGGCCTTCGC
>JAJHRB010000101.1 GCA_020833025.1 Thermoproteaceae archaeon | reverse complement strand
CGGGCGACGTCCTCCGGCACCGCCACCTCGCTTTTCACGCCGCCGCTGACTCTCGCCTCAATACATGCCTCGCGCCTCAACTCCGAGATCTCGACATCGCTGAAACAAGCCGTGAAGTTCACGTCAACAGGCCTGATGCCGTAAGCCCTCACGGCGCTTACCAGCGCATTGTGGAACCGCTCGTCGCGCAGCAGGCGGCTCAGCGCATGTGCAACGCCGAGCCACAAGGCCTCGGCCAAGAGAGTCTTGCCGCTGCCCGTGAGCCCCGCGATTACGTTTACGCCAAGCAACGGCTTGAGCCCGTGGTGCTGCTCGCCTCTGAGCCTGAGAACGGTCGTGTGCGCCAGGAGCTCCCCGCCGGCCCTGACCCTAGAAACGCGGATCAACATACGCAAGCCCCCCGCACTCCACGATTTCAACGCTCCCCAGCAGCGTTGTGCACGGCGGGAACTCAATGCGAAGGGTGGACCACGCGCTCTCGGGAACCGCGTACGCGACCATCCCGCTCTCGTCCATCCCGACTCTCTCGCTGCTCCATACCCGCAGGTTCTTCCAGTCGACGAACTTCTCGACCCTCCACGGCGGAGGCAGCTCGCCGCCGCTCCACTTGAAGTATGGACACGGCTGCTCGGGCATCGCGGCGTCACGGGCCTCAGCGCACTCCTCCCACTGCAGGACATCCACCTGCCTAACGGCAACAGTCCCCTCGGCGGGCCCCAGCCTGGTAATTGCGTGCGCCGCGGCGCTCAGCACGCGTGCATCAAGCTTCACCTGCGCGCTCCCCTCGCTCACCTTGCAGCCCTCGCGCAGCAGCGCGGCAAACTCGGCGATCGTGCCGGGGGCGTACGCCTTGCCGAGGTCCCTCACCGCAAAGCGCTGAGACGGGCTCTCGATGAGATCACCCAGTCTCACGTAAGGCCCCTGGAACACCCTCGTCTTGTCGATGGCCGCGGACACGCCGCCCTTAAGCACCCTGAAGTACACGCGCTCGACGCACTGCCCCAGCCCGCCGGCCAGCGGCACGCGGTAGCTCTCGCCCTCCCGCCTGTACTCGGGCACCCACACGCCGCGCGCTCTTAGCAGCTCGGCGAGGCCGCGCGCCAGGGCCCCCACGAACATCGTGGGAGGCGGCACAGTCATCGTGGGCTGCCTGGCGCTGAGGATGGAGGGCCTGGCCCAGAACCCCCAGTGGAAGGCGAACTTAACGCTCAGCAGGATCATTTGGCCCCGGCGTACTCGAGGCCCAGCTCGACTAGCCTCTTCATGAAGTCGGGGGCACTGTCGACGACCTCGACGTCTTTACCTGGCTCGGCGTCAAGCTTTCTGGGCCCCTTGAGCACGAGCACCCTGTAGCTCACCGCGCCCTCGCCGAGCGCGCTCCTGTAGATGCCGGCCTTTGCTCTCGCCAGCTCCACAGTCTCTCCTAAGTACCCCTCGTCAACTGCCGGGGCCGCGGAGATTGGCATCGGGCTGGAGAAGACTGCAACGGCGCTCTCCAGCTGCCACAGCGGCCTGTAGCTGCTCCAGTGCCCGCCGACTCTCACATCGCCGTTTAGGACCGCGGCGAGCGCCAGCAGAGCGGCGCGGACTCTCTTGTCGCGGTCGTCGAGAGCGTGCAGCTCAAGCCTGCCGTCTCTCTCGGCGTAGTAAGTGCCGATGCGCCACAGTTCCACGTTCAGCGACATAGCATATATGGCGGAGCTCGACTCGACGTTGTAAACGGACTGCGCCTGCTCCTCTCTGCGCTGCTTTTGCTTGTCGACGATTCTCTGCGCCCCCGGCGCGTGCCTGACGTGAAACTGCACGTCAAAGCCGTACATGACCCTCCCGCCCTCGACTGCCGGCACCATGTAGCCCGCCTCGAGCACCGACGTCCTCTTGACGGGAGTCCCGGTTGGGACCAGGAAGCCGCCGACGTCCTCGACGACGCAGCTCTCCACTACAAGCCTCTCGGCCTCGTATATGCTCTCATCTGCTTTCTTCTTGAACGCGTCGACGCTGCCGGCGCCCTTGACGTCCTTAAAGAACTCGTCGAGCCTGACGCCGTGCTTCACGAACTCCCCGCGCCTGCACCACTCGCAGACGGGCAGGCCCATCCTCCCGGCAATTTCCGCCAGGGCGGCCTGAATTGCATGGCGGAGCGCCTCGCCTGATATCACGGGCACCGTCCTGATCTCGTATTTCTCGCCAAGCCTGTAGACTAGAGTTGCCTTCCTGTGCCTCACCACGTTGCCTATGGCCTCGACCATGTTCATTGCCTCGGCGTTTACGACAACGCGCGCAGACAGCGAGAGGAACCCGCGCGGGACCGCCGTCATGCCCCCCTCCCGCCCCTCCCTCCCTTAGCCAGCGCCAGAGCGGCTAGGTGGCCGGGCCTCACCCTGCCGCTTCTGATGCCCTCCCTCAGGCGCTCCAGCTCTCCGTCCGTTGGCAGCTTGGGGCACGGCACTAGGACTCTGTTCCCCCTGATGCACTCCCTGCCGCAGAGGAACTCGTACCTCTTCCTGTCCTCCTCGCTTCCGATCTCCTCATAATGACATATCCAGCGCCCCTCGACCTCGCGAGCCGACCTATAGATCGTGCTCAGCGCGTCCTTGAGAACCTCAATTGCAGAGTCGGCGTCAGGCGCCGACGCGAACTTGTCTATCTCGCTAAGCCTGCCGCTCTTCCTGAGGAACCTGAGGAGCGACACGACGCCAGGAAACTCCTTGGCCAGCTCGCTGGACCCCTCCACGGGCAGAAGATGCTGGGATAATATAAACATAACTATCTGTATGCGTAAAGAGGGTCTCGCAGCGCTCAGACTCCCTTTACACGCATAAATACCTAGACGCAGACAGACACATGAGGGTTCTAGTCGTCTCGCTCGGCTTCTCCTACCATCACGTAATGGCCTCTGCCAACAGGTGCAGGCCGGATAGGATAGTCCTAGTGACGGTGAGCCCCGACAACGAGCGGACGAAAAATGCCGTGGCGGAGGTGGAGATGTATGCGAGGGTGGTCAACGCGGAGGTCGAGATGAGGGTGGTCAACCCCGAGGACCTCTGGCGCTGCGTCGCTAGCGCCATAGAGCTGTTCGCCGGAGGGCACGAGTACTATCTCGATGTCGGCGGCGGCGTCAGGGCGCTGGGCCTATGCCTTTACACTGCGGCCGTGCTTGCAGTGGCGCACCTCAACGCAAATCTCGTCGCCGTGTACACAATAACTGAGCACACTAACAAGATCGTCGAGGCAGACCTCAGGCCGGCTCTCTATGCCAGGATGCTCCTCGACGCCAGGGCCCGGGCGAGGCGTGAACTGCTGCGCGATCTCGCCAGCGGCTCCGTGCGCGCCGAGGAGGCAAGCAAGAGAATTCTGAAGGAGTTCGAGCAGTACGGGCTCGT
>JAJHRB010000100.1 GCA_020833025.1 Thermoproteaceae archaeon | reverse complement strand
GAGGAGACTCCCCCGCGCCGCCGCCTCCTCGACGGCGCCGCGCGGCGTCACGTGGCTGAGGCCCCTGGGGCTCTTCAGGGTGGGCCGCGAGTGGCAGGTCGCGACGTCCTGCGTCGCGAGGCCGCCGATAGCGGGCTGGGAGAGAGTCACGCTAGACGCCGTTTACGGCATGCTGGCCGAGCACTCGCGCTTCCACTGGCGCTACTGGCCCCGGGGCCTCTCGCTGTCCGGCCCCGGCGCGATGGGCGTGGAGGAGATGGTGCACGCGCTCGTCGTGGGCGGGAGCGCGGCGGGGAAGACGACGTTCGTCAAGAGGCTGATAGACGGGCAGAGGTTCGTCGCGATAGACATCACGCCGCGCGGGGAGTACCGCGGCATGGCGCCGGAGGTCCGGGGGTCCGTTGACGCCTCGGCGCTCTCGCCGGAGGAGCGCGTCCAGCTGCTGACAATAGCGTTCGCGGCGACGCTGGGGCGCCAGGAGGCGTCGTTCACGCCCGTGCAGCTCAGCGTGCTGAGGCGCCTCGGCGACGCGAGGCTTGAGGACCTGCCGCGGCGCGTGATGTCGCTAAGCGACGTCCCGCTGCTGACGAGGCAGGTCCTCTACGACAAGATCACGAGCCTCTGCGAGAGCGTTGACGAGGAGGGCAGGTGCAGGCCGCACCCGCTCGCGAGCCGCCGCGCGGAGGTAAGGCCGCCGGCGGTCGTCCGCGTGGACGCCCGCGACCCGTTCCTGCTCGCGTTTGTCGTCCACGGAATCGTGCTGGAGCTCCTCAAGCGGCCGCAGGAGACGCCAACGCTGCTCGTGATAGACGAGTACCACCGCGTGGCCAGCAGGGTGGAGGGCGTCGAGGACCCCGTCGAGCAGCTGATACGCGCGGGGAGGCACGGCGGCTGGCACGCCGTGATAGCCACGCAGAGCCCGCTGGACCTCAAGCGGGAGCTCGTGGAGATAGTGCCGACGTTCGTGACGTTCAGCCTATACGGCGAGGCCGCGAGGCTCGCGGCCGCGATCCTCGGCGTGAGGCCGGAGGTGGTCGAGAGCCTGGCGGCGGGGGAGTGGCTGGCGAGGACGAGGGCGGGGCCCAGGAGGTCGCCGCCGCGCCCGAGTTAATTGAGGGCGACGCAGAGCTCCCCCCTCCCCCTCCTCGCGCAGGCGCCGGAGGTCGCCGTCGCCTGCGTCCTCCACCACAACAGCCACGCGGCCGGCGGGGCCAGCCCGGAAATCCCACCGGGGGGCAAAAAAGGGGCTGGGGTCACTCAAGCCCGCGCCGGAGGTCCTCGAGCAGCTGCCGCCAGTCGAAGCGCCTGCGGCGCCTGTCGAGGTAGCGCGCAAAACGCCGACTCCCGAAG
Organism: Thermoproteaceae archaeon; assembly: GCA_020833025.1. GTDB lineage: Archaea > Thermoproteota > Thermoprotei > Thermoproteales > Thermoproteaceae > Pyrobaculum. Next base: position 2,069 of record JAJHRB010000100.1, on the reverse strand, counting down.
CAGGCAGCCCTGAGGCAGTACCAGCACACCAGGCAGATCTCGCGGCGGAACTCCACAAGCTCCAGCCTGCGGCCGCAGCGGGGACACACGAGAGTCGTGACGACCTCAGCGCGCGGCCTCATGCCGGCCTGCCGGGAGGGCAGCGCGGGGAACCGCTAGCCGCGGCCGCCGCCTCCGCGTCGAACTGCTGCAAGAGATCCCACCCCTTCACCACGCCGTCCTGCTCTCTCGCCGCGGCGAAGAACGGCGCGCCGAAAAATGGCGTCACGGCGCGACCCAGGCCCCCAAAGCGAGCGCCGAGAGAGCACGCGAGAGGCGAAAAGCTTAAAAAGTGCCGGAAGACGCGCGACGCGAGCGGTAGAATCTCAAGGAGGGTTGAAACGCGCCCATGCGCGCAGGCCGGCGCGCCAGGCCTGGGAACGAAAAAAGGAGGGGGTTAGGCGAGGCGCGCGACCCACTCCGGCCGCGCGAGGTAGGCCCACAGCCTGCAGCGGGGGCCGAGGTGCCCGCGCCTGACCCGGCAGTGCTTGTGGTGGAGGCCTATTCCCAGCAGCGCCCACCCGGCGCCCGGCGCGTCAAGGCCGCGCAGGGCCGCCGCGGCGGCAACGTCGCACGCGAGCTCCTCGACGAGCTCCCCCCTCGGCGTCCTCCGCAGCCTCCTGAAGTCGCGGCCAAGCCTGTCGCGCCCGAGGCGCCCGACAATGCAGTGGCAGAGCTCGTGGAGCAGCACGAGCAGCCGCCTCTCCGGCGGGAGCCTCTCGGAGACGTAGATCCTACCGTCCTCGTAGAGGCCCCACGTCTCGCCGTCGCCCTTGCCGCACGACTCCATGCCGCACGCGACCACGCCGGCGGCGTCCGCGGGAGACGCGGAAAACATCCTCAGCAGCAGCGCCGCGGCGCCGTCGAGCTCCAGCTCCCTGCACCGGCAGCCCATGGCGGCCCGGCCGGGCGGCCGGGCGCGGAACGGGGCGCCGCGGCTTCAGCCCTCCTCGAGGTTCAACCCTGTAGCCAAAAAATGGGGCTCGCGGCGCGGTGCGGCGCGCACGCGCCTGATCCTAATCCCGCCCGCGGGGGAGGGCTACGCGTGGGTCCGGGAGCTCATGAGGCGCGGCTGCGTGCTCCGCGCGAGGGACGTCGCGCAGTTCGAGGCGGCGGCCCAGCGGGCGCTGGGGGCGTGATCCTCGTCCTCCTCTCCGCGCCGCCCGAGCTCTGCGAGTGCCTGTCCGCCATTCGGTGCCCCGATGTGGAGCGAGTGGTAGTGTACTCGGGCAGGTACGCGTGCGCAGCGGACCGCAGCGGGGTGGAGTTCCTCCTCACGGCGCCCAGGCCGGGCCCCGGCGGGAGGATCGTGGAGGAGGTCGTGCAGTTCTTCCGCGGCGTTAGGACGCCCGCCAGCCTGAGGGAGTTCTGCCGCGCGCTCCCCAACGGCTGGCACGTCGTGTCCGACAGCGGCGTGGACTGGCTCGCCGTGACCGCAGGCGAGCTGACATACATCATACACGCTAACCTGGACGCCGAGATCGACCTCGAGCGGGAGACAATCAAGAGACTGAGGGTAAGGGGCGTCGAGCTCGTGGAGGTGCTAGAGGGAGACGAGGCGAGCGGCTACTTCGAGGACGCCAGCATATGCACGCCGTACGCGGAGTGGGGTTTATGAGTGCAGCCCCTTTTTTCCTCCCCGGGAGCCCCTACTCCAGGCCCCTACTCGCAGGGGTCTGAAGCAGGGGCTATCATCGCAGGGGTTGTATCCCCTGGGATGAAAGCCCCTGCGCCAGGGCCCTGATGCAGGCCCCTGAAGCGCCGTAATCCCCTCACTTCCAACTCTTTTTTGGCCCCCGCCCTCCCTCTCTCCGGGGCCTCCTAGGCCCCCCTTTTTCCCTCCCGTTCTGAAATTTCCGCGCGCCAGCGCAGGGCATGGAGGGCGCCTCGGTTCTCGTTGACACGAGAGAGCCGGAGGAGGTCGTAAGGCACGTGAAGGAGGCCGGCTGCAGGGCGGTCAAGGTAAAGCTGGAGGCCGGCGACTACGTCGCGGGGGAGTTCGCCTTCGAGCGGAAGGGCGCCGGGGACTT
>JAJHRB010000099.1 GCA_020833025.1 Thermoproteaceae archaeon | reverse complement strand
GCACCCGCTCTCGCGGCAGAACTCGCGCAGCTCGCTTAGCGGCGCCTCGGCGAGCCACCCCTCCGGCGCCCGCCTGACGAGAATGGGCAGCGGCCTGCCGTTTGCGTTGTAGAGCCTGGCGCTTGCGCCGTCGGGCAGCAGCCGCCCGAGGTCCTCGATTGGAACGAGGCGCGTCACGGCCGCACCTGCGTCCCCCTTTTAGGCGTCGCTCCCGGCGCGCGGACCGCCCTCGGCAGGTCGCGAAACAGCTTTCGCAGGCGGCGTGGAAAAGCTGCCGCAGCAATGTTCGCTCAGGGCTCTGGAGGGTGGAGCCGCTGGCGGCGGGTACGGGATTGCCTGTCTAGCGCAATAACTCCAGTAACTCAATCAGCTTCTCTGCCAGCTCCGGCTTCACCGTCTGTATGCCGGGCAGTACCCTCACGCCGAGCCCCTCCAGCTGCACTCTGGTGGGCAGGCGCCACCTCGCCGGGTCGCCGGGGCTCTCCAGCACGCCCCTTGCGGCCCTCTCCGCCCTTATGGGGAGGAGGTAGTGCCACTCGCCCGAGGGCCAGTACCTCCCCGAGAACTCCCTCACGTCGAGGATGCGGCCGTAGAGGGCGAGCCCGCCCTTGTTGTACTGGTTCTTCGTCACGTAGAGAAACACGCCGACCCCCGCCTTGACGCGGCTATCCACCCGGCGAGCCCCCCAGAGAAAGGTGCCCGCGGGGAACTGCCTGATGAGCTCAGAACGCCTCTTCAAGAAGTCCTCCAGGCTGTGGAGGAAGTTCTCCAGCGACCCCTTGAGAAGGATATAGCTCACGCAGAGCGGTGAGGCAACCGAGATATATAGATCCCTGCTGACCTACCTCCTTGACCTGAACCTGAGGAGGAATAGCCGCCTCCCCCTCCTCATGCGCCTCTCGCCGAGATTGACGAGAGAGGCCCCCAGGCCCTCCTCCTCGCCGAACCTGGCCAGGATTTCGTGCACGGGGACGTACACGCCGCCGAGCACGGAGTCGCCAATGGTGTACCAGGCCTCGGCCTCGAGCGCCTGCGCCAGCAGCCTGATGTGCTGCCGCATGTAGTAAAAGTACTGGCCCAGAAAGCGCTGATACCCCCTGGCCCTCCTCCCGCCGGGCTCGAGGTTTAGGGGCATGTGCTGCCTCCACGACCTCGCCGCCGCCTCGCAGGCAGGCAGCTGGAGGTCTCTGGCCCTCGAGGGATCCACGCCGAGCCACAGAAGCTCGATGTGGGTGTGCCTCACGTAGTCGACGTTGTTGGCAAAGGGCGGGCTTGTCAGGACTCCGCAGACTCTGCGCGGCATGAACCACGTCGAGTCCCCCAGCAGGACGTCGCCGCGCCTCCCCCCGAGAAGCCTCAGATCCCTCCTGGCAGTTTCAAGCAGCGCCCTGAAGTGCTCCTCGGGGTCGCCCTGGGGATCGCCGCGCCTAAAGCGCGGGGCCGGCGAGTACTCGAACTTGGAAAAGCGCCGCGCCACGTTGAAGAAGACCCCGGCCTCGAGCGCCGTGTGGACGCGCCTGGACAGCCTCAAGAGCCTCTCGTATGTCTCCTCGCTGTAGTAGTTTGCCAGGCGCGGGTCGGGCCTGAGGGACACGCCGGCCTCCGGGCTCACCTTGGCCGCCGCCACGACAACGGCGGCCGGGCTCGCGTCCACGCCCACAAACCCGCGCCCCCTCAGGAGGGCCTCCACGCCCACCGTGCCCGAGCCCGCAAACGGGTCGTAAACAGTCTCGCACTCGACCTCGCGAAAGAACGCCTCCACCACCTCGGGCGTCAGGCCGTGCTCCGTGTAGACCAGGATGCGGTGTATTGGCCTGTCGGCCCAGTAGTTACCTGAGACACCCCGACCGCTTGAAGCAGCCATAGACGGCTTCCCCGCTCTCAACCAGCTCCGATATTTTTCCGCCAGCTCTGCTTATTCTCTCGTCGGGAGCCCCGCCGCGGCGCAGACGAAACCTCTCGAGACACTCAACGCAGCCAATCGCAACGATCAGCCTTCTGTGGCGGCTGAGCTGCACGTTTAGCAGCTCCGGCTCCCTGGCGTACAGAGTGGCGAACATGTCGGCGCCCTCTGACGCGGCGTATTCCTTCCCCAGCATCGTCACCACGAGGTCCCGCTCGCCGCCAATCATGCTCTGTACTGTGTGGCTGACGTCAAGTCCAGCCCCGACTCTGCCCAGCTGGAAGTTGATGTACGAGGACATGTCCGTGTAGATGGAGGTCGCCGCCACGCTCAGGCGCGGGTCCTCGACCTCCCGCCACGCCAGGAGGGCCAGGGTGGCGTAAAAGCCGAGCCGGGCCCTCTCCTCGTCCAGCGTGTCGCCGCTCTTAAAGGCATTTACGTCGAGCACGACGAGGGGCGTGCGCGAGCCTATGGCCTCCTCCAGCAGGGAGACAACCTGCTGCAGCTCTGTTTTACTTGTATTCACGTAGCGCCCCATCCGGGCCAGGATCCTGCCCGCGCTGAAGTCAAGGCCTGAAAGGCGCTGAGAGCCGCCTTCCAGCGCTCTCAGAACATTTTCGTAATATCCAAAACTTATGGGCTCGTGAGACGGCGCGGGCAGCCTGAAGGTGAAGTCGAGCAGCTTGTAGCGGTCCTCAAGGCCGAGCTCCTTTAGCTTCCGCCCCGCCACGTTCATCAGCAGTATGTCGCGGCTGTAGCCGGTGATCGAGATCGCCTGCTGCGGGTCGCCCAGCACCACGAGAGCCTCCGGAAAGTCCCTGTACTTCTTCGCCACGATCCTGCGCACCACGGGGGTGAGAGACCGGAAGAAGGGCGACCTGCTCGACTCGTCCACGATCAGCTTGACGGGCGCCTCCCCCTCTATGTACGGCCGCTGGAACTCCGTGGCGAAGACGAGCTTCACGTCTTTGTCGATTTTGAGATCCACCATCTCAGACGCGCCTATGCCGCCGCAGGTCTCCCGCAGGGCTCGCCTCTGGTCACTCCTGATCCTGTAGCCCAGCACCCTCACGATGTGGGGAACCTCTCTAGCCCACCTGCACCTCTCTCTCGGATCTGGCGCCACCTTTCTGAAGATCGTGGCTAACACCCTCACGCAAGCCTCGAAGACGAGCTCGTTGGTGGGCGCTATGTAGAACACGAGCTCGCCGGGCTCTGCAAGCCTGTCGGCAATGTACTCCTCGGCCAGCAGCTCCACGATATATGTCTTGCCGGATCCCGGCGGGCCCTGTATTGCAGCGATGGGGATGTCTACATTTAGTTCCAGCACGCGGCGCGCGAGCCAGTAGCTCTCCTCATACGTCGGGAAGCGGTCTCGGTCAAGACGGCGCCTTTGGAGGCGATCCGCTAGACGAAATGCCTCCTCTAGACACCTCTCTACGTGCAGTATCATGCTAAGCGGCGGGGCCGAAGAGACTGTACAGCCTCCGCTTCACCTTGTAGCCGGCCTCAAACGCGATCTCCTTGGCGGTCTTCACGTCTATCTCGCCGCTCCTCGCGAGCTCTTTTACGGACCGC
>JAJHRB010000098.1 GCA_020833025.1 Thermoproteaceae archaeon | reverse complement strand
CCTCGGTATGAGCGCGTACCCGTCACGTATCACGGCCGCGGCGTACGGCGTTATCATTACCGCCAGGAGCGCGCCTGCCGTCAGTAGCGTGTACGGTGAGTTCATCACGGCGTGTGTGTAAGACGCCCGTCCCGCGGCGCAGAGGTAGGGCGCCGCGAGGGCTCCCGCGGCGTTGCCTCTCGCCAGGCTGTCGTACAGCGCGTTGACGCTGCACTGGAGGAACGGGCCTAGGGCGGTGAGCCCCCAGAGCCCGTACACCACTGTCGGGACGGTGGCCATGAGATCCATGAGGGAGCTGAATGCCGCCCTCGCGCGGGCCGGCAGGATTTCGTTTACCAGCACGGCAGCCCCCACGGCCAGCAGCGCCGCGATGGCCACCGCTATTGCTGACGTCACCAGCGTGCCTGCAAGCGCCTGGAGGACGCCGTAGGACTCTCTCGCCGGGTCCCACTCTGCCCTGAAAAACACTGCAGCGCCGTCCCTGGCAAGTATCGGGTAAGCCTCAGCCGCGATGACAAAAAGCACTAGCGAGAGGACCGCTATGATGAAGGCGCCGAAGAGTCTGAGGCCGTGCCTCAGCCTGGTGAAGATGAGGGCGTAGGCCGCAACAAGCTGCAGGGCCAGGAGGAGCGCCAGAAATCCCGTCACGTGAGGGACGCGGGGGCCGGTTTTAAGGTTTCAGCGCCTCGGCGGCCTGCAGGCCAATTCTGGCAAGCTCTTCCGGCAGTGGCACGTAGCCCTCCACGACGTTCTCGGGCCTCTGGCCCTCTGTCAAGACCCACGCGAAGAATTTCCTGAGCGCGGAGGACCTCTCCGCGGCGTTGCTGTACCCCTCCGCCGCGTAGTCCTTCCACAAGACGGCGTAGACAGGCGAGGCGAGCGGGTAGCCCTCGGGCGGGTTAGACATCTCGACGGCAACCGCCGCCCAGTCGCCGTCCGGCGATGGCATGCCGCCGTGCCTCCTCACGTACCTCTCGAGCCCTGACCTCAGGCCGAGCACTGCCGCACTGGGCTCGGGCGCGTAGTACCTCCCGTCGTTGTCATTCCTCACGCACGCAACGCCGCCAATCCTGTCGAACTCCTCCCGGTTCTTGAGCCAGTACGCGACCTCCACGTAGCCGATCGAGTACCGGCCGCCGAGCACGGCCCGCGTCATGCCCTCGCTGCCCTTGGCGCCAATCCCCTCAACGGGCCATTTAACCGTGTAGCCCCAGCCGACCGTTCTGTTCCATGCCGGGTTTGTCCTCGAGAGGTAGAGCGTGAGGAGTGCCGTGCTCCCTGACGCGTCTGCCCTGTACACGGGCACTATTCTCTCGCACGGGAGCTTGAGCCCGGGGTTCACGGCCCTTATCCTCTCGTCGCACCAGCTCGTTATGTTGCCTGCATATATCTGCGCTATGATCTCCGCGGTGATGTTGAGGCACTTGTGAGTCGTGCCGCGCGCTATTTCCGGCACGTTGTAAACTATCGCGAGGGGGCCCGCGGTAACTGGGAACTGGAAGACGCGCCCCCTGACGCGCCCGTAAATCTTTGGCCGCAGTGGGACGTCGGACAGCGCGAAGTCAAGCCTCTTATCCAGCAGCTGCGACACGCCTGCTCCAGACCCAACGGGCTGGTAGTTCACCTGCATGCCGTGAGCCCCGCCGAACTTCCTGGCCCACGCGAGCACTTGAGGCGCGGCGAACGACGAGCCGCCTCCGGTCAGCGTCGGGACGGGCGTGGCGGGAGGCGGCGTGGGCCCGCCGGGCGGCCTCACGAGGAGGACCGCCGCTATGACCGCGATTACTACTGCCGCGGCCACCAAGCCTAACACCCTCGGGCTTTTGACCGGGCTCATGGAGAGCCCTGCGCGCACAAACAAATTCGCTCCTAACCTCCCGCAGTGAATAGATCATTTAACCTCCCGCGGAGAATTTTGAGGCTGCTCACCACAAAGCGGCATTCCACTCTACGGGCCCGCCGTGCCTGCAATTGACAGGCTCAGAAAACGGCACGCGCTCGGGGCTCTGCAAGTTCTGTGGAGGATCCCAACGCGGCAAGATAGTTAGAGCGTGTTTTACATCCGAGACATTCAACTGTGCTGCGCCGCCGAAGAACGGCGCGCAGAGGCGCCGGGCCTCACGGCGCTATTCTCGCGGCGCGCCGAAGAACGGCGTCCCGGCGCGGCCCAGCGCCGCGTTAAGTGAACGTAAAGCGGGACTGAAAGGCGAGCGCCGGGGGCGCAGGGAACGGGCGAAAAGCTTAAAAGCGCCGGAGGGCACGCGACGCGAGCGGCAGAATCTCAAGAAGGGTTGAAAGGCCGCCAGGCTGGCCCAGATGGCACTTCACGTCTACCGGGCAGAATCTCAAGAAGGGTTGAAAGGCCGCCAGGCTGGCCCAGATGGCACTTCACGTCTACCGGGCAGAATCTCAAGAAGGGTTGAAAGGCCGCCAGGCTGGCCCAGATGGCACTTCACGTCTACCGGGCAGAATCCCAAGAAGGGTTGAAAGCTGTAGGTCGTTACTCTTTCTGGATACTTCTTGTAGTTTTCTGGGCAGAATCTCAAGAAGGGTTGAAACATGAACTCCCCGCGCCTGCACCACTCGCAGACGGGCAGGCCCATCCTCCCGGTAGAATCTCAAGAAGGGTTGAAACTGCAGTTAGGGATCTGGGCAAGGCGTACGCGCCGGGCGCAGAGGCTGAGTTTGCGGCGTTGATTAGGGAGAGGTGCGAAATACGGGAGGGGGACGCGCGCATCCCGCTGGACGCCGGCACTCTCGTCGCCGCGGCTCACGCCATCACGAGACTGGGACCCGCCGAGGGGACTGTCGCCGTTAAGCGAGTGGATGTCCTGCGGTGGGAGGAGTGCGCCGAGACCAGTGACGTCAAGGCTCTCGACCAGCCATGCCCCTACTTCCCGTGGAGCGGCGGCGAGCTGCCGACGCCGTGGAGGGTTGAGAGGTTCGTCAGCTGGCGCGACGAGCGGGCGTGGAGCGGCGAGAGAGCCAAGATCAACGAGAGCGGGATGATCGCGTACGCGGTTCCCGAGAGCGCGTGGTCCACCCTGCGCGTCGAGTTCCCGCCGTGCACGACGTTGCTGGGAGGGACCGTTAAAATCGTGAGGTGCGAAGGGCTGGCGTATGTTGATCCGCGTTTCTAGAGTCAGGGCCGGCGGGGAGCTCCTGGCGCATACAACTGTCGTCAGGCTCAGAGGCGAGCAGCATCACGGACTCAAGCCGTTGCTTGGCGTAAACGTAATCGCGGGGCTCACGGGCAGCGGCAAGACTCTCTTGGCCGAGGCCTTGTGGCTCGGCGTCGCACATGCGCTGAGCCGCCTGCTGCGCGACGAGCGGTTCCACAATGCGCTGGTAAGCGCCGTGAGGGCTTACGGCATCAGACCTATTGACGTGAACTTCACGGCTTGTTTCAGCGATGTCGAGATCTCGGAGTTGAGGCGCGAGGCATGTATTGAGGCGAGAGTCAGCGGCGGCGTGAAAAGCGAGGTGGCGGTGCCGGAGGACGTCGCCCG
>JAJHRB010000036.1 GCA_020833025.1 Thermoproteaceae archaeon | reverse complement strand
GGGCGGCCGCGCCGCCGGCGCCCGCCTCCGGCGGTATTGGGCAGCACTGTCGGCATCCCGCCACGCAGCGCCGCCGGCCGGCACTCACAAATTTTGCCCGGCAATATTTTTGAGCGCCGCGCCGCGCCGCCCTGTGTTTCACGTGGCGGCGCCAGCAGACATAGCGGCCGGGAGGACGGCCGACGTGTACTTCCTCAGGACAATTGACGTGCTGAGAAGCGCGGGTCTCTCTGACGTTAGGGTCAGAGCAGAGTTTCACGTCGCGTCGCTGCCCAGGGGCTACAAGTGGGCGCTCTTCACGGGGCTTAAGGAGGTCGTGGAATTGCTGAAGGGGAGGCGCGTGACGCTGTATGCAATGCCCGAGGGGACAGTATTCTACGAGAACGAGCCGATAATGGTGATAGAGGGGCCCTACGTCGAGTTCGCAGCGCTGGAGACTGCAATCCTCGGCATCGCGCGCCACTACTCCAGCATATCGACAAAGGCGGCGCGCATAAAGAAGGCCGCCGGCGACAAGCTGTGTTTTTTCTTCGGCGCCAGGGCGCTCCACCCGGCCATACAGCCCATGGCGGACAGGGCGGCCTACATCGGGGGCTGTGACGGCGTGGCCACAGTGCTCGGCGCCGAGATGCTGGGCATCAAGCCGTCGGGCACGATGCCGCACGCACTGATGATAATATTCAGGGCCGTGAGGGGCGACCACACGCTGGCCTGGGTCTGGTTTGACAAGGTGATGCCAGATGACGTGCCGCGGATCGTCCTCGCCGACACGTTCCTAGACGAGAGAGAGGAGGCACTGCTGGCGGCGGGACTGCTGCGGGGGCGGCTCTACGGCATCAGGCTAGACACTCCCGGCAGTAGGAGAGGCGACATGAGGAGAATAGTCGAGGAGGTCAAGTGGACGTTGGCGCTGCACGGTCACGGGAGTGTTAAAATATTTGTCAGCGGCGGGCTGGATGAGAGTCAAGTGTATGCGCTCAGAGACGTGGCTGACGGCTTCGGCGTGGGCACGGCGATAGCCTTCCCCCCATCAATTGACATCTCCATGGATATAGTGGAGGTAGAGGTCGGGGGGAGGTGGATTCCAATAACCAAGCGGGGCAAGCTGCCGGGATTCAAGCAGGTGTACAAGTGCGGCGACAGGAGGGTCACCGTCCCGTGGGGCGAGACGCCGCCCTGCGGGGAGCCGCTCCTCGCCAAGTGGCTCGAGGAGGGCAGGCTCGTGAGGGAGCTGCAGAGCGAGAGAGAGATGAGGGAGTACGTGCTCAGGCAGCTCGCCGAGGTGTCACTGTAGCCCGCGACTCCTGCTGAGCGGGCCTGCCGGCGCATTCTAAAACGCGCCGCGCAATGCCTAAAATCCTGCGCCGGCCGCTCTCCGTGGTTGTCAGGATAGACGGTTCGTACGGCGAGGGCGGCGGGCAGATACTGCGCACGTCAATAGCGCTATCGGCACTGCTGGGGGAGCCCGTTGAGATAGTCAACATTCGCGCGAGGAGGCCAAATCCGGGGCTCCAGCCGCAGCACTTGGCCGGCGTCATGGCCGCTGCCGCGCTGGCGGACGCGGAGCTAGAGGGCGCGGCCAGAGGCTCGACGCGCCTTCTCTTCAGGCCGAGAGCCATCAAGTGCGGCTCATTCGACGTGAGTATAGGCACGGCCGGGAGTATATCGCTTGTAATTCAGACATTAACGCCAATCATGCTCTTCGCGCCGTGCGCGACCACTGTCACGATCACGGGAGGCACTGACGTTGCGTGGTCCCCGCCGATAGACTACATGAGGTACGTCTTCGCGCGGACGCTCTCGCGCTTCGGCGCCAGGGTCGAGATAGAGGTCGTGAGGCGCGGGCACTACCCGCGCGGGGGAGGCAAGGTAATACTCAGAGCCGAGCCGGTGGGGAGGCTCGCTGCAGTTAACTCGCCGGACTTCGGCCGGCTCGTTGAAGTGGGGGGCGTGTCCCACGCGGTCAACCTGCCGCGGCACGTCGCCGAGAGACAGGCCAGGTCGGCGAGAGAGGTTCTGGCGAGGGCCGGCTACGACGCCGACATATCCGTTGAGGTGAGGAGCGACGGTCTGGGGCCGGGGAGCGGCATAGTGCTCTGGGCTGCCTCCGACACGGGCTGTGTCGTCGGGGGGGACTCGCTCGGGAGTAGGGGAAAGCCGGCGGAGGTCGTGGGCAGGGAGGCTGCGGAGAGGCTGCTCGCCGTCATGAGGGCGGGCGCCTCCCTAGACCCCCACATGGCGGACATGGCTGTGGTGTACATGGCGCTCGCCGAGGGGGAGAGCGTGTTGTCAACGAGCGAGGTCACAATGCACCTGCAGACAAATATTTACGTCGTGGAGAGATTCCTTCCAGTGAAGTTCGAGCTGGGACGCGCTGACGGCAAGTATATAATGCGCGTGAGGGGCGTCGGCCACGCCCCTAGCCCGGGCCTGCCCGCGGCGGGGCCCGTCTGCCATCACGGCGGCTGCACTCATGCGATGTAGGCCTTTTTCACCGCGCCGGCTCTGTGCAGCCTCTCCATGTACTCCTCGACCCTCTCCCTGTCGAGGGCGGCCTCTCTGGCCAGCTCTTCGATGTCGAGCAGTGCGCCTGGACCCCTGCGGGCGACCGCTTTGAGAAGCTCGGGACTGACCCCAAGCCTGGCCGCCGCGATGTTTATTGCGCTCTCGACGTCGCTCTCAGTGATGTTCAGCCTCTGCCTCAGCCACTCCAGCGCCCTCTTCCTGGCCCTCTCGGCCTCCAGCAGCGCGGCGTGGCGCCTGGAGATCTCCGATGCGTAAAGCTTAAGGTTGGCCAGATAGTCGTCGAGCCACGGCTGCGGGAGCTCGGTCAGCAATTCTAAGTCCCTCACCACGTCAACTCTCGAGCCGAGCGCCCTGGCCATGTGGCCTATCTCGCTCCAGAGCCTCAGCGCCTCCTCCGCCTTCCGCGCCAGCGCCTCCTCTCTGGCGACGTCGCTCTCGGTCACTCTGCTCAAGTCCAGGAACTTCACGCGCTTCCGGTACCTGGCAAGCGCCGCGGAGAGCCTGGAGAGAAGTCTGGCCCTCTCGTCAGCCTCGCGCGCGAGCTCCCTCTCAACCTCCTCGCGCCTCTCTCTCAGCTCCAGAAGCCTCTTAGTTATGTCTCTCAGTACTCTGGCGTAAGCCCTCCTGTCGCCGAACGGCGGCAGCTGAGGGCTCGCCTCCGTTATTCTCCTAGAGAGCTTTATCGTGCCGAGCGGCGTCTCTCTCACGACCTCGACTGTGCTCAGCGCTTCGAGCTGTTTCAACAGCTCCGCGAGGTGGCGTCTCGCGACGTCGTCCCTGTACTTGTAGAGAACGTCGCCGGCCGGCACCAGAACGCCGCGCAGCTTCATTATCTCGATCAGGTCATCCTCCCTCAGCTCTCTCCACAGGTTGACGGGGAGGAGCGTGTCTATCAGCGATTTTAGCTCGCGCTCGTGTATTGACTCATCAAATGCGTTGAGCAAGATCTCCTCGACGTGCCTGTAAGCCCTGAACCCCTCGACCTCCTGCCCCCCGTCGAGCATTTCAGCTATCTTGACGAGCGCCAGCTGCTTCCTCTCCTTGCCCCTCTTTAGCGCGAGCGTGTACTTCATGATGCTCTCTTTTGCCCTCTCCCTGCCGAGGCGAATTGCGTCGGCGAACTCTGGCGCTCTCGGGCTCCTCCTCAGCGCCCTGTCTATTGCGCACCTCACGAGCTCGTGCTTTAGCCTCTCGATCCTGTCCGCGCCGTACAGCTGCAGCGTGACAAAGCTGGACGCAGGCTCGGGGTACAGCCTCTTCCAGTAGGCCGACAGCAGCGGCTGGAGGGCGTCGCGCAACGCGTCTGTCAGCAGCACCCTGCTCACCACGAGCACGCTCACGCAGTCAACGACGTACCCGCCGAGAGTGCCCGCGCTGATTGTGTCTGCAAGAATTTTTGCGGCCTCTCTCAGCTCGTCCTCTCTGTCCACGCTCGCGAAGATGTAAGCCTCGCGCACGCCCATGTTGTTCTGCCACAGCGCGAACCCGCAGCACAGCCTCAGGCGGATTCCCTCGACTCCCGCGAGCTTCGCGGCCTCCTCGAGCAGCGCCAGCGGGTCCTCGAGCCTCTGGTAGTACTCACGGGCTATTGCGGACGCGAGCTGCGCCTCGGTCGTGCCGACGAGCCTGGCAACGTCGTCCGAGACGACATACCTCTCGCCGGCTGCATACTCCTCGAGCTTGAGGTCCTCGTCCGCAATTACGTACACGTAGAGCCTGCCGCCCTCCAGCAGCGAGTAGTACAGGTACGGCTCGTAGGAGACACTCTTCGGGTCCCTCGTGTCGAGCTCGCGCCCGCGCATCTCCACGAATCTCTTCGCCACGGCGAGGGCCTCCTTGTCGTCGTAAGGAATTCTGTAGATGCGAACCCTCTTGGCGTAGTGCGCCTCCCCGTCAAACGGCATTCCTGAGTACGCGCGCTCCAGAATCTCGCCGTCAAGCTCCGCCGTCATGCCCTCCTCTCTCAGGAGGTCCGCCAGCCTCCTGCCCTCCCTCTTTAGCTGGAATAGTCTCGCCGTCAGCTTCATGAGGAACCGCGGCGAGGGCTCGCCCCGCTCTCTGGCCAGCCTGTAAATGGCGGCGAGATCCAGCAGCGTGAAGGGGCTCAGCGCGTCTAGCTCGCCGGCGTGGATCTTCTCTAGCCTCTCTGCTGTCGAGTACGCCAGCAGCCTCTGTCTCACAGCCTCCACGTACTGCCAGAATGGAAATCTGGCGTCAATTGCCACCTCCCTGTAGACCCTGCCGCTGGTCACGTCAAACACGTCTGGAACTACGTTCTTCAGTATGGTGTAGTACAGCTGCGGCGTCAGCGCCACGATGATCGCGATTTTATTGAACCTCTCAGGCTCGCCGAGCACGTGCCTGTAGGAGCGCGGCTCTAGCAGCGCCCTGATGCAAGTCGCGAGCCTCTGGACGGCCTCCATGAATTTCTCGTTGCTCAGCGCACCAAGCTTGTATATTGCAGCCAGTCTTGAAACTTCGTCGGCCTCGTCGATCAGCACTAGCGCGGGCTCGTCGCGGCGCTTGTGCGAGAGCTCGAGCTTGAAGTCATGCGCGAGCGAGAGCGCCGTCCTGATGACTCCAAAGCCCTCCCTCTTGGCGAGGACCTCAATCTCGTCAAGCAGCTCGCTCTTCCCCCACCCGTAGGGCGCCACCACGACGGCGAGGACGTTATTGTTGCCCTCTTTAGCAACCCTCAGCACATCGGCAATTTCTCTAAGCTCTCTATCGAGGCCCACTGGTCTGTGGAGCCTCAGTAAGTGCGTCACCCCGCTGGGGCTGAACGGCGAGTCGACAAATGCGTACACCCAATGCCGGGTGCGGGGTATTAATTCGCAGCATTTGGGAGGCCGTGATCTCCACTGCTGGGGCCAGACTGGCGCTGGAGCGGCTCCGCGCGCCCGTTGAAATTTGCAGCAAGACCTCCCGCCTCCAGACAGGAGGCCGCGCTAAAAGCCGGGGCGTCCCGGAGCCCGGAATGTACCGGAATTGAAAGGAATGCGAGCCGCTTTAATGCCTCGGCGCGAGCCTCTGCTCAACTGGCTTGAGCAGGAGGCTGTACGTCGCGTCGCCTCTGTACACTCTCGAATACATGGCGAGCAGGCGCCTCCCGAGGAGGCGCACCACCGCCCTCCTCACGCCTAGAGCTCTCGCCGCGCGCGACAGCAATCTACTCTTTCTCACCTCCTCGACGTAAGGGGCCACAAGACTCCTGTAAATCTCAAGCGCGTGCTTCTCTCTCCCGTAAACCCTCAGCGCGATGTACGCGGCAACGGCTGCGAGCGCGCCGGAGGCGACAGCGTAATAAATTCCCTCGCCTGTCGTGGCGTCCACGAGACCTGCCGCCTCTCCGGCCAGGAGGACGTTGCGGCTGCCAAGGCCGGCGATGTAGCCCAGAGATATTGGGTGGCCCAGTATTCTGCCCGCCCTATATCCCGCGCTCTCTGCATAGCTCGCGACCAGCGGCCTGAGATCCCTCCACCCCGTCCACGCAATCCCGGCTCCAACACTCGCGCCATCCCTCAGCGGGAATACCCAGGCGTAGCCAGCCGCGCCCGTCCGGCCGAACACCGCGTCGAAGTCTATAGTACACGCGCTTCCCGGAGGCCCCCGGGCAATTGTAACGTACGCCACGCCGTGGCTCTTGTGCCCGCGGAAGTTGCGTATGCCGAGGGAGCGCGCGATGGCGCTCACCGCCCCGTCCGCCCCTATGATTACCCTCCCGGCGTACTCGCCGCGAATTCCAACGACTGCGTCGTGTCTCGCGCCAATTGCGTGATCTCTCGTAAAGTCCGCGCCGCTCTGTTTCAAGAGCGCGTGGTCGAAATCCGGCCTTCTCGTCACGAGAATCGGGTCCCCCCTCATGGTGTACTCAAGCCCGGCGGCCCTTATCACGATCTCGCTGCACGCGCCGTACACCGGGTACTCAACGCCGAGCCTCTCGAGGAGCCTCCACGCGCGCGGGGTTAGGCCGCCGCCGCACGGCTTCTCTCTGGGCGGCTGCTGCCTGTCGATCACGAGGACTCTGAGACCCAGCCTCGCGGCCACGAGAGCCGCCGTCGAGCCTGCAGGCCCCGCGCCGACCACCACGACGTCGTACGCCACGTCGCACTCGGAGCGGCGGTTAAAACGCGTTAAAGCGCCCCTGGCTCCCGGGGCGTGGCTGCGTGGCTGCGGGCTGGCGGGGAGCAGTTAAATACTGCCGCGCCGGCTCTCGTGTGGAGCCAGCCGGAGTGGTTCGAGGTTAGGTTTAAGTGCTTGAAGTGCGGGGCGTGCTGCGTCGGCACGGAAATGGAGCTCCTCGCCGAGGACATCAGGCGGGTGGCGGCCGCGGGCTACGCGCCGGAGGACTTTGCGGTGGAGCGCGACGGCATTTACAGGCTGAGGAACGTCGACGGCCACTGCGTGTTTTACGACCCCTCTTCGAGGTCCTGCAGGATTTACAGCATAAGGCCTGTTGGCTGCCGGCTGTACCCGCTTGTCTACGACGGCGAGACGGTGACGGTGGACAGGAGCTGCCCGGCGTGGCGCACGGTGCCGCGGCGGGAGGTAGAGAGACTGGCGCCCTACGTAATCGAGTTTGTCAAGTCAGTTAGAGTGACGGGGCTGAGGGTAAGGCTGGGAGTATAGCGCGTCAGGCGCACCTGTAAACTCTCAGCTCCTGGCCTGGCCTCAGGCCGTGAGCCGCCGCGGCACTCCCCATGACAACTGCTATCTCCAGGTAGCCCTCGCTGTTTACGAGCACGACAGTATCGCCCGGCTCCGCGGCGCCGTAGGTCTCGACGAATCGCGCCTCAACGGCGCCGCGGCCCGTCTCTACGCAAACGCGATCTCCCGGCGCCGCGATCTTGTAAATTTCGTCGCGCGCGGACGTGTAGACATTGCCGAATCTGTCAACGTAAATCGCCCGCGCGAGGATAGAATTGCCCTCAATTCGCGCGCGCGGGATTTCGAGCTTGCGCCAGCTCGTGACGGGCACGCCGAGCATTCGCGGCTCGACGCCGAGTGACAGGTAGGCGGCGGCGGGGGCGAACACGTCGCGACCGTGAAACGTTCTCGAGACCTCTGGAAGGCCCGCGCGTATTGCGTACACCTCCTCAACGCCGTCCTCCCCGGCTGCCAGCGAGAGCACGCCGTTGTCGGGGCCCACGAAGTAGTACCTCCTCGTCCTCACTATGAGGGCCGCCCTCTCGGTCCCGACCCCGGGGTCGACCACCGCGACAAATATTGTGCCGCGCGGGAACCACTTGTAGACCGACTTCAGCGCGAAGGCACCTGACCACACGTCTTGAGGCGGTATTTCGTGGGTCACGTCGACAATGGTAACCCCCGGGTTTATCGACAGGATGACTCCCTTCACAGCCGCGACGAAGTAGTCCTTAGTGCCGAAGTCTGTCAGTAAGGCTATTACTGCCACTGGGCGGCCGGCGCGCGCAGATATTAACCTTCCGGCGCGCTGGCGGGGATTTAAACCGGCCGGGATGCCGTAGTGTGAGTACCGCGGCGGGAGCCGGCGGCGAGCTCGAGGTTGTGGATAGGACAAGGCTGCCGTATGTCTACAGCGCCGACGAGCTGGTGGGCATGTTCCTTGCAGCCTACGCACGCGAGGAGAGCCGGGGTTCGGGCGCGGAGCCTGCCTTCGTGAAGCAGAAGAGGCACGAGATAAGGCGCATCGTGGCGTCGGGAAAGGCCATCGCATCGGTCCTGAGAGAGATTGCGCTCAGAATGCCGTTTCTCGACAAGCTGCACCCGTTCTACAGAGACATCATAGACGCGGCTCTCGGCGCGCGCGCCTACAAACACGCGGTTGCCAAGATTGGGAACGCGCACATCGCCGTCAGGGCAATAGCCAGAGAGGCAATTAATGCCGTTAGGACGGCTCCCGACAAGAGCGGCGTGCTACACGCGAGGAGGATGTACCGCGGCAGGATCGTAAGCTTGATTGAAGACTTGAGGCCCGAGCTTGACAGAATGAGAGAGATTGTTGCGCTACTGCGAAAGCTCCCATCAATTGACCCCCGCGCGTTCACTGTCGTGGTGGCCGGGGCTCCGAACGTGGGGAAGAGCAGTTTCGTCAGGTGCGTCTCGACGGCAAAGCCCGAGGTTGCCGAGTACCCGTTCACCACGAAGCGGATTCACGTGGGGCACGTGAGGCTGAGGGGCGATGTGGTTCAGGTTATCGACACGCCAGGGCTTCTCGACAGGCCTCTCAGCGAGCGGAACATGATAGAGAGACAGGCAGTACTGGCGCTGCGCCACCTCGCCAGCGTGATACTCTTTCTCGTCGACCCGACCTACCACAGCGGGTTTTCGCTTGACATGCAGTATAGGCTGTACAGAGAGATCGCCGAGAGCTTTCCCGCCCCCGCCGTCGCCGCGTTAAACAAGGCCGACCTGGCATCGGGAGAGGAGCTGGAGCGCGCCAGAAAGCTATTCTCGCCGGTTGCAGAGATTTCAGCCCTTGAGTGCAGGGGAGCCGGCGAGCTGATGAACTACGTTCTCGAGAAGTACTACGTGCCCGCCGCTCTGGAGAGATTGCGCGCGTCGCGGCGCTGAGCGCCCGCAGCAGCGCCGGGCTGGATGATCTAGCGGGCCGCTTGAATGTTGGGCAAATTAAGCCCGCGGCCGGGAAGTCGCGTGGCGCTGAAAATTGCAATCTTGAGGGAGGGGGGCAGCAGCGAGGACGGCGATGTCGTGATAGACGCCAGGGGGGCGCCGCAGTTTTACGACGTCATTATTTTGAGCGGCAGGGAGTTGAAATCTGTGATTGCCACCGGCGCTGTGAGCAACGGCGTGCCCATAGGAATAGGCAAGCACACGAAGAAGCCTGTTGCTGCCGTGGTGGGCGGCAAGGTGTACATCAGGGGAATCCCGCTGACGCTGTACGAGGAGGCAGGCATCCTGCAGCGCGAGCTTCTCGAGGCGCTGCACAAGACCGGGGTGGACGTCGACGTTGCGGTGAGAAGGCTAAAGGAAATCGTCATAGCGGAGAGAAGGAAGTCCGGGAGGTCGCAGACGCTTTCGCTAATTCACCAGTACATTACAGGCCAGATAGAGTCTCTGCCGCCTCATGTAGCTGACGCGGTGGAGGTCTCAGACCGCGAGACTCTGAGGAGGGTGTTCGAGAGGCTGGTGGAGGAGGTCTACTAGGCGGCTTGAGGCGGCAGCTCGGAGGCCCGTGCACCGCCTCCTCTCGGAGCTCTTGAGATTCGCCGAGCTCGAGTACACAGTCTTCAGGGCGAGCGCCCCGAGAGAGCTAAAAGAAATGGTAGTGCCGTGCGGGGGCGAGAGGCCCGCCGATTACTACGCGGTAGACTCGGGCTACGTCGTGCGGCGCGTCGGCGAGGTGGACGTGCTGGTTCAGTCCCTAGTCGCAGTCGGTAGGGACGTGAGGAGGAAATTCGTCGTTCAGAGAGTGGGCGCGAGGCCTCACGAGACCGCGAGACTCAACGAGATAGCGTTTGCGGAGTCCATAGACGCGGGAATCATCCTAGTCGACGGCCCGCTGACGCCCTACGTGAGTAAAACGCGAGTTGTGGGCGTGTCCAAGGATCCCAGGCTCGGTAGGTACGGGCCCAGAATACCCGACGCCGCGAGGAGAGGCGCCTTCACTAAAGTCTCGAGAGCCCTCGGGGAGCGGAGGGCCGCCGCGCTCCTGCTCGCAGACGCGCCCCCCGGCTCTTACCTGGAGCCGGTAGATCTGGGCCATCTCCACGGCACGTATATCAAGTCAGACTTCGTGCTCTACGTCGAGCTCCCGAAGTCGATGCCGGTAGATCGCGTGTGCTCTCTGCTCGCCCGGTATCCCGTAAGACTGAGACTCGCGCACTATCTCGCAAGGATAAGCAGGAACTACCTGAAAACACTGAGGTATGTAATGTCTAGGCTCCTCCGGGAGGAGCTGCCGCCCGGGCCGATACTCTGAAACAGCACTCTAGGCCGGCGCCAGGCCGGGCTTGTTCTCTCAAGAGCCCTTGTAAATGTATATCAATCTTGCCAGTGCCATGCTTACACAGTCATCCAGTGAATCCAGATTATACTTTTTACACACATCAAGTAGCTGGCGGAGCTCGCTCTCGGGAACGGAAATCACAATGCGCTCCACGTCTTCACGCCTGGGCGCTCTTAAAAGCCCCCTTTACAAAATAGTGCGCATGTAGACGTATCGTCCAAGACTATTTTAAGTGAAGTACTATGCACTAATTGGGCGCGGCGCCGCCGGGCTACAAGCCGCGGGCTGGTTTGACGGGCGGCGGGCTGGCGGCCAGCCGCCCCCGAGCTCTCTGAGCGCGCCACGGCCTGGGAGGGCACGCGCCCGTGAGTCTGGCTGCGGGCGCCATCAGGAAGAGAGGGGCGAGCAGATGGGGCCGGCCGCGGCTCAGAGCGGGAACTCGACGAAGCCGCTGCCTGCAGCCTCCGCGAGCACGCCCTCGTCAATCTCGACGTAGTAGCGGAGCCTCGCGGTGTATACCAGGCTCTCGCCCTCCTCGCCCGTCGGGGTCTTGGGAATCTCGGCCTCCATTACGGCCCTCCCCCGGACCTCGCCGCCCCTGAGCAGCGCCACATCGAGTCTTGCTCTAATTGCGTCGCCCTCGGACTTCACATCCCACCTCCTCTGCCCGACCTCCAGCTTGTAATCGGCCGCGTACATCTGCAGCAGCTTGCGGAATGTAGATCCCGACTCGTCAAGCACGACGCTCTCGCCAGCCTCGCGCGGCCACCTCTCGAGGCGCCTGAGCCTTGTCTGCTCGTCGGCCCTCTTTGAGATCCTTATTGGCACCTCCACGTGCCTCTCGTACACCTGCTGCATGGCACTACATTGCCGCCGCAGTTAAAAGCTATGTACCGCGCCGCGCGCTCACAGCATCAAGTCGGCTATCTCGTGGTACCTCCCGCAGTACGCGCAGGCAAACAGCGGGGGGTCTCTCCTAACGAGATAGAACACTGGCTCGACAGGCTCTCGCGGCACGTTGGTGATACACACCGGGTTCTTGCACTTGAAGCGCCCGCGTATTATCTCGGGCGGCGACACCCTGAACTTCTTGGCGACCTCAAAGTTGCGTATTATATTTATCGTCGCCGTCGGCGCGACTGCAGATATCACATTGACCTCCTCCGGCGTGAGCTCCCTTCCCTCTATCTTCACTATGTCCTTCTTGCCGAGCTTTTTCGACTCGACGTTCATCACCAGCGCGACTCTGTAGCCCTCCCTCCCGGTTATGCCGAGTATTTTAAGTACTAGAAGCGCCTGACCTGCAGGTATGTGATCGATGACGGTGCCGTTTTTTATCTTGCTGACGATGAGCTCTTTCTTGGAGGACACGGAGGCTGGCGCTAGTTTACCTGCCTCCCCGCGCCAGCGCCGCTGCCGCTGGACGCCTCCCCCCCGTCCCTCGCGCAGAACTCCTCCCACGCCTTCAGCGGGCTCTCGCTCCTCCTGTCGGCAGGAGCCGCCTTGCCGCTGCGCAAAAGGGAGCAGAGCCACCCGATCATGTCCTCGAGCATCTCCCTCGCGCTCCTCCCCTCCTGCAACATCCTCGTGTAGCGCTCCTTAAACTGTGAGAGCCCGCCCGCGGGGAATATTTGTTTCACCGCGTAGCGCACGAACTCCTCTGCCGGCAGCTGCTCAGCCGCGCGCTGGAGGTCGGCGGGCGACAGCCGGCAGAAGACTCGCACTCTTCCGTCGCCGGTGACGGCGACAGGCCCCTTCTCGAGGCCTATCGTGACTGTAAGCACTGCCTCCTCGAGATTTATTGATATCGTCACCACGGCCCGGCCCGCGGCTCCCTGAACGAGCGCTTGCGCCGCGCTCTGCGTCGCAGTCTGCGTCGCCACCTCCAGGATGTCAATTATAGTCGTCCTGGCCGGCTGGGAGGCGCCCATTGCGCCTGCTCGCAACGCTGCATAAAAAGATTGGCATCAGTTAGATCGCGGCCGCGGCGGCGCCCTTCCCGCTGCACCTCACGCACTGCGGTGCTGACACGCATCTCGACTCGTGCATGGGGGCTCTCAGCTTAACAGACCGATCACGGGCGCGGTCGTGGCAGCTTCGCAAGGTACGGAAGGCCCTAGCGGCCGCCCTGACGCACGAGAGGCGAGCGCGCTGGCTATCGCCGGGAGGGCAGGGACTGCGGGGCTCGGGCTGAGCGCCGCGCCCCGGCCCGTGCCGCGCTGTTGACGCCAGATGCCTTGAACCAGCGCACCAGGGACGGCTGACGTATGAAATTAACCCCGGTCAGGTTGGGTGGGTAGCCGGAGGGAGTGCCCGGAGGAGGGTGGTGCGGGGGGTGGGATTTGAACCCACGCAGGCCTACGCCACAGGGACCTCAACCCTGCCCCTCTGGGCGGGTGGTGGCGGGCGCCGCTTGACCTCTTGTCCGCGCTATTTAAGTTTTTAGCTACTAAGGCGGGAGTCCGCGGGCCGGGAGCCTCGCCTCCGCCTTTAACGGAGCCGGGCGCCGGAGAGTAGAGAGAGAGAAAAATTTAAGTTCCAGCAGCCACGTAAAGCCGGCGGCCGTAGCTCAGCGGGAGAGCGCCCGGCTGAAGACAGCCCCGGGAGCGGCGCCAGGAAACTCCCGGGGCCTGTAGCGGGCGGTCCCGGGTTCAGGGAAAACCCGCCTAGAAATCCCGGCGGCCGCACCACTCTGTCCCCCTCTGTGATCGCAGTGCCGGAAAGAGCGATGCGCATTCGTATGAGCCTCGCCGCGCTCCAGGCTGAAATTGGCGCGGGAAAAAGGGAGGGGCCGCCTCTACCGGTAGGGAAAGCGAGCTGTCTCTAGCAGCTCATCGGGACAGCCGTACCGCCTCACGTATTTCAGCTCTCTAGTGCGCAGAACACTCTCAATTGCACCTAGAGTCTCGTCGATGCCCCACATGTAAGCCCACTTGGCGTACGCCGCGTGCGCGACCTCGCAGCACAGCTCGCGATCTAGGCCCGCGCATCTGAATACTTTCGAGACGCGCATCGGCGGGCTGTAGAGCTCCTCGAGGACGAGCACGACATTGACGTCGTGCTCGTAGAGCACGTGCATGCAGCCGCCCGAGATGAAGGCCGAGACGGGCCTGGCGCGCTCGACGCCGCCCTGCGCGACTCTGAGCGCGATAGGTATAAGCCTTCGCCTCGACTCTATATCGCACACAGCAATGTCAATTGAGGAGCTCATACGGCGCGCCTGGCGTCCCTGCAGCCCTGTGACGCCGGAGCGCGGCAGCACGCGGCAGGGCGGTATTGCGTGAGGTGTGCCATGTACTGGTGTGTTGAAACCTTTTAATGCGATACTGTCCCAACCACGGCCTCCATGATCGCGCTCTGGCGAATCTCAAGAAGGATTGAAACAAGAAGGATTGAAACCCGCGCGGGGAAATTTTTATTTGCAGAGCCACCGCTGGGCTAAGCCGGGGTGGCCGAGCGGCCCAAGGTGCGGGACTGGAGATCCCGTCCCCGTCAAGGGGGCCCGGGTTCAAATCCCGGCCCCGGCGCCAGCCCCCGCCGCTCTTCAGCTCTGTAAAGCGCCGCCTTTGCAATGTCGGCGCGGTTTCTCCAAAAGCGCGCCAAAAACGCGTAAGGACGGCACGCCAAGGACGCGCCATGGCGGCGCCATATGCTACACCTGTTGTACCCCACAACACTGCGGCATTTTAACCCAGCCCCAGCAGGATTTGGCTGAGAAATGGGCTGAGGAAAATGTAGGTCAGCAACCCCACCACAAGCACGATGGCAAAGGCTGCAAGAGCTCTAAGAAGCCTTGAACCGCTAGGCGGAGGGCGTGAAGATGACGGTGCTATATACTGGTATCTCTGAGCGTTTCTTGACAAGTGGCCGCCGGCGTCTTGTTTTACCTCTTTTCGCAGACGGAGCTGGCGCCGGCAGGGAGCGTACGTTCGGAAAAACTTCCTTCAATATCTCCACTACCTCCGGCCTCGTCCCGTGTAGGTAGGCGCGCCGTACGGCGTAGCGATCAACCACAGCTTTGTCTAAGGTGTCTATCAGCATTCTCTTAGCGGTTTCTTTGTCGTAACCTTCACCAAGCATCGTGTAGGCAGCGGAGGGTATGCGTGACGCTATTTGCCAGCCCTCCAAGCCGTGGAGGTATTTCTTGATCCTGCTCAGAAGCTCGTAAAACTCATGCATCGCACCTTCAGAGGAAGGACACGCCGGCTTGGCAACGCCAACAATCTCGCTAGAGGCAACATTGAGACATCTCAACACACAGTTCCGTTTCTCCTCCTCGTCCGACGCAATTGCACACAGATCGAGACAATAACGAACCCGGCTCTGGCCCCCCGCCATAGCCTTAACCCTCACTTAGGACATCGCCGTATGTGACCAGTTTAATGGCGATAACCATCTGGCATCTCTTCCTTCAAGTCTTACTCTATGCGAGGGTCCGCTGAAACAGCAGAATGTCATAAATTGCAGTCTAAGTTCTCTTAAAAGCGTTGTGCCGAAACCGCCCGGTTCCGGCGCAGGCCTAAATAGGACGATGTGCAGGCAGTAGCGATGCCCGACTGGCGCACGCACCGCGAGATACGTGACAAGCTGGAGAGGGAGGGGGTTATTGTAATCGTCGAGAGAGTGCTGCCGCAGCTCGGGGAGGTGCCCAGGGAGGCGCTGACGCCGCTGCAGCGCGAGGCCGTGGAGGCAGCGGGGGGCCCGGGCCGGCGGCGCTCGCGCGCCACGAGGAGCTGGCCGCGGCCCTGAGCAGGATTGCCGAGCAGCTGGAGAGGCTGAGACGCCTTGGCGAGAAGATACACCGCGAGGAGGTCAGGCGGTACCTCATCGAGCGGGCCCGGGCGGAGCTCGAGGTGGGCGGGGACATGCAGCGCTGCCTCTTCTACGCCTACTCCGCGTGCTTCACGCCGGAGTCTGTCAAGTGCAGGGTGGAGTGCGCGGGGTGGCTGCTGAATGCGATGTACCGCGGCAAGTGGATCACGGACGAGGAGTTCAGCAGGGTGGCGAGGCTGCAGATCGAGGGCAGGGTCGAGGAGTTCATCGACGAGGTCTGCAGGCTGATCGAGAGGTTCAGGAGGGACTGGGAGGCAACGGTGGAGGACGAGAGGAGAAGAGGGCTCGGGGGGCGCGGGGCGAGAGTGCCGCCGCCGTGGTGCAAAAAGGAGGAGAGGGAAAGAAGAGCAGGCTAGGGGCATGAGCGCCCTCAGGAGGCTGCTCTGGCTCCTCGTCTCTCCGCTCGCCGCGCTTGCCGCGCTGCTCTACTTCTGGCTCGCGTGGCGCAAGGCGTCGAGGGAGCGCAACCCGCTCGCCGCGCCGGCGTTTCCCTAGCGCCGCCACGTTCATGACGCCCATCGTGCCGAAAGTCGCGGGGGAGGGCGGCCCGTGCGGGGACTAGGGCAATACGGATAAATATGCACCCGAAGAGACCTCCTAGTGGCCGACATTTCCGCCGTCGCCTACGACGCGCTCAAGACGGCAGTCGAGCACGCGCTCGGCAAGATAAGGGAGGGCAAGAGGCTTTCCACCGAGGACGTCTTTCTGCTCTACCTCGGCACAAT
>JAJHRB010000097.1 GCA_020833025.1 Thermoproteaceae archaeon | reverse complement strand
GATCGTGTATGGTATAGACTGGACGATCCAGCACCGAGTAGCAGACCTGCACGATGACGTCCCTCAGGCTCTTAAGCGTCGCCCTCCACCTGACCTGCGCCACATCCCACTCGACCCACCTCTCGCCTATCTTGACCTGAGCCTTGAGCGTGACGTACTCGGGCAGGAGCACCGGGTTGCCCTTGAGGTCGAACAGCCCGGTCACATTGATGTTAACAGTTGGCACCCTCCACGTGACCAGGACGCCGCCCTCCATTGGAACCCTCATCCCGCGCGCGTAGTCGTAGGTGACGAACTCCCACGGGAGCACGTCCGATATGTTCTCAATAACGCAGTAGCCGGGGCCTATCGCGCCTGCCCCGACCTCCTCGCATATGTCGTTCTTCGAATTGATGACATCAGCCGCGACGTAGCCCTCAGCCAGCACTAGCGACCTCACCACCACGGAGAGCTTCCTCACCGTGTCCCTGTCGACCTTCACCATCTCGCCCGCGCCCCTCACCTCCTTCACCAGGCTGCCGACGTAGTAGAACGGGCCGAAGGTGAACTTACCGAGACGCTCGCTCAGCGTCTTGTTGTGCTCGCCCTTGTACAGCGTGTGCTCCCTAGTGCCAATTGTGTACTTTATCTCGACCTCGTACTTGTCAACCTTAGCGACCTTGGGCACACGCAGGAACCACAGGTGAATTGCAGACAACTCGATAACCGAGTAGTTACCTACCTCTGGTGCTGGCCTGCTCACATGCCCCCAGAACACCCGGCCGGTCCAGAACGCCTGATAGTCCGAGACCCGGCTGTTAACGCACCCGTACGGCGCGCTCGGCGCGCTTATAATGGGCCCCCGCTCGTCTCCGCCGAGACAGTAGAGGACGTCAAGTATTGTCACGCCGCTGATCGTCGCGTTGTAGACGAGCCATAGGTAGCCCCTCTCGGGCCAGTCGTGCAGCACCAGCGCGACGTACCACCGTGTGGCCCCGGCCTCCCAGACCTCAGTTGTGTGTACATCAACGTCGAACTTGGCGTAGCCAGTGGCGTTCGTCGTGAATGTCACCGAGTAGTTCCAGAAGCGCGACAGCCTGTCTTTCTGTTTTAGGTCGCGTATTATGAGCGTGAACGTCTTGTTAGCCGTGAAGTAACCAACTTTCATCGTGGCCCACGCCTTGGGGTCCGTCATGTTACGAGCTAGAGCGTATTTCATGTACCGGTCGTCCGTCACGCCCAGAGTTACCGTGACCTTGACTTTAGCGCCCACCTCCTGCGCCATTACGGGAACCGCTATCAATACCAGCACTGCTATTGCCAGCAGCGGCAGCACGGCCTTGATTGGGTGTTGCATGACGCGGGAGCCGCTAGAATTTTTAAGCTTTTCTCTTACTCGAACCTGACCTCGAGCGGCCCCTCTGCCCGCGGCGGGCTCGCGTAGACCCTCACGGGGCCGGCGGGAGTGCCCACCTCGACGTAGCCGTCCCACGTGTACTCGCCGACGTAGTCGACTCTGGCAAACATGGACACGAGCGTCCCGGCGAACTCCCTGACCGTCACTCCGGAGGGCGGCGGCTGGAGGACGGCAGGTATTGCGGCGACGAGCGGCGCCGCGCACTCTAAGTACTCCCCGGGCACCCTCACGCCGTTGACGTAAGCCTCCGTCACCGACGTTATCCTGCCGCCGCTGTACTGGAACTTGAACGATATCGTCGTGCCGGGGCGCAGCCACGCAATCTCGCTGTACGTCACGACGCCGGTGCCGCTCCCCGAGCCTCCCGCCGCGGTGGCGTTTATCCTCACGTCCACGGCGCTCGAAACCCACGTCAGGCGCGCCTCGGCGCTTACTGCAGTCACGCTGCCGTACCTCACGGCGCCCTTAACCCTCGCGATCTCCACCCTTATCTCCACCCCCTTGCAGCTCGTGCTGACGGCTCTCGGCACCCTGCAGTCAAATAACATCTCGGCGGCGCTGATGCTCACGACGGGCTCGCGCGGTTTGACTATGACCTCCGCGTAGTACCTCGTCCCGTTCACGTCAACTGAAATCTCGCCCTTCCTCTCGATCGCGGCGCTCCCCATCAGCGTGACGCTAGAGCCGGGGGCCAGCCTGCGCGCCTCGCCGTTTATGATAACTGTCACAGCGCGGGACGTGGCGTTCGTGAAGACGAGCCACTCGTAGTCGACCCTCACGGCAGGCTCGTCGCCGTAGAACGTGTCGGCACACGGCGGGGCCCTCCACGGCGTCTCCGCCGGCGAGAGCATCCTGTACCAGACGAAGACCCTCACGGCGCGCGCCACGACCTCCGCCCGGTGCTCGGTGCCGTTGACAGCGGCGACTATCGCGTAGCGCCCCGCCGCGCCGATCTTGACGCTCCCCTCGAGCGCCCCCTCCTCGCCCGGCGCCAGCTTAAGCGCGGTCCCGTTCACCACGCAGACGGCGGTCGCGTTCCCGGCGTTTCTCACCCTCACGGCGTACCTCACGGCCTCGCCGGGCACGACCTCGACCTCTGCCGGCGCGTCGACCCGCGCCTCGCACGCCGCGGCGAGGTACCTGACCTCGACGGGCACCTCCAGGCCGTCGAGGCGCGCGCGGTACCTCCCCGCCGCCGTGACGTTGAGCGCGACCCTCAGGGTCGCGCTGCCGCCTGGCGGCACCTCGACGCCCGCGACGCGCCCGGTCCCGTTGCCCAGATTGAGCACCGTCACCGTCGCGCTGACGAGCGACGGCAGTCTCGTCACGTTCACCGTCACCGGCAGCGCGGCGAGCCTCGGCGCGTAGTAGCGCACGGCCACGCGCGCGGCGCGGGTCGCGTTCTGCGCCTCCACCCTGATCTCGTAATCGCCGGCGGCTGCCGCCGTGAGAACTCCCCTGTAAATGACCGTGGAGTTGGGCGGCACTCTGACGGCGCGCGCCGCGCCCGCGGGGCTCTCACTCGCGTTGCACGCAATGCTGCGCATGCTCGAGGCCGGCGTGGCGCTCAATAGCGCCACGCCCTCCTCGTCTCCTCTGTTTGTCAGCACTACCGCGTACGTGATGCTGGCTGGCAGCTCTGTCGCGTTGACGAGGCCCGGCGCGTCTATCGCGACTTCTATCCTGGGGCCTGCCCTGACAGGCGGCCGCCCGGCCTGGCCCTGCTGGGAGGGCACGCCGGCCGGCGGGGGAGGCGCCGGCGCCTGCTGCCCCCCGGGGCCCGCGGCGGGGGCCTCCGGCGCGCTTCCGGGCTGCCTTTCAGCGGCCGCCGTCGTGCCCACCGGCGGCGCTGGCGCGGGCGTTACCCCCTGCCGCTCCCCGCCCGGCTGCCCCGCAGTGGGCTGAGGCATCTCACGTGCCGGAGGCTGCGGCGCGGCGCCCTGCGTCACGCGCGTGCCGGCGAGCGAGACTATCGCGGGGGCCGCGGCGTATAGTATAGCTAGCGCAACGCCCAGCGCCAGGATGAGCCAGCGCGACATGCGCGCGCCCGCGGCGCGCCTTTTTAACGTTAGGCCCGCCCGCGCGAGGCGCCGGGCACGGCATTTAAACAGGCGCTGCCCTCTCCCCGTGGCGTTCGAGCTCATCGAGCG
>JAJHRB010000035.1 GCA_020833025.1 Thermoproteaceae archaeon | reverse complement strand
CTGTCCCACTTGTCGGCGAGTTTCACGCCCTCGAGGATTCTGAACGCGCGCCTGGCCAGCTCCTCCTCCTCCCTCGCCCAGTCCCTCGCGAGCGCCGAGATTATGCCCTCCCCCCTCCGCCTCCTGGCAGCCACGAGCAGGTTCTCGAGCACTGTCAGCTTCTGGAACACCTGAGGCACCTGAAACGTCCTGACAATGCCGGTCTCGAATATTCTGTGCGGGGGCCAGCCGGTGATGTCCAGAATCTCGCCATTCTGTCTCACGAAGAGGACCCTGCCGGCGTCGGGCTTGTAGACTCCTGTTATCACGTTGACCAGCGTGGTCTTCCCGGACCCGTTCGGCCCTATCAACAGCGTGATCTTGCCGCGCTCGACCTCCACGCTCACGCCATTGAGAGCCTTAAGTGCGCCGAACTGCTTCACAAGGTCTCGCACTACTAATATGTGGCGGGACATCGAGAGCTGCTTGCGGAGCCCAGAATTAAAAAGGGACCTCCGTGCCTGGGAGCGGCTACTTAAAAAACTCTCTGTCGAACTCCTCTATCGTCCTGTTCAGCCCGTAATAGTACCCGGCGTCAACGTACCTGGGCTTCCCCTCAACTGCCTTCACGCCCCAGATGATGTAGTTCGGGAACGCTCTGTCCCCGTTCTCGTCGAGATATACCGCTCCCGTGACGCCGGTGTACCTGCCCTCCCTCCCCCACCTCTCGAGCTCCGCCCTCACTCTCTCCGGGTCGTCTGTCCCGAGGTTGCATATGATCTGCGCTAGCATCATCGCCGCGTCGTACGCGTACGGGTCGTACGCTACTGGGTCTCTGCCGTACCTCTCCCTGTACCTCCTTGCGAACTCGGCGTACCTCGGGTCGCTCGGGTGCGGCCTCGCTATCGTGCCGAGCGTCCTGTGCCTTGCCAGTACCTCGCCGGCCTGCTCCGCCAGCGCCGCGCTGTACGCCCAGCCGTCAGTGCCGACCCACCTCACTTTTGCGAGCACAGGGCTCGCGTCTGCGCTCCGCACGGCGACGATCCCGTCGTCCTCGAACGAGACGAAGACTACCGCCGCGTCGGTGCCTGGAGCGCCGAGGGCTCTCGCGAGTTTGTCAAGCGCCGGCGGTATTGCGTGCGGGAACTCCTTCGGGTCCGGCGGGTAGCCCTCGGCCGCGACTATCCTGACGCCGGCCGCTGCCGCCTCCCTCGATACGGCGTCCCTCAGCCCCGCGCCCCACGGGTCGTCCCTGTATAGTATCACGGCCCTCGTGACGTTAAGCCTCCTGAGCAGGTCCACTATTGCCCTGGCCTGAGCCAGGTCGGTCGGGACGACCCTGTAGATCCAGTCGCCGGGTATTGCCAGCAGGGGCGACGTCGAAGACTGGCTCACAATGAGTATCTTGTTGCGGTCCGCGAACTCCTTCACCGCCGCGACCTCCCTGCTCGACATCGGCCCCACGACAATTCTCGCGCCCCTGGCGTAGAGCGCCTGCAGCCTCTCGAGGGCCCTGGTCGGGTCGGTGCCCGTGTCCTCGAAGAGGGCCTCGAATCTCACGCCGGGGCACATCTTGTTGGCGTCCTCAACCGCCAGCGCTATTGCATCTCTCGACCCCGCGCCGTAAGAGGCCAGGCCGCCGGTGAGCGGGACCAGGGCGCCGACGCGGACGACCTTCTTGGGCGGCGGGCCCATGAGTGCGAGCGCGGCTATGATCGCGATGATAGCAACGGCAATTGCGACACCCACTCCAATATACAAGGCCCTGGATGCCATGACGCGCAACGGCATGCTATTTTAAAGCCTTGCGCGCTGCCCGGCCCCTTTCGGGGCGCAACTAGAGCGGCGCCGCAATATTTCTATAACGGGCCTCACCGGAGGTCTGGTGCAGGTCGACTATCTGACGCTGGAGAGGGCCGTGATAGCCTCTAATGTATACTCTTTGTTCAGTCTCGGCTTGAGCTTGACGTACATCACGACCAGAATCCCGTCGTTCGCGCACGGGGACCTCGCAACGGTCGGGGCGTATACGTGCTACCTCACGATATTGCTGTTCCTGAGGCCGCTGGGACTGCCCGCCAGCGTCTATGTCACCTTCCCGCTGGCCGCGCTGGCAGCAGGCCTAGTCGCGTTTGCCGTGTACAACGCGGTGTTCAGGCCGCTCGTAAGGCGCGGCGCCAGCGTGACAACGCTGATGATTGCGTCGTTCGGCGCTCACTTCCTCATATATGCTGTGCTTGCAATTCTCACAGACTGTGTCCAGAGCAGGCACGGAATTATCATCAGGAACGCGCAGCTGTTTCAATGGGAGTATGTGTGGCCAGGCACTGACGCCATGATGTCTACGGCGATAAACAGCACGCTAGCTCTCGCCGCAATCGCCGTGCTGCTCTATCTGCTGCTCTACAAGACCCGGTACGGCGTCATAATGAGGGCCAGCGTTGACAACATGCAGCTTGCAAAGGTCATGGGAATCGACATCGAGAGAGTCTTCATGGTGACGTGGCTTCTAATAGGCGCCGTGACCGGAATAGCCGGGATCTACGCGGCAATGATATTCCCGCTGACCGAGGAGCTAGGCTGGTTCCAGCTGCCCGTCGTCTTTGCCGCGTCTATCGTCGGGGGCCTCTCGAGGGTTTACGGAGCCATGCTCGGCGGCTACTTGACGGGCGCGAGCATGGTGCTCGGCGGCGCGTACTTACTGGCGCCGCTGCATGTGCCGCTTGAATTCCAGCTCGTAATACCGTTTGCCATGGTTGTCATAGTGCTGCTGCTGGCGCCTCAAGGTCTCGTCGAGGTTATCGAGAGGGCGCTTGCACGCAGGGGATGACGGCATGCAGCTGCAGCTAGACCCCGGCCTCGTTATTGTGCTGCTGAGGGAGACTCTCGCGTTTCTCGCAATTTACGGAATTTACGTGCTGAGCCTGAACCTCGAAGCGGGTTACCTGGGCCTCCCGCAGTTCGGCAAGGTGATGTTCCTAGCGCTGGGGGGCTTTGCCGTCGGCGGCATTACGACGTGGACCGCCATGCTCGCCTACGAGGGCGTGATAGCGGCGAGACTGGGCTTCAGCCCGGTGGCAGATGCGATGGAGTACTGCAGGGCGTACCAGTACCAGGCCGTTGCAGTGATAAACGAGGCATTTAAGAGCTCGCTGCCCGAGGGCCTGGCGTTCTTCGCCGGGTCGGTCGTGCTGGCTGCGGTGCTGGCAGGGGCGTTCGGGCTTCTCGCAGCGTGGCCTGCAATAAGACTGCGGGAGGACTACCTCGGCATACTTCTGCTCGTGAGCGCTGAGATTGTCAGGGTTGTTACTGTGTACACGCCGCAGCTCGCGTGCGGTGTATACGGGAGGGTGGTCCCAGATCCCTTCGCGTGGATGGGAGATGGCAGGCCGTGGGGCTATCTGGCCGTTCTGCTTGCATTCCTGCTCCTCGCCTTTATCGTGCTCGAGCGGCTCTGCAACTCCCCGTTCGGCCGCGCGCTGAGAGCCATTAGGGATGCCGAGACAGCCGCGGCTGCCTTCGGGAAGGACGCGGCGAGGTTCAGGGCCTGCGTGTTTGTCGTGGCGTCGGCGTTAAGCGGTATTGCCGGCGCCCTCCTCGCATTCTACATGTACTACACCAACATGGGACAATTCACACCAGTCTTGACGTTTATCGCGTGGGCCATGCTCGTCGTCGGCGGGATGGGCAATAACGCGGGCGCGCTGCTGGGCGTCGCTATTTACATCGCCACAGACCGCCTCTTAACGGTGTTTAAGGAGAGCATAGTGGGGGCAATTGTTGCAGCAACTGGCGCGAAAATAGACCCTGTCTACTTCCAGTACATGGTGTTCGGCATTGCAATTATATTAATTTTGATATTTAGGCCCCAGGGGCTAGTCGGCGAGAAACCCGCGAGAACTCTACCGCGCGAGACTCTAGAAAGAGCGCGCAAAGGGCTTAAATTTAAATAGCCAGTGCTTACACGCACCGCCGTGACAATTACAATAGACCCAAAAGCCTTTTACGCCAATCCGATAGCAGGCAAGCCATTTTACGTGAGGTTCGAAGTACCCAAGGAGCTGGCAGAGAAGGCGCTCGAGCTGCTCTCAGTGGCGCGGCAGACGGGCAGGGTCAAGAAGGGGACGAACGAGACAACAAAGGCCGTTGAGAGGGGTCTCGCAAAGCTCGTGCTAATAGCTGAGGACGTAGACCCGCCGGAGGTGGTGGCGCACCTGCCGCTGCTCTGCGAGGAGAAGAAAGTCCCGTACGTCTATGTGCCCTCCAAGGAGAGGCTCGGGAAGGCTGCAGGCATAAACGTGGCAGCGGCGTCTGCGGTTGTAATAGATCCGGGACAGGCGGCCGCAGAGCTGGAGGCGCTTGTGTCGAAGCTGAATGAAATACGACTAAAGTACGGTCTTAATGCAATACCGTTGCCCTCCGGCACGGCGGCACCAGCGCAGGCAGGCACCGCCAGGAAGTGAAAGAGCGCGTGGGGGCAGCGCTGGAAGTCCCATCGCGCCCGCCTCAGAGAGGGCTAGCCGGCTTTCTGCGAGGCGGCAGGCGCCCGCTCCCTCTTTTCCTTTCTCACCCACGCCTGCCCTCTCGGGTCCCTCCTAAATTTCACCATGCTGACGAAACACTTCCTACTGCAGAATCTGAGAACCGTGCCGTCAGTCTTAGCGTACACCATGCCGTAGCCCGGCAGTATTGCGGAGCCGCAGAAAGAGCACTTATATATTTTCATCGCGCCGCGAGCTTCCTCGCCTCTCTCTCAGTCTCTCTGAGCATCAGTATGTCGCCAACTCTGACAGGTCCCTTTACGTTTCTCGTTAAGATGCGTCCTTTGTCGCGCCCCTCAAGCACCTTTACCTTGACCTGCGTCACCTCGCCGGCGATGCCAGTTCTGCCGAGTATCTGCACAACTAGTGCCGCCACGGCGTCCTCGTAAGGCGAGAGCTTAACCTCCTCAGCCACAGCGCGCGGTTTGTGCTGGAATATTTAAGCCTCGCGGTGTCACCCTTTTAAATTATCCCTGTGCAGTCTTTATACATGGCAGGCGCATACCGATGTGCCATCTGCGGCCGCGACAACACGCCGTTGCTCGAAGCGAACGTCAAGGGCATGGGCTTTGCGCTCATCTGCCCTTCGTGCTGGTCAAAACTAGCGGCTGAGAATAGAATTCTCGTGAGTAGCAGCGGCGGGGGCTGTTCCTGCGGCTGACGGCTTTCCGTCTCGGTGGGAGCTCTGCGCAGCGCGCGGCTCATGCGCCAGCGAGCCAGCTTCACGAAACTAAATTGTGAATTTCCTCAAGCGCGCGGAGTGCAATTATGGGCTGAAAATAATTTCAGGGCACAAGAGGGCCCTGTCCCTTTGGGGAGGGGCAGTGCCCTCTTGTGCCGTCGAGCGAGTAAAGGCTTAAAAAGCAGCGCGCTGGGACTGCCAGGGGCGGGGGTGCCCGAGCCAGGTCAAAGGGGCAGGGCTTTCGGCATTAGCCGGCCCACAAGACCCTGTGGCGTAGGCCTGCGTGGGTTCAAATCCCACCCCCCGCACCAGTCGCTCTCTGTAGACTCCATGGTGGCAGCCGCGATCTCGCGTGCAGGAGCTTGGAGTCTCTAGCCCTCAGGGATTGGTGCCGCCAGGCAACATGCATGCTACTGTCGGCACGCGCCGCGGGCGGCTTGGCTGGCCGGCGAGCTGAACTTTGCGCTGGGTGAGAGGAGGGGAAAGCCGGCCGCCGCCGACACCTGCGCGGGAATCGCCCCTGGGCGCTCTACCGGGCTAAGCTACGGGCCCTCGCGGTCGCGAGGATTTGCCGCGCAATTATTTAAGCATTCCTCCGGCGCGCGGCTACGCGACCAGATCCAGGGCAAATCTGGTGACCTTCCACGGATCCCAGCGACCCTCGGGGAGGTACGGCTCGCCCAGCGGCTTTCTTGCAGCCAGCGCCTCGCGCGGGCCTAGCGCTGCGCATATCGCCTCCGCGCCGCCAACTGCCGAGACCTTCACTGCCTCTCTTATCTGGTCGTTTTGCGCGAGGTACATTAGCGCAGACACGGCAGGATTCCTCGCAGGCCCGCGCCAGTGATATGCATAGTACAGCGCCTGGGCGAGCTCGAGCCAGCTCGAGACGGCCTCGGGCTTGACGCAAATTACTGTGACCTCATCGCTGCTTTCAACCCTCTCGACGGGATCCCTCACTATCTCCACGCGGACGCACAAGTGCCCAGAGCAGCGCACTGCAGAGAGCGGGCCGGGCGTAAAAAACGCAGGCGCTAGGGCCGCTCGCTCAATCCAAAGCGCCCGGAAGGCCGGAAAGAAAATAGGCGCGCTAAAACCAGCTTGCTACCGCGCTATACCTTTACGCTCTCGAAGATGTGCTTGCGGTAGTACTTCTGCGTTATGTGGGGCCTGGCATTAGTCAGCTCGTCCTCGGGCAGTATTGACATGACGTCCCAGCCTATGTCCAGCGTTTCCTCGAATGAGCGCCTCTCGTAGAATCCCTGTCTGATGAACTTCTGCTCGAACGCGTCCGCAAAGCGGAGGTAGCGCCGCTCTCTCCACCCTAGATTGCGCTCCCCGACAAGTGTCGCGAGGCTTCTGGTCTCGAGTGCCTTGGCGTACGCCGAGATTAGCGTGTACGCAACGTCCTTGTGGTCCTCTCTAGTCTTGCCCTCGCCGATTGCGTCCTTGGCCAGGCGCGACAGTGACATGATGACGTCAAACGGCGGGTAAATGCCCTTGCCCCACATTGACCTGCTGAGGACCAGCTGCCCCTCGGTGATATAGCCCGACAGGTCTGGTATCGGGTGCGTGATGTCGTCGTGCGGCATTGTCAGGACCGGCAGCTGCGTGAGGGATCCCTTCCTGCCGCGCGCTATGCCGGCCCTTTCGTATATCGTGGCCAGGTCAGTGTACATGTAGCCCGGATAGCCGCGCCTGCCGGGCAGCTCTCCCCTGCCGGACGACAGCTCTCTCAGCGCCTCGCAGTAGTTCGTCATGTCGGTTATTATTGCCAGGACGTGGTACCCGAGCTCCCACGCGAGGTACTCGGCGATCGTCAGCCCGACGCGCGGCGCGAGGATGCGCTCCGGCACTGGGTCGGAGGCGAGGGCGAGCACGGCAACGGCCCTCCTGAGGGAGCCTGTCTTTCTGAATTCGTCAACGAAGAACATGGCCTCCTCGGTCTTCAGGCCGACGCCGACGAACACGACGGCGAACTCCTCCTCCTGCCCCCTGACGGTAGCCTGCCTGACGACCTGCGCGGCGAGCATGTTATGCGGCAGCCCGCTGCCGGAGAAGAGGCCCAGCTTCTGGCCGCGCACGAGAGTGTAGAGGCCGTCAATTGCAGACACTCCAGTCTCAATTGGCTGCTCGGGGTACTCCCTCGTGTACGGGTTGAGCGGCTCTCCGTTCACGTCGCGGAAGTCCTCGGGCGGCGGCAGTGGCATGTGGTCTCTCGGCTGGCCCTTGCCGTCGAGAACTCTGCCTACCAGCTGCTCCGAGACTGCCATCTTCAGCGTCTTGCCATAGAATCTGACGGTCGAGCCCCTGGCCGGCAGGGCAAGCGTTGGCGCCAGCACTTGCGCTACTGCAAAGTCCTCGCCGACGGCAACTACCTGCACTCTTCGCGGCTCGCCGTCGGGGCCTATCACCTCGCCCACCTCGTTGTAGGCGACGCCTCTCGTCCTCTCAATTACTATGAGAGGACCCTTAACCTCTCTCACTGTCGAGTAGGTGACTACAGGCGAGATCTCGGGAATGAGCTTCGTTGCTGCCATGCGGACTCCCATGCTGGCGTTAATAAAGTTTTAGCGCGTCTACTCTTGCCTGCCGACTCTATACACCCCCTCCTCCACTCTCCTCAGTACGTAAATCCCCCTCTCGGTCTTTATTACGGCCTGTTTCGGCCAGCCCGTTGCGTCGATGGACACCTGGAGCAGGCCCGCCCTCCTGAACAAGTCTATGATGTCGCCCTCCGGGAGGTCCTCCGGAATTGCTATTACGTAGTCAAACACGCCGCGCTTGATGAGTCTCGCGAGCGCCTCGCGGTCCTCCTCGCTCGTCACGTCGTAAAAGCTCCTCTCGCCCACAGAGCGGCGCGAGGGGGATTACATAAGGCTTTCGTGCCAGGCCTCCGCCGCGTCTGGCGCGCTGCCGCAGTTAATATAACTTGCTGGCGCATGCACGAGCGATGCCCTACCTTTACAGGGTTGCGTATGACGGCGCGCTCTTTCACGGATTCACGGGCCATCAAAACTCGGTGGAGCGGGCGCTGAGGCGCGCTCTCGGCGAGATTCTCGGCAGGGGGAGCAGGACGGACCCAGGCGTGTCCGCGGTGGCGAACGTTGTCATGGCCTCCCGGGTGCTGCCGGTGGGCTACATCAACTCTAGACTGCCGCGCGGAGTCTGGGTGTGGGCTGTCGCGAGCGTGCCCGACGGCTTCAACCCGAGGCGCGCCAGGGCGCGTGAGTACCTCTACGTCGCGCCGCACTGGGGCGAGGACTTGGAGGCCATGCGCGAGGCTGCCGGCCTCCTCACAGGCACGCATAACTACGCCTCGTTCGCGAAGATGCGCGGCAGCAGGGGAGTGCCTGCAGTCACGACGATTTACAGAATTGACGTCGAGCTCGCAGGCAGTCTTGTCATCATGCGATTTGTGGGGCGGGGGTTCAGGAATAAAATGCTGCGGAAGCTCGCGTGGGCCATTCTCGCGGCAGGCCGCGGAGTGCTGCGGCTCGGGGACCTCAAGGAGTTGCTTGAGAATCCGAGGCCAGGCGCCGTTCCCAGCGCGCCTGCCGAGGGGCTCGTTCTGCTTAACATAGAGTACGACGGCGTGTCCTTTCAGGTAGATGCCGCGGCGCTCAGATCTGTCTACCGCTACTTCCTGTCCAAGGCGAGAAGTCTCGCGGCGCGCGCCGCGGCGCTCGAGACTGCAGGCAAGGCTCTCGCCCTCTGGGAAGACTAATTAAAGCCGGGAGTCGAAGCTCGCATGTTCGATCACTGTGACTATGATGCTGCAATTAGAGCCGTGGAGGAGGTGGTGGATAGGCTGGTCTCAGAGCACTACGAGGGCGTGCCGCGCGCCGAGCTGGAAATCCTCAAGAACTTTGCCGTGAACGACCTAGTGCACTACTTTGCGACGCGCGCTGGTGTTTACTCTAGGGAGAGGTTCTCGGAGGAGGGAGCCCGCAGGCTGCTCTGTGCGTTCATCGAGAGGGCCCGCCACAAGCTCTGGGATATAGTTTCGGAGTGGTTTGTTCTTTGGAAAATAAAGTGGAATCAGCGCGTTAAGCTCGTGTTTTCAGACAAAGAGCTAAAGCAGAGGGCCCGCGCAGAGAGGCCAGAGCGCGTCAACATCTCGCGCGTGCTGGGCAGGGAGAGGCTCAGAGAGCTGAAGCTCTTCATAATAGCAAATCTCATCAGGAGCGGGGAGGTCGCAGGGGTGGAGCAAATTGCCGAGTTTCTCGTCCACGACGAGTTAGGCAATCTCTTGAATTCTCACGGCGCGCGGGAGGTGATTAGAATGTACACGTCAGGAGAGCTCGCGTACAGGCTGCTGGAGAGAGTGGACGCGCTAAGGAGAGTCAGCGGGCCCCTGCTGCTGCTAAAGTTTGACTTCAGGAGAGTCCGCTAGCGCGCCCGCCCGGAATGGCAAAACTTTACCTCGCCGGCATCGGCCCCGGGCCAGGCTACGTTACTGAGAGGGCGCTGCGAGTGCTGCGCGAGGCCGACTGTCTATTTTACGAGGACTACACGGGCCCCGCTCACGTCGAACTGCTGCGCAAGCTCGCGGGTAGAGAGCCGCTCAAGCTCACAAGGCGAGACCTAGAGGATGAGTCGGGGCGCAAGATACTTGAGTGCCTCAATGCAGGGAAGAGCGCGGCGCTGGTGACTGCAGGAGACCCGCTCCTCGCAACCTCTCACGCAGCACTGGTAGCGTTAGTGAGGTCGCGGGGCCACAGCGTTGAGATAGTGCCAGGAGTCTCTATAGTGTGCGCCGCCCTCTCCGTGAGCTGCCTGTCTGTGTACAGGCTGGGAGGGGTCGCCACAGTGACCTACCCCAGGGGCGGGGTGTACTCGATGAGGCCTTACGAGCTCGCGGAGATGAACTTAAAGAGGGGGCTTCACACGCTGCTCCTCCTGGACGTCAGAGACGATGGCTCATACATGCCGCCGAGAGACGCCGCGGCGGTGCTGCTGGAGTTGGAGGGCGCGGCAAGGCGCGGCGTGTTCGTCAAGACGAGAGAGGTGATCGTGGTTTACAGGCTCGGCTGGGGCGGCTCGGTGCTGCGCGCGGCCCTTGGCGAGTTGCTGAAGTGCGACGTGGAGGGCCCGGCCGTAATCATTGTGCCTGCCTCGCTGGGCCCTGTGGAGAGGGAGTGTCTAGCATCAGTGGCGTCGGGCCAGGGGGGCCGGGAGGCGGGCAGCTAGGCGCACAGATTATTACCGCCCGCGCCCGCTCGCGC
Source organism: Thermoproteaceae archaeon (assembly GCA_020833025.1). Taxonomy (GTDB): domain Archaea; phylum Thermoproteota; class Thermoprotei; order Thermoproteales; family Thermoproteaceae; genus Pyrobaculum. The sequence continues at coordinate 5,791 of JAJHRB010000035.1, read as the reverse complement.
GTGACCGAGGAGGTTGTGCCTGTTTACGCCCAGGGCTTTTACGTTGTGAATCCCGGCGTTGTTAACATGATCATAATATTTGACTACTCGGACAGAGCGCGTTACTACTATAGGCTCTTGCGGGAAGGCGGTGAGAGACTCTCCCGCGAGATCTCGACGGTGTGGGAGAACATGCAGAGATTCATGGACGGGGAGGTTGTGAGAGTTAACGGACAGAGAGTGCGCCCGCTTATTCACGACGTCTACGTAGGGCTCAGGGGCTCTCCCACCAGGCCCTATATAGTGTTCACGGGCTCCTTCCCCGCACCGCTAAAAGACGGCGAGAATGTGTACGAGAACGTGTACGAGGAGGAGGCGGCAGAGTACGACTACGAGGCCGTCTGGATCTTCCCGCAGAACGCGCAGATAGTCGACTGGCACTTCAGCGGCGCTGTCGAGACGCCGGAGCCCTATATTTTGAGGGTCTCGGTGAAGCGGGGAGCTAACGTGGGGGGCAGGGAGTACATTAAATTTGTGCTCAAGCGGGGGCTGGGCGCGAGTTGAGCCGTGCCGGCCGGCCTCACGGCGTCTCGAGCACGAGACCCCTGCCCGGGACTATGTTGACGCGAAATGCCCTCACTGCGTGGTTCGTCATCCTCATTTTCTTCACGATGAGCCACCTCCTGACCTCCTTGGCCGTCTCCACGTCGTCCATCCACATGTGTACCACGCCGTCGGCTATGTGCTCCAGGCCGAAGCCGAAGGTCATCTTCGTCGTCGGCGCGTACTGGCTCGTCAGGAGCGCGGTCACGTTGTCCCTGTGCGTCGCTATCTTGAGCTGGTACGAGTACTTTCTGGCCATTGCCGGCTTGTCTGCCCAGAACGCGCTCATGGAGTCTATCACCAGGCGGACGTGCCTCTCCGGCGCCCTCCCCCTCTCGCTGACCACCGCCAGAATGTCGTAGGCCTCGTTTATTGCCTCGATCAGCGTCTCTATTGACAGCGTGGCGTACTTCCTTGCCCTCTCCCTGTCCGCCCCCTGTGCCTCTGCCCTGGCCCTCTCCGAGAGCTGCCTCGCGACCTTCAGAAGGCCGAAGATATCTATCACGACGATGTGCGGCGGCTCCTCCGGCTGCCTCCTCGACGCAATGCTGTGCACGGTGAACTCCGACATGTCCATTCCCAGCTGCCTTGCCTGCTCCATGACGTCCTTGAACTCCTGCTCCGTCGTGACGTAGACCACGGGGTCGCCGGCCTTCAGTCCAGCGTGCGCGAAGTGCATGCACAGTATTGACTTGCCCACGCCGGGCTCCCCCGTGACGACAATCCACGAGCCCTGCGGCACGCCGCCCTCGAGCGCCCTGTCCAGCTCCGCTACTCCAGTGGGAGCGCGCTTAATGGCGCTGGACACGCGAGCCTTAGCGCGAGCGGGAATTAATTATTTACTGCGCATCTCGGCGCGCTGGCAGCGCGCCGGTGCTTTTTTTTTTTAACCCGCGCTGCAAGGCAATGGCGGCAGGATCGGCCCCGGAGGCGGCCGTTGCGGCCGTCCGTGAGCGGGGCTCCGGATTGCACAGCACGCACGAACGTCAGGCCCGTTACTCGCCGCTCGTGGGCGGTGAATAGAGGGCGTCAGCGCACAGAGCCCCGGCCGCCCTCCGGCGCTCCGAGACGCAGAGAGGCACTTCCGGGGGCGGGTCTCGGCCGGCCTGAATTAGCGCGGCCTGCTGCCGCCGAGCAGGCGGCGGGCGTTCTTGCCAACGCGGTCGCGAGGCTCCTGTCGAGGGCAGGGCGCTATCTTCTCGAGGCCAGGTTGAAGGGCTTGCCGTGCTGCAGTATTTTATCCGCGACCTCGGGCGCCGCCCTCTCTAGCTCCTCCGAGATCTGCTCTAGGAAGCTCAGCTCGTCCTTCTCATTCCTCAGCTCGTCGGGAAGCATTCTCGGAATCTCCTCAATTATGGGGTACCACCTCCCGCACGCGGGGCAGTATATCACGCCGCTCTCAATCTCCCACTTGTGGCACTCCTCGCACGGGAGGGCGTCTGGCTTGGGGTGCTCCTTTATCTTGAGGTTCCTGTAGGCGCAGTACTCCTCGCAGAACGGCTTCCTGGGCCACGTGTACTGCCTCTCTGGGTGCTCCGTGCGCTTGATTACAACGAGCTGGAGCGGGAAAGTCTTGTCGTAGGGACACGCAAGAACGTCCATCAGCCTGTACTTCATCGGAGAGGGCGGCGGGGCCGTTTTAAAGTTAGCAGAGCTCGAGAGCTTTATTAAGTGCCGGCGTGTGGACTGGCGCGATGAGCTGGAACCTTGTCGTGGCGACAGGATGGCGCAACGAAAGGCTATGTATGGAGGAGCTGTACAGAGTAGGGGATATCGTAGGCAGGAGGGTAGAGGGAGTGTGGTTCACGGGATTCGACGGGCTGCTGACAGCGAGAGTGGAGGGAGACCCCGTGGAGTTCGTCAGAATGCTCACCGACGTCATTGTGAACAATTATTACATCCCCAGATACGTCCTTAGAGTGACGCCAATAATGTCAGTCGTGAGGACGGACCTTGACGAGATACAGAGAGCCGCTTCCGAGCTCGCCGAGCGATACATAAGACCGGACGAGAGCTACAGAATAGAGCTGAGGAAGCGCGGCGTTAAGTACGACAGAGTCTCAGTCATAGACTACGTAGCGAGGGCAATCAATAGAAAGGTGAACTTAACGCAGCCTGACAGGCTGCTGTGGCTCGAGCTATTCCCAAGCAAGACGGGCATATCCGTTCTCGCCGAGTCGGACAACTTCTCGCTGATGAGGGTCAGGGCCCGGCGCGCAGCCTGAGCCTCACCAGCGCGGTTGCGTGAACAACAACAGAGCCTCGGCCAGTCTAACTGCCTGCCTGGTCTCCCGCGGGTTGTGCGTCCTCACAGCGTGCGCGCCGTGGAGCACGGCCGCTGCCTCGGCTGCAACTGACGCAGGCAGGACTTCCTCCGGGCCCCCCGCGCCTGTTACCCTCCAGAGAAATGACTTCCGCGAGACCCCCACCATTATAGGCTTGCCCAGCTCCCGCAGCCTGGCTAGGTTCGCTATGACGTGCAGGTCCCACTTCCACCACGGCCAGCTCTCATCGCCGTGCCTGTCCTCGCCCCTGATGACGAAGGGCCGGTCCCCCGGCGGCAGCAGCGGGAAGCCAATTCCCGGGTCCGCAATTATCCTCCGGGGGTCGACCCCGCACCTCTCAAAGTGCTCCACCGACTCCCTCAGCGCCTGCACCACTCTAGCGGTTGGCTCGAGACCGCGCCTCGGCTCGCGCTCTCTAGCCAGGAGCACCACGGACGCGCCGTACTCGGCAACGACGCGGCACATCTCGGGATACAGCTTGCCGCCAGTTACGTCGTTCACGATTTCCGCGCCCGCCTTGAGGGCGTACTCGGCGACTGCAGGCCTGTAAGTGTCAACGCTCACGGGCACTCTCACGCTCTTGACCATCTCGGGCAGGACTCTCTTAAGCCTCTCGAGCTCCCTTTCGGGCGGCACCCACGACTCAAGGTACGGCGCCGTCGACATGGCGCCCACATCTATGACGTCAGACCACCTCTCCAGCTCAAGGGCCCTGCTGACAGGGTTCTCGGGCACCGAGTCCCTGTAGAACGACTCGGGGGACAGGTTTATGACGGCAACGACCCTCACGGGGTGCCCGTCCCCGACCCTAATGCGCCCGAGAAGCCCCTCTATGCTCACGGAAGTCCTCCGCAGGGCCGCAAATTTAAATGACCAGCAGCAGGGGAAGCTTCAAAGGGCGGGGCACATGGGAGCACGGTGAGGGCACACGTAGAAGTATACGGATGCTGGCTCGCAAGAGCGGAGGCTGAGATTATCGTGCAGAGAATGGGCCTCGAGCCCGTGAGCGACGCGGACAGTGCAGACGTGATACTAGTCTACACGTGCGCCGTGAGGGAGGACGGCGAGGTGCGGCAGCTGAAGAGAATCCGCGAGCTCGCATCGCTGGGCAGGGAAATTGTGATCGCGGGGTGCCTGGCGAGGCTGAGGCCCTACACCATTAAGTCAATCGCACCGCGCGCGAGACTGATATACCCGTCGGAGGTAGAGGGTCTCCCCGAGAGGGCAATGAGTGTGCTGCCTAAGTACACCGGCGGCGTCACTTACGTCGTGCCGGTTCAGGTGGGGTGTCTCAGCAATTGCACGTTCTGCGCGACAAAGTACGTGAGGGGAGGCGCGGGCTACGTGAAGAGCGCGGATCCGGACGACGTGATCCGCCACGTCAAGGATGCAGTGGCCCGGGGCGCGCGAGAGATTTACCTCACAGGCCAGGACGTCATAACTTACGGCTACGACATGCGGTGGAGGCGCGGGTGGACGCTCCCAGACTTGCTCGAGAGAATACTGAGAGAGGTCGGGGGCGAGTACAAGGTGAGGGTCGGCATGTCAGACCCCGGCGTGTTCATGAAATTCGCCGACCAGCTGCTCGACGTGGTAAGGCATGACCACAGGGTCTACAGGTACTTCCACCTGCCCGTCCAGTCGGGAAGCGACAGAATCCTCGCGGCAATGGGCCGCAAGTACACAGCCGGCGAGTACCGAGAGCTGGTCAGAAAGATAAGGGGGGCGCTCGGCGAGACGGCATTCATCGCCACCGACGTGATTGTCGGATTTCCCGGCGAGACCGACGACGACTTCCAGGAGACGGTCAGGCTGGTCGAGGGGCTGCAGTTCGACAAGGTTCACGTCGCCAGGTTCAGCCCCAGGCCCTTCACGGAGGCCGCCGTGATGCCGCGTCAGGTTCCCGACGCGGAGAAGAAGCGGAGGAGCAAGATACTGTCGGAGCTCGCGCTGAAGATAGCGCACGCTAGAAACAGCATGAGGGTTGGCACGCGCGACGTCGTGATAGTAAATGAGGTGGACCACGGGCTTGTCGTGGGCAGGGCCAGCGACTACAGGCAGGTAGTGGTCAAGCGGGGCAGCGCCGACGGGCTGATGGGGAGCTTCGTCGAGGTTAATATAGTTGCGGCGAGTCCTGTGTACCTCTACGGCGACATCGCAGAGCCGGCCGGCCCTGGCTCCCTCGCGTAGAGCTCGCGGCGCATTGCCTCCAGCGGCTCCTCGCGCCTGCCGGCCAGGCCGGCATAAGTCGTCACGCGCACGCCTAGCCTCTCGGCCAGCTCAATAACTGGCGCGACTCCCTCCCTCCACGCCGGGTCTCTGAGCAGGTGATGCGCCAGTACAAGAGTGTGCGGCCCCAGTCTAACGATCTCGGCCAGCATCGAGGCCGCCCTGCTCGCGTCCCAGCCAAGGTAAGTCGGAGGGCCCCCGACAATGACAATCGTCGGCCTGTGCTCTCTCACAAACGCGACGGGCTCGGGCTCGACGGGGCCCTCGACGTCCGGCAGAAATGCCAGGCCCTCCTCTCCGTCCCTGATGAAAAAGCCGAGCACCCTCCCCGTTCTTGAGCCGGCCGGGCCGTGCCAGAGCGGCTGCGAGGCAATAATGCGTGTGCCGCCGAAGGTCCAGGAGCCGCCGTCTGCGTAGACTATTTCTGCCATCCCGCCGAGGGCCCTTAAGAGGCCGCGGAATCTCGTGCGCTGGGACCAGTTCAAGCCAGCCGGACTCTTGGCGAGAACCCTCCTCCCGCCGTAAACTGACTTGTAGGTCTCCGAGTCCGTTGCCATGTACGCGCTTGGGTACCACGGCGTGAAGTGGTCGCGGTGATAGTGGCTCACGGTCACAATGTCGGCGCCCTCGGCCAGCCTCAGCATAACGCCTCTCAACTCTTTTGCGCGCTGCACCTCGCGCGGGTGGGGCCGCAG
>JAJHRB010000095.1 GCA_020833025.1 Thermoproteaceae archaeon | reverse complement strand
GGGGGCGTCCCCCGCCAGGATTGAAGTGCAGGCAGTCTTGGCCTCGCCGGATGACGCCACGGCGCCTCTGGACTGCATAAACTCCGCGAGACATGCAGCTTACACCGGGGTCCGCGCGCTCATGTATAAACTACCGGCGGAGCTCCCGCGCGTTATGAGTGTGCACAGCGCAGTAGCGCGCACCATTAATGCACCCGCCCGGGCGCCTTGTATACCTGTTCCTGGCAGGCGGCCGGCGGGAAAGCTTATAACACACGCGGCGGGGCCCAGCGTGATAGCGGAGGTGCACGAGCACTTAGAGAGGCTGCGCGATCTCTTCTACAGGCTGGCAGAGCTCAGGGATAGGCTAAAGGAGGCAGGCGTCGCGTGGCCTAGGCCGCTCCCGGACGCGATTGTCAGCACGGTGAGAGTGAAAACGGGACTCCCCGCGATGCTCAGGCGCGGAACTATTATGGACGTGACAAACGCGGAGCAGGCACAGATAGCGGAGGAGGCGGGCGCTGTTGGCGTCATGGTTCTGGACAAGCTGCCGTATGACGTCAGGAAGGCAGGAGGCGTGGCCAGAATGGCGGACGTGAAGGCAATAGAGGAGGTCATGGCGAGCGTCACGATACCCATCTCCGCCAAGGTTAGGATAGGCCATTACTACGAGGCAGTAATCCTCCAGCAGATAGGCGTGGACTTAATAGACGAGTCCGAGGTGCTTACTCCAGTGGACGAGCAGCACCACATTAACAAGTGGATGTTCGCAGTGCCCTTCGTAAACGGCTGCCGCGAGCTCTGCGAGGCCCTCCGCAGGATATCTGAGGGCGCGTCGATGATACGCTCCAAGGGCGAGGCGGGCACGGGCAACGTGGCCGAGGCGGTCAAGCACTTCAAGGCCCTCTACGGCGCCATCGGGGAGCTGTCCGCTGCCCTGAGGGCGGGGGACGAGGAGAGACTGAGGGACTACGCGAGGAAGTGCCAGGTCCCCCTGGAGCTCGCGACCCTGACAGCCAGGCTCGGCAGGCTGCCCGTCGTGACCTTTGCCGCCGGCGGGATAGCTACGCCTGCAGACGCCGCGCTGATGATGTGGCTAGGAGCAGACGGTGTATTCGTGGGGAGCGGCATATTCAAGAGCCAGGACCCCAGAGAGAGGGCCGAGGCCATAGTACTGGCCGCAGCCCACTGGGACGACCCAGAGAGAGTGGTTGAGGCCCAGAGAATGGTGAGCGAGAGGAAGGCCATGATGGGCATAGACATCAGGACGCTTAAGCCTGAGGAGCTGTTACAGATCAGAGGCGTGTAGGGCCGTGAGAGTCGGCGTTCTGGCGCTGCAAGGAGACGTCGAGGAGCACGAATGGGCATTTCGGAAGGCCGCGGAGGAGCTGGGAGTTTCGGTTCGCGTGGTGCGGGTGAAGAGGGCCGCAGAGCTAAAGGGACTTGACGCACTCGCCATACCCGGCGGGGAGTCCACTACGATCGGGCTCCTCGCAGCGAGAGCTGGGCTCCTTGACGCGCTCCGCGACGCTATTCTTGGCGGCCTCCCGACGCTTGGAACATGCGCCGGCGCCATACTGATGGCAAAGGATGTCAGAGATGCGGCCGTGGGCGAGACGCGCCAGCCGCTGCTCGGGGTAATGGACATTGCCGTTGTGAGGAATGCATTCGGGAGGCAGAGAGAGTCGTTCGAGATAGACCTCAACCTCGAGGGAGTGGGTACGCTGAGGGCCGTCTTTATAAGGGCGCCGGCAATAGTGAGAGTCTGGGGCGGTGCGAGACCCCTCGCCGTGCTCAAGCACGCAGAGCTCGGCGAGATCTACGCCGCTGCGGCCCAGCGCCACATGATCGCCACGGCGTTTCACCCAGAGCTCTCAACGCCCCTGGTGCACAGGCACCTGCTGGCGCTGGCGCGGGGAAGGGCATAAGGCACGGCGGCGGGCCGGAGTAGGGCCGAGGCTTGGGGGCGGATCAAACAGAAAATTGTAAGGGAGTTGCCGAACGGAGCTTTCTGCTCGAAAAACACGAAGTCGTTTCTAGAGGCGACGGGGCACGACTTGGAGGAGGGCGAGTACGACCTAGCTGTGTTCCACACAAAGCAGGCGCTACAGCTGTGCGCCAAACACAGTCTGTATGTCAAGTACGGCGACTACCCAAAGATGCGCAGGTTAAAGGAGCTGCTGGGCGCGCTGGGGCAGAGCTACGACTCCCTCATAGTTGACCTGCTGGAGGAGACCTGCATCGGGGCCGGATGCCTTGGCTCAGGAGGGAAATCAACGACATCTTGGGGCGGCCCAACCCCTTCGAGCTCCACATAGTGACGCCGGCCCAGTACAGGGAGTGGTATGCCAAGTTTATCAAAAAATATGTGAAAATAATGGCAAGCAGCTATGCACTGGCTACGCGAGACGGGCGGCTTGAGACGCGCGGCCTCCATGAAGAGGTATTCCGCCGCGTGGCATGATCAAAACTCACAGGCAGCGCCGGGCTAGCCACCGGCGTTATGGCTTAAACCAGTATTATGGCGATAGCGTGGTAGTCGGGATCGTGCTGGCGGGCGGGAAGGGCACTAGATTCGGCAGTCCGGAGAAGTGCCTGGCGCCCGTCTGCGGGATTCCGCTGCTCTTCAGAGTCGCGGGAGCCCTGGCGCAGGTTGTCGACGAGATCTACGTCGCGACGACGCCGGCACACAGACAGATAGCAGATGCAGCAGCCAGGTGGGGGCTCGGGGTCGTCTACACTCCCGGCCGCGGTTACGAGCGCGACCTCCCCGTGCTAGCCGCATACGCGCCGGCTGTGATAGCAGCTTGCGACATCGCGGACCTGGCCCCACGCCACGTATACCTGCTTCTGAGACACGACACCTTCACCACAGCGCTCTCCAGCGGCGAGTACGTAGGTCTCTCCTACATTCCCGCGCAAGACCTTTCCAGGTGGGTCGAGGCAGAGGTCGGCGAGCTGCACGACGTGGACACGCCAGAGGATCTAGAGAGAGCCGAGGACTTGTGCCCGACCGCGTACCCCCTCTACGTAGACACCAGCCTCTTAAAGCCCCACGAGCAGATAGCAGAGGCGAGGAGCTATCAGTGGGTCGCCCCCATAGCCGTCGACTATAGAAGCGGGGCCGTGCTGGACGGGCATCACCGCCTTCAATTCTTGAGGGCGGCCGGCCTCCCCGCGCCCGTGCTGCTGTTTGACTACAACGTGGTTGACGTCAATGTGGACAAGGGAGAGATCCTGCGGAGGGCTTTCGCGGGCCGGCTGTTCCCGCCCAAAACAACCTGGCACACCTACCGCGGGAGGCACATCTCCCAAATACCAACGGTTACAGTAACTGTAGACGAGCTCAAGCGCAGGCTCTCGGGGAGAGGCCCGCGCGGGCCATGGAAGTAGTCGCAGAGAGAGGCCGCCTGACCGTCCGCGCGGAGGGGCTATCGCTGTCGTCTACAGTAGACGGCGGGGTCAGAGAGGTCGAGGGCGCCGTGTTCGTGCAAATCAGCGGCTTCAAGACGTGCGATGAGATGGAAAGGGAGACGGTGCCCGGCTACGTGACCTTCTTTACGGCCGTCAACGTGGCCGAGCACT
>JAJHRB010000096.1 GCA_020833025.1 Thermoproteaceae archaeon | reverse complement strand
GCCGGCCGTGCCGTCAATTGTCGCGGCGCGGGACGGGCAGTACGCGAGAGCCCTGCCGCGTCTGCTTAGGAGGGAAGGCGGGAGATAGCCAAAGGGCGCGGGCAAACCCGCACTTTTTTCTACTCCCTGCCCGCACTCATTACGAACCCGAGACGCCTGTGGAGCGACGGCTCCCGCCAGCCCGCTCTTGACCACCCGGTTCACCTCCTCACGATCGCTGCGTACTCACACGCTGAGGCGTTCTTCTGCCGCTCCTCACCGCGGGGGTTCCCCTCGGCAGAGCCGTGGCGAGAATCGCCGAGACAGAGGGGAGTAGATACATAGCTAGAGAGCTGTCGCTGGTGGTGAGGGATATGGCCGTCATGAGGTCGAGCCCCATAGACGCCTTGGTGCACAGCGCAGAGAGGGTGCCGAGCCAGAGCTACAGAGAGACTGTCAACCTCTCGGCCGGATCCTCGCGGATTGCCGAAAGGCTCGACGCCGTGCTTATGGCCAGGCTCGTGGATGTTGAGGCAGAAGCAGATAAGAGCGGCGTCCCTCGTGCGGTCCCTGGCCGTGCTGTTCGAGATGTACGTAATAGCGGTCCAGCTCCTGCCCATACTTATAGCCATAATATCACTGTCCCTCAGCCCCTCGGGCCTCTACGGATGGGGCCCCTCTCCCTCGACCCGCTGACCGTGCTAGTGGTCTCCGGCCTTACAGCCCGCTGGCGGGCGCAATATTCTATTTCGATTCCCTGAATTATTATGGCCGATCTGCGTTTCGCGATCTGCCGGCGCGTAGCCCATCGGCGGCGCCTCACGCCGTCCGCGGGGAGCTCGCGCCGCCCCCTCCGGCGAGACGTCGTGTGATCTGATTCATACGCATCCCGGCGCCCGGGCTGAAGGCGTACGCGTCCAGCTAGGCACTGACTGACCGCTACGCGGCGACGTCTTGGTCGTCGCTGATGTGGAGGGAGGCCGCCGAGAGGATTGGGAGAATACGGCAACGATCTGCCGCAGGCCGGCTACTCTGCCGTTTTATCCCGTTTCCCATTTCGCGGCCGCCGGGGAGGTCGCGCTTTACGGCGTGCAGTAGTCCGAACCTCCATATACCGGGCTGCGGCGGCCGCGGGTCTGAAGTGTATAGAGGTGGGGCGGCTCCTTTACTTGGCTGTGTCGGCGATGTTGGTGGCGTGCTGGGCCGGAGGCGGCGTGGATTTCGGCTTTGGGGGCTGGGGGGTCATGGGCCTCGGCCTTCTCACGGCGTTTTTGCGGGGAATGTTTTATCGATTTTGTTGGAGGGCTATTTTGGCTTCATTTAACATCTTCTTTATCTTTTCCACGCCGACTTTGACGTATTCAATTGTTAGCTTGCCTTCGTGAAACCCCCAGACGTGTAGGTCGTACGCGGCGTTCCAACCGTCTTGGATCCAGTCGCCTAGGTTTTTGGCGAGGGTTTTGCTGGCCATGCTGAGTAGATATGTGTACCACCTGCCCTCCTTGAGGAATCTGCCGTATTCAGGCGTTCTGTATTTCTCCGCCAGGGCCTTTATTACCTCTTCGGCGGCTTTGTAAGCCTTCTCGCTGGCCTGCACCGCATCGCCTTTCTCTATGTACTCCGTGCATTCCTCAATGTACCTCTCGGCGATTTTTAGCCTCTCTCTGGAGCTCTCTTCGGGATCCCCGGCGCTTGGGGCATTGAGCGACAGCCCCTCCGCGTCGATGCCCCCTCTCGCCAGCCTCTTGATCGACTCCTCCACGGTCCAATAGCTAGATTTCCTTATAAATCTGCCCCGGCGCAGTCGCTTAAGGAGGCGGAGAAACAAGGGGGGAGATTTAGTACCTCTGTCTTGACTCTGTGGGGGTCTCCCTGTTCTATGAATAGGTATGAATAAAATGGTGTCTAAATCGCTAGATCCCGTAATTCTCCCAGCCACGGCGGGCTCTCTCGCCGGCTTTGTGTCGCTCCTCCTGGCCAGAAGGGCTGAGGGGCTCTGGAGCCCGGCGGCCACCGTAGGCGGGATAATCGGAGGCTTGGTCATGATAACCCCTGGCGGGCTTAGTGGAGCTCTGTGCCCCCCTTCAACTCCCCGCCGCACTCCGGGGGCCGGAGTCCCCGCTCACTAATCGCGGGGCGGGGCCGCGGCGGGGATTTGCGGGCCCTATCAGCCCGTCAAGCCTCCTCTGCGCCCACATCGCCGGCACCTCGTCGCGGCGCGCCTCCATGCCGCACCTCGGGCACCTGACTTGCCTGTTTTGCAGCTCCGTCATCTTGGTTCCGCACTGCGGGCACAGCGTTGAGTAGAGTCTCGCCTCGATGCACGTGGCTCCGTGCCATGCGGCCAGCCCCTCAATCAGCCTCCTCAGCCTGCCGAAGTTCAGCAACGCCTTCCTATCGGCGGGGTAGCTCCCGCTCTGCTTGAGCTCCTGCATTGACTCGCTCTCCGGCGTGTCCACAACTATGGCAGCCCTGTACTGCAGCGCGAGCCTGACGACGAATTTTGCAGCCTCTTTTGTCCACTCCCCCAGCAGTCTCCAGAGCCTGCTCTTCGCGCCTCTTGCCGTGTCGCAGTGAGGGCCTCCCCTCCTCGCGCACAGCGAGTCGAGCCTGGCTATCTCGCGCTGCAATTTCTCTAGTCTGCGCAGATGGGGCCTCAGCGCGCCGCGCCTTAGCACCCTATCTCGCTCCACAACGGCCCACGCGATGCCGTTGTGCAGCGCGTTGAGGTCGGCGGCGAGAAGCCTCCTCGCCTCAATCGGCGCCACCTCGCGGCGGAATATGAGGGCGACGCAGAGCCTCGCGGCGCGGCTCCCGCGGCTCGGGCCGGCCCACACCGCCGCCAGCACGAGCCTGGCGCCCTCCCTCACCCTCGCCAGAATCCACCTCACCGCATCCTCGCCCAGCGTCGGCGGCCTCGCCGGCCTCGTATACGGAGACCCGCCTCTATGGCTCGCCGTGCAGTGGCTGGGCATGGCCATAGCGCTTGGCTTCGTCGTGGCCACGACCACCGCCTTCTGGATATTGATAAAGCTGGGCTTCCGCGCTACAGACGAGGAGGAGCTCGTGGGCCTTGACGCTGCGGATCACGGCGTAGCGAGGCTATGAAGCTCGTGAGGGCCGTCGTGAGGGAGGATGAGATCAGCGACGTGTTCGAGGCCCTCGTCGCGGCCGGCTTCACGGGCGCCGTCGTGAAGATAAGAGGGAGGAGCTACGAGGCTCTATTGCCGAGGGCCGTCATCGAGGTGGTCGCGGCCGACGAGGAGGTAGATAGGCTCATCGCCGTCATAATGTCGTCAACGAGAGCGGGAAGGCCCGGCGACGGCAAGATATTCGTCCTGCCCGTGCTGGACGCCTTGAGGATAAGAAACGGCGAGAGGTTAATTAAATAGACTTTCAGCGCCGCGGCCCGTAGCTCTCGCAAGTCAGCGCGCACAGCTTATATACTGCAGCGCCCGACGCCGGTATGTCGGGGATCGCGTCGAGGTCCTGGACACAACACTGAGGGACGGCGCCCAAGGGGCAAACGTCTCGTTCACGCTTGAGGACAAGGTGAGAATTGCGCTCAAGCTGGACGAGCTCGGC
>JAJHRB010000094.1 GCA_020833025.1 Thermoproteaceae archaeon | reverse complement strand
CGGCTGGAGAGGCCGAGAGGCTGGGCGCTAAGCACGAGATCTTTGCAGACCTCGCAGACGCCGTCCGCGACGTTGTCGACATCCTCAAGGCGGCTAGATCTGCCATGTGGGGCGCCGTGATGTTCGGGCTGATCACAGTGGTGATAATCACGGTGCTTCTGGGAGGCGTGGCGAAGTCGCTTATCTTCCAGGTGGCCGACCAAGCCACCTCTCTCCAGGCGGCAGCCGCGCAGATGCCCGGAGGGGTGCAGCTCATCACGTGGCCTCAGGTGCCCGAGGTGCTGCGCTATGCGCTGATAGGCGCCGTGTTAAATGCTGTAGTGCTGGGCGTGTTGATCGGCAAGATGGCCGAGGGCAACTTCTACGCCAGCTCTCTGTACCTCACTGTCTCGGCCGCCATAGCGATAGTTTCGCTTTTCATCTCGCTGTTTATATGACGAGGGCGCTCGTCTCCCTGCTTCTCTTCTCTGCATTTCTATTGGCGTTGCCCCAGCTCGGCGGCACTGCCAACATACTTCCGGATGTAGAGCACGGCGCGGAGGAGGGCAGTATTGCTGTGTTTCTGACTACCGACTTAGAGACTTACAGAAAAGAGATTTACTTCGGGGAGACCGTGTGGCTTGCAGTGCAGATAAAGAGGACTTACTCGCCCTGCCCGTTCTCGCTGGAAATAGTCGACCTTGAAACGGGGGGCGTTGTGCTTAACAAGTCAGCGGTGTTTAACATTTGCGGGGGCAGGATGGCTGGCAATAGGTACTATATGTTGATATTCCCAGAGTTTAAAATTGTCGATCCTGTCTATGAGGGCCGTAAGTACAAGATCACCGTGAGGGCCGGCGGCGAGCGTGGTGCCTATACATTCACAGAGCGCAACAACCCGCCGGGGAGGATTACGGGCATAACATTCTTTGAAGGGGGCAGGGCGGCAACTGTGCTTAGGCAGGGCGGCGAGTATCAGCTAATTGTCAAGGTGAAGAACGAGGGGGAGGTCGATACCTCCTACACGCTTGAGTATTTGGCAAATGGCAGGAGACTCGGCGCTGGGAGAATTTCAGTGCGCCCTCGCGCTGAGGCCACCGCGACTTATAACGTAAAGCTGGAGAATTTACACGGAAAGGTGAACTTCACCATTGTGTTAAGCGGTCGCATTGTAAATGACGCTCAGTCGGTCTTCTATGACGTGACGTCGCCACACCCCGAGTTTTCACTGGTGTATCCCCCTGCCGTGGAGGGCAGGGTGGGCGATACACTGAGGGTGGGGATTAGGCTTAGGAACGATGGGCCGACCTGCCAGCAGCCGGCAGTCTCCGTGAGGGCGGATCCCGACGCCGAGGTGAGTATGAACTACGGCGGAGGGGATGTGGACTACGGCGGCTTTCTCGATATAAATCTATCTATAAGACCCCTGACCGCGGGACGGGGTAACCTAACAGTTGTAATAAGGTGCGATAACTATACGTCTGCCTCGCGCATAAGCTACACAGCGCTGGCAAGGCTTTCCGCGTCTGCAGTTGACCAGGCCGGCGGCTCGCCTCCCGTGAAGTTCCTCCTGGACGGGAACGAGATAACAGGTGAGGTGTGGCTCGCCGGTGGGAGCCACGTACTGGAAGCCCTGCCAGAGGTACGCGTGGGGGATGCGAGGTGGATCTTTGAGAGGTGGAGTGACGGCGCGGCGACTCCCTCTAGGCGTGTTAACCTCACGGGAAACCTCGAAGTGAGAGCTCTTTACAGATTGCAGTACTACATACACTTCAAGACTCCCTGGGGGACAGTAGAGGGCTGGTTTGACCGCGGCGCCGAGGTGGAGACTCCTGGCGGCGACGTGCTGCAGGAAGACTGGCGCTACAGGTTCAAAGGCTGGTCGGGGAGCGGGTGCCCTGCCTCCGGCAAGCTAGTCGTCTTGGGTCCTGCCCGTTGCGAGGCAGTGTACGCGAGAGAGTACCGAGTTGTGGTCAAGCACTTCAATGGCACCGAGACATATTGGGTGGAGGAGGGGGCGCCCTTCCGCAAGGAAGTGTGTAATGAGACCAGGGGAGGCGTCAGGCTCGTCCCCACTGGCGCTGAGGGATGCAGCTGGGCGGAGACGCCAGGCTGCATAGTTCTCTCAGCCTCGGGGCCTGCACAATGTTCGGTCTCCTGGCGTAAGGAGTACTCCGTGCGGATAGAGACGGGGCTGAGCGAGGGACCGCCGCCTTGGGAGGGGTGGCTGCCCGAGGGCTCGGTGATACGCTACGCGGAAGGCGACTCCCTAGCGCCCTCAAAAGACGGCCTTTCTGTTGCTGTAGTGAAGGGCGTGGGTGTTAGGTACAGGCCAGCGGGCTGGGTGTGCAACGGCGCCGGGGCCGCCCGTGAGGTCGTGGTGAGCGCGCCCCTGCGGTGCGCGGGTCTGTGGAGGAAGGAGGTTCAGGTGGCTGTCGAGGTTTATCTCGACGGCACGTTTAGAGAGCGGAGGGAGTTTTGGGTGGCGCAAGGCGACGCGCTTAGGTTAAGTCCCTCCATGCTTATGCCCCAGGCAAGCCCGCTCACCCCCATTAAATTTACCGGGTGGGAGGGCGCCCCTGGAGCTGCCGGCGAGGACCTTCTATTGAAGCCAGAGACGCCGGTCACTGTCAGGGCGAGATACTACACGGACTACACGCCGCTTTACGCCGTTGTTAGCGCCGTAGCAGCCGCCGTGGCTTTCGGCACTTTCTACTACGTCAGGAGGAGAAAAGAATACACAAGAGTATGGGCAACTAAACGAATGGGGATAGAGCCAGTGGAGGAGACAAGAAGCAGTAGCTGAGCACTTTGTCTCCAGGCGCACATGCAAGCCCCCTCCCGGAACTCGAGTGTGGCGCGGGGCACGCATCACACAGCCGGCCCCCTCTAGGCAGAGAGAAGCTAGCATACCAAGGACAGTACTGTAAAAATAATGCGATGTGAGCAGTACAACTTTGAAAGTACAAGCACGCGTTGACTCAAGCGGATTTTTGTGCGCCAGCCGCGGGCTCTGCCATGAATAAGCTAGCGCCAGCCCGCGAATTCTGGCAGCGCGCGAATCAGCGATCGTGCCGCCCGCCAGCCCCTCTGACCGCCCTCTCAGCCTCCCCCACCAGCCTCTCCACGTCGGCAAGCCTCTCCCTGACAGCATCGGCGTCCAGCCTTGCCTCGTGGA
This sequence comes from Thermoproteaceae archaeon, assembly GCA_020833025.1. Lineage (GTDB taxonomy): Archaea > Thermoproteota > Thermoprotei > Thermoproteales > Thermoproteaceae > Pyrobaculum. The sequence goes on along the minus strand of JAJHRB010000094.1, from coordinate 476 downwards.
AGCCCCAGACGTGCAGGTAGTTCGCCGCGTCCCAGCTCGCGCGAGCCCAGGGGCCCAGCCTCCTGGCGATCTGAGAGACTGCCCTCTCCAGGTCTGTCACCGTCCACCTCCCGCGCTCCCCCGCCTGCTTGAGGACCTCCGCGAGCTGGAAGCGCACGGCGAGGGCCTTGACGGCCTCCTCCGCCGCCTTGTACAGCTTCTCTGAAGCCTGCACAGGATTCCTGTCCGCCAGCGCCCGGCCCTCCTCGAAATACCTCCTGGCTAGCTTGACGTGGGCTTCCGCAGTCATTCGCGCGGCCGCTCCGGCTGCCACGCCCCCTTGGGGCTAGGCGCCATTTAAGCCTGCAGTCACCCGCGCCGCTCCAGCAGCGCCGCCAGTCTCTGCACGAGCTGCCTCACGTCCTCGGCGTAGTCCCGCACGACGTCGGGGTGCAGCCAGTTCTCGTAAAAGTTCTGGTGGAGAACGCCGGCCGCGG
>JAJHRB010000092.1 GCA_020833025.1 Thermoproteaceae archaeon | reverse complement strand
TTTTTTGACTTGACTTGCCCCTACTCCATCCCTTCTCAGCCTCCTCCAGATACCTGGCTAGGTGGGCCTTGCCCCTGGCCAGAGCCCCGTTCTTCCGGACTATCCTGTAGCCGCCGCTGCCGGGCATTATTGGCAGCACCGCGAGGTTCGGCGGCAGGTGGCAGAACGGGACCACCTCGGCGCTTGTCAGCACGCCGTAGATGAACTCCCTCTCGACGGGCAGAGGGCCTATGCTCACGCTGACGTGGCCCCTCTCCTCAACCCTGGCCCTGTTGGTCTCGACGGTCACGAAGTCAGGGCTCGAGGCGTCAACGATCTTGACGAACCACAGGCCGCGCGGGTATGCAGTTGCGCCGTTGAAGAAGTCGCCGTAGTAGTCGCTCCTCCTTGCCTTTATCCTGAGCTCCCTGTAGTCCAGGAACGACCTGCTGCCGACCCTGTTGAGAAACAGCATTCTTCTCTCGACTTTCAGGTGCTTCCTCGCCTCGTCCAGCGGCATCACCTTGTGCCTGTCCTCGGGCAGCCTGCCGCTGACGACCACGGCCTCGACGGGCCAGCTTGTCGTGCCCCTCTCGGCGATCACGGCCACTGCCGGCACGTAGAACAGCGGCTGCACGTTTTCGCAGTCGATTATCTTCCTGAAGGCCACGCGGGCCCTCGCGGCGCCTGTCCTGAGGTTGTGGTGCTGGTTCGCGTTAAAGATCGACCTCGGCATGACGAAGCCAACCCTGCCGCCGTCCTTGGCGTAGTATTCGACGGCCCTCGCCAGAAACAGGGCCGCCATTTCCATCTGGGTGACCAAGTGCCCCTCCTCCGTCAGGCCGTAGACGTCCTTTATTATGTTCTTAATGACGTCTTGGTAGCCCGGGTCCGCTATACGATTGAGGGGCAGCCACGGCGGGTTCCCAACCACGTAGTCGAAGGACTTCCTGTAGAGCGCCGGCAGCACGTAGCTCTTTATGACGGGTATCCAGACGTCGTCAGCCCCGCGTCTCTTCAGCTCGAGCAGCCTCTCGTAAAGCTCCCCGAGCACCTCGACCTCGGCGTCGTTCAGCCCGAACCTCTCCCTCAAAATCCGCTCCAGCCTCGCGCGGTCCAGCCCCCTCCTCAGCCCGTCTAGCATCTCGCTCAGCACGTCGCCCGCCAGCCCGCCCGCCACCAGCCTGGCCGGCAGCATGAGGCAGCACTTCGTCCTCTCGCCGCAGTCGCACACGCTTGTCGGTATCCTGACCACCTCAACCTCGCCGCCCTTTGTAAAGGCCTTGCCGGTCATCAGCTCTGCCGGGGCCACGGAGTTCGCCATGTACACCGGTATCTCGATGGTGCCGCCGCCCTTGTGCTGGAGCAGGCCCGCGCTCGCGAGCGCTATCAGGTAGTTGGCCCTCGCCGTCATCAGGGCGAGGGCGTCTATGTCGAAGCCCACGACGTTTCTCGTTATCTTGCGCAGGGCCTCCCTCGCGGCCTCTGGCGGCACCCGGCCGTTGTGGACCCTCCTGAGGTACTCGGCTAGGCGCTGGATGTAGAGCATCAGGAACGTCCCCGTGCCGGCGCCCGGGTCGAGCACCTTAATGTCGAGCGGATCCCTGCCCTGCCTTCTCATCTCCAGCATGCCCTCCACCGTCAGGCCGAGCTCGTCGAGCACGAGCTCTGCCAGCCAGTCGGGCGTCGTGTAAATGCCCATGTACCTCCTGACCTCCTCCCTCGGCACAAGCTCTTCGTACAGCTGCTTGAAGACGTCGCGGGCGAGCCGCGGGCTCAGCACGAGCGGCTCGACGTCGTACTCGCCCAGCCTCTCGATAACCGCCCTGACCGCCTCGTAGACCTCGCGCCCCCACGCGTCGAGGTACCACGAGAACAGCTGGCCCTCCAGGAGGTTCAGTATCCCGTACCACCCCGCCGGCCCTCCCCTCTCGAACTCCTCCAGCTGCCGGCGGAGCGCCTCCGCGTCGCCGGCGCCCCTCCGCAGGGACTCGATGAACGCCTCCATGGCGCTGTCGTAGAACCTGCTCGCGACCTCGGCCGCTATCAGCTTCAGCACCAGCGCGTAGTATGTCTGCACCGCGAAGAAGAGGGCGGCGCCGTCCACGCCCCCCTCCTCGATGCCGTAGTCGCGCGCGAGCCCGGCGAGCCGCGCGGGGTCTATCGGGTACGCGGCGGAGGCAAGCCTCCTCCACTCCTCGTAGAGCATCCTCGCCCTCCCGCCGCGCTCCAGCGCCTCCCTGAGGGCCCTGTAGAGCGCGGGGACCGCCCTCCTGGCGACCTCGCTCCCGTGCCCGAAGTCTGCCGCCAGCAGCCTCGCGTCCAGCCTCTTCCTGCACGACGCGAGCACGCGCAGCACTATCTGCCTCAGCACCTCGCCGTCCAGCTCGTAGACGCCCGCCTCCGGCTCCACCCTGAGCCGCCCCGCGTCCACGTCGTGCTCGACGAAAACGACGCGAATGCCGTCCCAGATCACGCCGGTGACGAGCGGCCTGAGGCCCTGCTGCCTCATCCTCTCGATTACCGCCTTGACGTTCTCGTCGCTCAGGAGGCCGGGGATGTACTTGCTCCTCGCCTTGTCTATCGCGTCATCCCTAATCCCGGGGGCCCCGAGCCCGGGGCGCGGCAGCTTGTACTCGAAGAAGACGAGGCCGTAGTAGGCGTCCACCCTGCCGTAGTGCCTCCCGACGAAGCCCTCCCCCGCGTAGACCCTGTACTCGTAGCGTGGCGCGGGAACCTCGAGCGCGCTCCAGACCTCCCTCTCGAGCAGTCTCTCGACCTCGAACATGAAGCTGGCCTCGCTGCACCCGGGGTCGCGGCGCCCGCAGAGGATCTCGAACCTCCTGGCAATCTCTCTGATCTTCGCCGCCACATCATTCAGCTTGAGCTGCAAGGACTGCGGCAGCGCCATGCCTGTATTGCCTCAATGCCTAAAATTTATCGGCAGCGCGCGACTACCCCGCAAGGTAAAGCTAGATCTTGGCGCAAATTTGCGGGAAAAAGCTCCTGGGGCGCGCCGTCTGAAAGCCTGCCGCCGCTCTCGCTCATCGTTGCGGAAATTATATAAACCCCTTATACGCTAGCGACGTACGTGGATAGCAAAACGCGCATAGCTCAGAAAGCGCTAGAGCTCGCAGAGCGCGGGTCGAGCGTTATCGCTGTCGCGACAAGCTTAGCAAGAGAGTTGAAAGAACCGCCGGCATGGTGCTTTGTTCTGCTTATCGCCTTCGGCGTCCTCGGGCTGCTTATATCTGCTTTGCTCGCGCTAGTTTGAGGACAGAGTCGCGCCTTCAGCTTCCCGGCATCGCAGAGCTACCGGAATTAAGAGCCGGCATCCAGCGCCGCGCATTAAGCTCCTCCCGCCGAGTGTTAAATTCCCGCCGGCTGCTATAGGCGCGCCGCGGGGCGATAGCTTAAGGGGGCCTGGGGCCGCGGGAAAGGCGTGACGGCCGCGAGGCTGTTCGCCGCGCTGTCGGTCCTCATCGCGGCCCGCGCGTGCTAACTTTTCGCCGCGTGTTAGATTCCCGCTGGCCGCCAAAGGAGCCTGGAGCCCAGGGCGTTGATTAGGTCGTAGAGGGTGTAGACGGTGGCGCGGACGAAGAGGTCGTCCGCCGCCGCGCCCATTTCCCTCCACCCCTCCAGCACCTCCGCGCAGCGGGCTGCGGCGACCTCCGCTGGCCTGTCTGCGAGCCGCGCGACGCACTCG
>JAJHRB010000034.1 GCA_020833025.1 Thermoproteaceae archaeon | reverse complement strand
CCCCGCTCTTGGCCCACTCGCTCGCCCACCTCCTGAACTCCTCCTGCACTCTCAGCAGCGCGGGGATCTTCTGCTGAATCTCAAGCGGCAGCCTCATTATGTCGTACTTGAGTAGAAGCGCCCTGTAGGCCTCCATGCGGTGCCGGGTGGCCGCGGCATAAATGCGGGCGCAGTAAGCGGGCGCGACCGCTGTCGGCCGGAAGTTTCGGCGGGGTCTCCTCTCGCCCTGCTCGCGCGCCCGCGCAGAACGGCGGCGATGTTCCTCCTGGCGTGGGGGGCATTGGGGGCCGCCGCGGTGCCGTACCTCGCCTACGTCGAGCTGGCGGTGATGAGGGCTGTCTGCGTGCACTGCACGGCGATGCACACGCTGATAGTTGCCATTTTTGTGGTCGTCGTGGGCGGATTCGCCGTGGAGCTATACAGCGGGGGCGCCTACAGGACAGACGACATAGACTTCGTGCTAGACACGCCCCGGCCCGAGGAGGCGCATCGGGTCTTTGCCGAGATGGCCGAGGCGGCGGGCTGGAGGAGGGTGGCGCGGGTGTACGAGGGGCCAGGCGCCATGTATCTCGACCTCGTGGGATACCCTTACCTGGGCCGGGTGAAGGAGCTGCACGTATGCGGCGGAAGGGTCTACGTGGAGGCGCCGGAGGACGCAATCGTGACCAGCCTCAGCGCGTGCGTGTTTTGGGACTCCCCCGCGGACTGCGAGCGCGCCGCGGCGGTGATGGCGGCGCAGTGGGGCCACCTAGACTGGGCGTATTTAAGGGAGAGAGCAGAGAGGGAGGGCGTAGTAAAAAAGCTGGAGGAGTTGGCCAGGAGGGTAGAGGACGTGTTGAGGCAACAGATGGCATAGGGGACGCGCGACGTCCCCGCCCGCCAGCAGCTCCTCCCGCGTAACGGCGCTATACCGGACCCTAGTTTCTCCCAAGCGCTCTGCGCGCCGCCAGCCAGATCCAGGCCAGCGCTGAGGCGGCTCAGACGCCGCCTAATCATAACGGCGGCGGAGGGGGTTGCCGGAGGGTGGGTATTAAGAGAGCGCCAGCCCGGCTTGGGTGCCGTCTCCGGCCGAGAAGCCGCAGATAGCCGGAAACCGGAAAAACGCCAACAGCCATACCGCCGGCGCAGAGGTGAGATATATGCACTTACATTTCCATGCTCTAGCAAAGCGCCATATGCGCCAGCCGCCTCCTGAGGATAAACACAGCTGTCGCAACAACGGCGGAGACGCCAGCCGCGGTGGCCGCAAACACAAATGCTGGGTCCTGCTCCCCCGTGAACCACTCGTAGCCGGTTCTCGGCCAGAACTCCACTATCATGGGGCTTCTGCACACTCCCGCCAGCTGCACGAACATCCTAACCACCCTCTCGGCCGTGGCTCTATCCGGCGGGGCCGTCCCGTTGGAGTAGGGGAATACGAGGAAGTAGGGTTCCACGTGGCCATAGTGCAATACGTGTATTGTGCCCTCAACGCCGTTGGGAAGCTTCTTAACCGTGCCCAGCTCCCGCTCCAGAATCTCAGCCGCCCTCACTAGTCTCCTGCCTTCCTCCTCGTCGGCCCAATACGGCACTATGTAGACATGCGCCGGCGGGGTTCTGCCGCCGGCCGCCTCTCTTATGCGCGAGAGGATCTCAAACGCCTTCTCCCACCGAGTTGCCTCAATTACTAGCTTCCACACGTGGAAGAAATCGCTCCTGTTTCCGCCCTCCAAGAAGAACAGAAAAACCTGGGCGTCTTCCAGTCTCTTGACCGGGTAAACTGGATACGCCGCCGGTCTCTGCGTCTTAACAACGGCGTCGACTGCCTCCATGTAATTTCTGGCCAGGGTAGCCCCCAGAGCCCTCTCTATGGCCCTTCTCAGCTCTGCGGAGTTACGGACTTCCACCTCCAGTGTGCGGTCTTCGCGACGCCAACAACCGAAATACTGGTCTGCCTGACTGCAATTCAGTTTAAGAAGAGTCGCGTACGCCGTGAGGCGGGGCCCCAGCGCCTTTATGAAGGCCTCCAGGATCTCGTCGCTGTCCATGGGCGACGCAGGCACGCTGGTCTTTGGCACGTCGGTGTGGAGAAGAGGGGTCTTCGCCGTCTCGAAATCCCTAACTACGTAGACATAGACGGGGCAGCCGTTTATGTCCAGCACGAAGTGCGGCCTGGCTGCATCCACCAGCGCCGTGAAGTTGCTAATCGTGATGCTCTGCGCGCACGCCACGACAGATAACGCTGCCAGCAGAAGGAAAGCCGCCCCAATTATGTTCCCGCGCAGAGAGCCGCGCCGTAATGATCCATGTGCATTACGCACATTTCGAACCGCCGCAGACCGCGGATTTTAAGCCTCCTTCCTGCGTACCTTGCGGAATACGGGCAGGTGCATCAGCGCCACGTGAGTCCTGCCAGAATAGAACAGCGTCGAGACGCCGCGCTCCCTGAGCTTCCTGTCCACCTCCTCCGCCGTCAGCGCCGCGGGGTTGTGCCCCAGCGACCCGAGTATGAAGTTCACGGCGTAGCCAAACGACGGCACCCACACGTTGTACTCGACGACGACCGGAAATGCGGACTTGACGCTGTTGAGCGTCGCGTCGTAGACCTCGGGGAAGTAGTAGCTGCTCCCCGCCTGCGTCACCATGATGCCGTCCTCTCTGAGCAGCGAGCGCACCTTAAGGTAGAACTCTGCCGTGTACAGCGGCTTTGCTATGTCCGAGGCGTACGGGTCCGTTAGGTCGAGTATCACCACGTCGTACTTCTCGCCGGCCTTCAGCGCCCTCTCGATGTATGCAAGGCCGTTCTCGATCACCACCGCGGCTCTGGAGTCATTGAACGCCTCCTGGTGCATCAGCGGCAGGTATTGTCTCGACAGCTCGACGACCTCTGCGTCTATGTCCACCATGACGGCGCGCATCACCGTCGGGTGCTTCAGTGCCTCCCTCAGCGTCGCCCCCTCGCCGCCGCCTATTATGAGCACGTCGCGCGGCTGGGGGTGCGTAATCATTGCTGGGTGCACTAGGCTCTCGTGGTAGTAGACCTCGTCGTGGTACGACGACTGTATGTAGTCGTCGAGTATTAGGACGCGCCCGTAGTCCTCCGTGTCCGCTATTATGATCTCCTGATACTTGGAGCGCTTGCGCACGTGAATTGCGTTTATTTTTATCAGCATGGCCGTGCTGCCGCTGAGGGGCTCCACGAGCGTTATCGGTCCAGGAACCCTGGCCACGGGTCATGCTGTGCGGCGCATATTAAAGGACTCGCGGGGCGCGGCCGGCCTGCGGCGGAGCAGTGCTATCACGTTCGCCGCGAGGAGCGCCGGCACGAGGCTCAGAGAGTCGTAGCCCAGAGTCCCGACCAGCACGCCCGCCATTAGCGGGCCTGCTATGAAGCCTGCGTCCCACCCCATTGTGTACACAGCGCTCGCGACTCCCGCACTTCTCACTCCGGCAAGTGCGAGTACCTGGTACATGACAATAACGAGGCCCTGCCCAGCGCCGTAAACCGCGCCGGCGAGAGCAAAGGAGAGCGCGTCGCTGGCGCGCGTCGCGAGGAAGAGGCCGGCGGCGGCAATTGCCGTTGCCAGGGATGCCAGCGCAGGCCTCGCGAGCCCCTCTCGCCGCGCCAGCGCGCGGGAGGGCAGGCTGGCTGCCGCGGCGACTGCCGTGAAGACCCCCCAGTAAGCGATTGGAAGGCCCAGCTGCTTTATGCGGAGCGGCGTGAAAGTGTAGACCGCAGCGTGGACGGCTAAGAATAGCGCGAGCAGCGCGGTGAGGGCTACAACGCGGGGCTCCAGCGCCGGCTCCCCGTTGATTCTCGGCAGCGCCGGCCTGGCGCGCCACGCGAGAGGTACTGTCGCCGCGCTCATGGCCAGCGTGGCGGCCGCGGCCGCGGGCCCGCCCCCGGCGCCGTACGCGGCGGTGCTGGCAACAGGGCCGAGCACGTTCCCGATGCCTACCATGAGAGACCTCACTGCCATGGCCCTCGGCCCCTTGAGCGCCGCGAGAGCCAGCGACATTGCGGGAAACGCGGCGAGAGAGAGCCCGTGGAGCACCCTCCCGGCGACCAGCAGCGTCACGTCTCCCGCAAGGTAAAGCGCGCAGGCAGCCGCGGCGCAGAGAGACCCGGCGCGTAGAACCGCTGCGTAGCCCAGGCGCTCGCCCAGCACGCCAACGGCAAGGCGCAGCGCCAGCGAGGTCATGAACGTGGCGGAGACTATCGCGCCAATGCTCGCCTCGCCGGACACGCCCAGATCCCTCAGGTAAGGCGGGAGGATCACGGCGAAGCCGCTCGTGAACGTGTAATACAGCAGCACCGCCGCGTCGAGCGCGTCAAGGCTCCTTGCGCGCGTCCTAGCGCTCACGCGCCGAGAGGTACGCGCGGCGCGGCGGGCCGCGCGACTAGAGCTTGTACTTGACGACGTCTCTGAGGAATTTCTTCCTCTCCTCCCTGTCGGCCTCTGTCTCGACGCCGAGGGGCGAGTGGCCGTCCACGACGCCTATCACGCCGCGCCTCTCCGGCTCGACCTCGGCTACAATCACTTTCAACGGGTTTGAGGTTGCTGCGAGTACTCTCACGACTTCCTGGACGTTCTTTATTGCGTTGAGGACGTTTATGGGCCACGCGTTCCTGAGGTATATCACGAAGATGTGGCCGGCGGCTATTCTCCTGCACACATCAACGGCCAGCCTCCTCAGCTCGTCGTCGTTTCCCTCGTGCCTAACCAGCCTCTTGCCCGAGGCCTCGCAGAAGGCCAGCCCGAACTTAGCGCCGGGAACTGTCGTCACTATTGTCTCGTAAAGGTCCTCCACTGTCTTTATGAAGTGCGCCTGCCCTATTATCACGCTGGCGCCCGTGGGTATGGGCACGTCGATCGCCTCGAACTTTATCGACACGATCGCGGGGGGCCGCGGGTTTTTATTCAATGCGGCCCCGTGCCGCCGGGGGCGGCGCGCGCCGGAAGCTCGGGGCAAGCAATAGCTTTAATAATTGCTGCACAGTGCACAGCGCTATGACAAAAAAGAGAGTCGGTATAGCCAGGCTGGACAGGGGCGGCCAGCATTTTGAAATACTTGTCGACCCCGACGTGGCGCTCGAGTTCAAGCTGGGCAAGCCGCTGGGCGTAGACAAGGTCCTAGTTCATGAGGAGATATACATAGACGCAAAGAAGGGACTACGCGCGCCGGCAGAGTCCCTCAAGAAGGCGTTCGGGACGACAGATGCGAGGAAAATTGCAGAAGTGATAATTAGAGAGGGCGAAATTCCCATGACGGCAGAGCAGAGAAGGCGGCTGACAGAAGAGAAGAGGAGACAGATCGTCGAGTGGATCTCGCGCAACTGCATAGATGTAAGAACCAAGGCGCCGGTGCCGCCACAGAGAGTAGAAAGCGCGCTGAAGCAAGTTCACGCCGCGATAGACCCGTTCAAGCCCGTTGAGGAGCAGATACCGAGGATCTTGAAGGAGATCCAGAAGACGCTGCCAATTAAGGCTGCAACCGCCAGAGTGGCAGTCCACGTGCCGGCTGCTTACGCCCAGCGAGTCAAGGGCCTCGTCGCGAGGATGGGCAAGATTGCGGGCGAGAGCTTCAACAGCGACGGGTCGTGGGACGCCACGGTGGAGATTCCAGCGGGCATGCAAGACGTTCTCGTATCCAAGGTAAATAATATATCGCGCGGCGAGGCTAACATCAGGGTAGTTGAGGTGGTGTTCTAGAATGCACTTTGTAGCCCCGCGGCAGCTTGTCTTCCCGGGGGACCTAATAGCCACGGGGGGGCACAAGGTCGAGGGGCCCGTTTACGTCGACAGCAGCGGGCGCTACAGGAGCCTCGTCATAGGTCTCGTTGAGTTCCGCGGCAGTACCATAGTAGTGGTCCCCCTTGAGGGCATTTACAGGCCCAGAGCCGGCGACCTGATAGTGGGCTACGTGACCGACGTCCTGGGCACCGGGTGGGAGGTCGACGCCAAGTCTTTCATGCCCGCGTACTTGCCCGTCAGCGAGGCGCTGCACAAGCACGTGGACCTGGAGACCACGCCGCTCACCGCGCTCTTAAACGTGGGCGACGTCGTGATCGCGAAGATAAAGGACGTGGATCTCACGGAGGAGTACCCAATAATCCTCACGCTGAAGGAGGAGAAACTCGGCAAGGTGGAGAGCGGCACTGTCATCGAGATAACGCCGGTCAGAGTCCCCAGAGTGATAGGCAAAAAGGGAAGCATGCTGAACGCGCTCTCGAGACTCGGCTGCACTATTGCCGTTGGGCAGAACGGGAGGGTGTGGGTGAAGTGCAAGGACGTCGAGGACGAGGCATTTCTCGCGGCCATTATAAAGAAGATAGAGCGCGAGAGCCACGTGATGGGGCTGACGGATAGAGTGAGGGCCGAGATTGAAAAGTACCTCAGCTCAAAACAGCGCTAGGACAGGCAGGACAGGGCGCAGGCTTATAGTCGCTAGCGCTCTCCCGGCGCGTGGTAAGGATAGCCATTGTAGACAGGGATGCGTGCCAGCCCTCTAAGTGCGGGCAGGAGTGCGTCAAGTACTGTCCGCCGAACAGGGCAAAGAGAGTGGTCATGATAGACGAGCAGCTCAAGAAGGCTGTGATATCGGAGGCACTGTGCATAGGCTGCGGCATTTGCGCGCACAAGTGCCCCTTCGGCGCGATAACCATAGTCAACCTGCCCGACGAGCTGGAGAGCGACTGCGTGCACGAGTACGGGCCCAGCGGCTTCAGGCTCTACAGGCTCCCGGCGCTCAGGCGCGGGAGGGTGGTCGGGGTGCTCGGGCGCAACGGGCTGGGCAAGACGACCATAGCGAGAATACTTGCCGGCGAGCTCGTCCCGAACCTCTGTAGGCCGGAGAGCCCCCCGGCGCGTGAGGAGGTAGTGAGGCAGTTCAGAGGCACCGAGCTGCAGACCTACCTCGCGGAGCTCTACGGCGGGGGCCTACGCGCGGTGCACAAGATACAGTACGTCGAGCTGATACCCCTCTACCTCAAGGGAGCCGTCGCCGAGGTGGTGAGGAAGGCGGGAATTCGCGAGGATCTCTTGAAAGCGCTTGGCCTCGACAGGCTCCTCGACAGGAGAGTAGAGCAGCTGTCCGGCGGGGAGCTGCAGAAGCTGGCCGTGGCCGCCGCGCTGTCCAAGAGCGCGGATGTCTACATCATGGACGAGCCGGTAACGCACCTCGACGTAGTTGAGAGGGTGAGGGTCGCAAACGCCATCCGCGAGTACACGTCAGGCAAGTACGTCCTCGCCATCGAGCACGACCTTGCAGTGCTTGACTTCCTAGCCGACGTCGTTGTCGTGGTTTACGGCAAGCCGGGGGCCTACGGCATTGTCTCGCACCCAGCGGGCGCCCGCGAGGCAGTAAACGAGTACCTGGCCGGCTACCTCTCGTCGGAGAACGTGAGAATTAGAGACAAGCCGATAAAGTTTGAGATCAGGCCCCCGGAGAGGCGCGCCAGCAGGGCCTCAAGGCTTGTCGAGTGGAGTGACTTGCTCGTCGACTGGGGCAGTTTCAGGCTGGAAGTAGCCGCGTCGTACATAGCCAGGGGAGAGATAGTTGGCGTGGTGGGGCCAAACGGCATCGGCAAGACGACATTCTTGAGGGTTCTCGTCGGCGAGATAAAGCCGGCGAGAGGCTCGATCGGCCCGCCGGTTGCGGTGAGCTACAAGCCGCAGTACATCAGGGACATAGCGGTGAGGGACGGCGAGATGGCGGCCAGGTCCTGGCTGGCGCGGGAGGCCGGGGACTTCGCCGACAACCCGGCGTGGCCCGAGCTGGAGAGCGGGTTCTGCCTGACGCCGCTCCTAGACAGGAAGATGGGAGAGCTCTCGGGCGGGGAGCTGCAAAGAGTCGTCGTCGCCGCGGCGCTGCTCAAGAAGGCGGACCTGTACGTGCTCGACGAGCCCATGGCATACCTGGACGTCGAGCAGCGGGCTCTCGTCGCGCGGACCATAAGGCGAGTAGTAGAGGAGAGCAGCATGGCGGTGATAGTCGTCGAGCACGATATCGCCATGCTGGACTACATGTCGAGTGCGATAATGCCGTTCATCGGCGAGCCGGGAGTGCGGGGCTACTCGCCGGGCCCTGTAGACGTGAGGACCGGGATGAATGTATTCCTCAAGTGGGCCGACATCTCGTTCCGGCGCGACGCCAGGTCGGGAAGGCCAAGGGTGAACAAGCCCGGCTCGGTTCTCGACAGGGAGCAGAAGGAGGCGGGCGAGCTGTACTATTACGTCTCGTCATAGCGCGCCCCCTTTCACCCCGCCGCGCTCCGGGGCCTGGCCCCCCGCTCGCGGGTCACGGAGCCAGAGGCGCCCCTGGCCGGAATGCGTCGGCGCGGTTTGGGGGCGGCTGAGCAGCGGTTTTGGCATGGCCGCGCTATGCCGGTTGCGGACTCTTTTTAAGCTTTGTGTACTCCGAGTACGGCGTGCTTATAAGCGCGCACGCGCGGCGCGCGCATGAGGCGCTGGGTCTTGCTCGCCGCCGGGCTGGCGCTGGCGCTCGCCATCGCCGCGCTCGCCGCGGCGCAGCAGGGCGGCGAACGCAGTAATGTGTGGTACGGCACCCTCGTCAGGGAGGGCAACGCGGTTAAAGTGATAAGGGGCGATACCGGCGAGGTGGTAGGCAGGGCGGTAATACATAGAGCGATTCCCATAAGCGTGAAAAAGGTGAGCAGCGTGCCGAGGGTTCCGTGGCCTGAGAACGCAGAGCCTTGCGAGATGAAGCTCGTGAGCAACAACACCGTCATGGTGGCGTGCAAGGCGTCAAACAGAACGTTTTACGCGAGGATTGCTAGGAGAATACCTCCCGCCGTGAAAGTCGAGCGGGGGCCCGAGCCCGCGATCACAAAGGCGGTAATATCTGCGTCCGGCCAGCTGAAACCCGGCGAGAGGGACGAATACGGGCCCTACGCCGGCACGCTTGCCATAGAATTCCGCGTGGGGTGGAGCCCCGTGTCTTTGGTGTGCGTCGGTCTGCTTTACACGGACACCAACAGCGGCCCCTGCGCGTGCACCTACGGGACGGTTATTGCCACCCAGTTTCCCACCGACACTGATAGAGAGTACTACGCGGCCATACTTAACGTGGGGCCCGCCACTATTACGTATAGCGGCACTCTGACCCTATATGTCTGGTGAGTGAGATTGAAAAACCGAAAAGCCAAGTTTTTTGACGACATTTTACAGTTCGTGCTCCAGCGCCTTGCAGGCCGGTGTTCGGCCGCTGTCAGGCTGCTCGTGCCAGCCCCCGCGATTGCGTGGGGCGGGTTCTGCGCCCACATGCTGTACCTGCAGGGCGCCGCGGGCGCCTGGGTTTACCTAGTAGTCGCCGCCGCTGCTGCAGTCGCGGCAGCGGCGGCGCTCGCGCCCGGGAAGCCGCGCGATCCGCTTGACGCACTCGAGTACCTCCGCAAGAGGAGCGGCGTGTGCGTTGTGTCGGCCCCCCTGCTCGCACTGTCCCTCGCGACGCTCGCCGCAGTTGCCGCGCTGTCTCTCGCCACGTATGCCAACCCGCCCGCCGTGATCTACGTGGAGGTGGTCGTGACGCACCACGCTGGTGACGTGATGTTCGGGGAGTTCAGAGCCGTCAGAGTGGTCGGGAGGCCAGAGGGGGGCCGCGTCGTTTACGTGCTGCTGGCAGGCAGCGGCGGGCGCGTCCCGTGGACGTGGGAGGCAGCGGCATTTCTGGCCGTGGCGCTGGGCTGCACTATTGCAGCTGCCGTGCTGACCGCCACGTGGAGGGCTGTCGGGAGCTCGGCGGAGTGGGCCAGGAGGGCGCTGGAGTTCCATGAGAAGGCGAAGAGAATTCTTGCCTGACATATACGTGATCGCGAGGATGCTCCACGCGCTCAGGCAGGGCCCCCTGCCGAGATCCCGACTGGCGGCGGCCGCCCGGGTGAACTATAAGCGCTTTGAGCTCTACCTGCGCTACCTCGCGGAGCGGGGTTACGTGAGCGACGGCCTTGTCACCTCCCTGACCCCCAGAGGGGCCGAGATAGCCGCCGCGCTGGAGGAGCTCTTGAGGGAGATACTCGGCGCTGACGACCCGTTCAGCAAGAAGCGGAGGTAGCTCAACACGCGGGAGAGCGGGCAGCAGGAAGTGCGGCCGCCGCTAGAGGCGCTCTGCAGCCCCGCGCCTCCTCCTCCAGCCGGGCTATCACCTCCTCCACCCTCCTCAGCGCACTCCACCTCGTCCGGCTGGTAGACCCCCTGGTAGAATGCCTCTTCGTGTAGGGTTTCATGAGGTCGCTGTAGAGGGCCCTCAGGCCTCCCTGCCGATCTCCCGCAGAATCCTCCTCTCGCTGTGGCCGGCGGGCTCGATGCCCTCCACCGCGGCTATGTAGGCGCTCACCGCTATGACCAGTGCCAAGAAGGCCTTGTCGGCGGCGTTCCTGTAGAGGAAGAGGTCGCCCAGCTTCACGGCCTTTCTGAACTCGTTCATCACATACTTGAGGACCTCCCTGGTGAGCCCGAAGCCCGCGACGCCCACGTTACGCCTCTGCAGCCACGCCTTTATATTGCGGGCTCCAGGAGCCGCCCGGCGGCACCGCGCCCCCTCAAGCGTGCCGCCGGCGCTCAGGCCAGCCGGCGTCCCGGAGCCCCGGCCCCTGAAGGCAGTGGGGGTTGAAAGGGGGCATAACGGCGCTGCGAAGCTTTTTAAGGGGCGGCAAGAATGCCGGCGTGCCGTTCTCGCACACTAAAATAGTCGGGCCGGCGGGAAGGTACGGCGCGAGGTACGGGATGGGATTGCGCCGCAAGATAACAATGATAGAGGTCAGGCAGCGCGGGAGGCACAGGTGCCCGAGCTGCAGGGAGCTGGTCAGGCTCGAGAGACCCGCCTTCGGCATATGGAAGTGCCCGAAGTGCGGCTTCACGTTTGCCGGCGGCGCGTGGGCGCCGCAGACAGTCCTCGGGAAGACTTTCGCGCCGGAGGAGCTGAAGCAGATTGAGCTCGAGAAGATGAGGTGGAAGGAGCGCGTCAAGGCCCTCCGCGCCGCCGGCACGTAGCTGCGGGGAATGCCAGGCAGCCCCTTCAGGGTTGCGATAACGACATCGAGAGAGCCGTCTCGGGTCACGCGCGAGCTCGTAAACGACCTGGCGAACTCGCTCCCCGGAACCGTTAAGGTGAGCAGGGGGAGGAAGTCCCTCACGGCGGTGCTAGAGGAAGCAGTGCGCTACGGGGCGGAACACGTCGTGCTCGTGTGGGACAGGCGCGGCGTGCCCTTCGCGCTCTTATTTTATGACGTGGCCGGCAGAGCGTGGGAGCCCTACGCTCTCAGGATATCCGGCGTGAGGATGAGGAGAGACTTCCCGGCGCTCGTCGCGAGGAGGCCGAGGGCGAGAAGCGCCGTGATAGTCGATCTAGCCAGGAACGAGATCAGCGACATTTTCATGGAAGTATTCCACTACCCAGTGGTGCACGACCTAGACGCAGTTCGGGGGCTCTTCGACACGGTATTGTTAATCAGGCAGAGGGACGACATCACGCTGGTCGAGACGCTCGGGAGCGATTTGGGCCCCAGAGCTCCCACGCTAAAAATTGGGAGGGTGATCTACAGGGCGTGTACAGGCTTGAGGTTCTTGTCAGCGGGGGCAGGCTAGCGCTGGAGGTCTTCAAGCTGCTGGAGAGAGAGGTTGTATTCTCCCGCGGCCGCCTCCGCGTCGAGGGCGGATTGATAGTCGCCGAGGCGGAGGACGCCGCCAGCTTGAGATCGCTGCTCCACACGATATTCCGCTCGCTGTATGTGATCGAGCACGTCGAGAGACTCTAGACTCGCGGAATGTTTTTAACGCGCGCGGCGGGGGAGGGTCATGTCGCAGATACCGCCATCTCTGCAGGACCTGCTGAACCGCCTTAACCAGGCGAACGCGCAATTGCAGGGCGTCTTGGTGAGAAAGCAGCAATTTGAGGCAGAGCTCAAGGAGGTGGAGAGAGCAATGATGGAAATAGACAAGCTCCCGCAGGACGCCACCGTGTACAAGAGCGTCGGGAACTTCCTAGTGCCGCAGAGCAAGAGCGCGGCGCTGCAAGAGCTCCGAGACAGGAAGGAGCTCTTGGAGCTTCACGTCAAGACGCTGTCCAGGCAGGAATCGCTGCTGAGGGAGCAGCTGGAGAAAATCCGCGACGAAATAAATAAGGAACTCGCGAGGCTCAAGGGCGCCGCCGAGGCTTCCAAGAGCGGCGGCTAGGCGGCATTCAATGGGGGAGAGCGAGATAAGCGAGTTCATATCGTCAGAGGTAACCAAATACGTCGAGAGAAAACTGGGCGGCGCGGCGGGGCACATAACCGTTACGGTTTCTTACACTAGCGGCGGGGTAGAGGTAGACGTTGACGTTTACGCCAGCGCCCTCGTCGACGACGCCTACCTGCAGCGCGTTGCTGACGGGGCGGCAGAGCTGGGAATCTGCATTGCCGACTTAATACGGGAGAGGGGGTGGCCGGTAAGCAGGGACGAGGTCAGGGAGTCGTGCTTGAGAGACTGAGAGAGCTGCTGAGGGGCGCCGGGAGAGTTGCAATAGTAACGCACAGGAGGGCCGACGCCGACGCGCTGGCGTGCGCCAGAGTGCTCGAGCTTGTGCTCAGGAAAATGGGCTTCGACATCGCGGCTGTAGTGTGCCCCGAGGGGTCTCCGCTCGGCGGCTGCAGCGGGGAGCTGCCGAGAGGCGTGGACGCGTACGTGCTCGCGGACGTCGCGTCGCTGAGCCAGGTGCCAGGGCTGGAGGGCCGGTGCGTGAGAGTCGACCACCACAAGACCGGCGACGACATCCCCGGGATAGTCGTCGAGAGGCCCAGCTGCACCGAGATCGCGGTTAGGCTCGCCGAGGAGGCCGGCGTTGAGATACCCGCCGACGTCGCGAGACTCGCGGTGCTCGGCATATACACCGACACGGGCAGGCTCAAGAGGGCCGATGCAGAGACTCTCGCGCTCCTGGCGAGGCTCTTGGAGAGAGCCGGCGGGACTCTCGGCGACGTGACCGGCGACGAGAGAGGCGCCGGCAGGGAGGAGCGCAGGGCCCTCGCGCTGCTGAAGGGCATGCGGAGGCTGGAGGCGTACAAGACCTCCCTCGGCACGCTCTGCACATCTCACGTGAGCGCCTACGAGGCAGACCTCGCCGCGCTTCTGGTGTCAGTCGGGTGCGACGTTGCAATAGTCGCGTCAAGGAAGGACGACGGGGTCCACCTGGTGTTCAGATCGCGGGACATAGACGTGACGTCACTTGCGAGGAGCGTGGGAGCCGGGGGAGGGCATAAAGAGGCGGCAGTGGCCATAATAAGCGAGAGGGTCGCGAAGAGCCGCCTGCCGCTGCTCCTGAGGGGTGTAGTGTTCAGAATAGACCCGGGCGCCAGAGTGCTAGTCAAGTAGCTCGAGCCGCCTGATCCTGACTCCGCAGTTTGTGCACGCCATGACGCTCTCCAGGACTCTCCTGTAGTATTTCCTGGAGAAGTACCTCTCGCTCCTGTAGAGGCGCAGTCTCGCGGTCCTGCACTGCGGGCACACGTCGTCGGTCATGACGCCCCCGCCGAGCTTCTGCGGCGCCTCTAGAAACGCCCTGCCCAGCGCGTCCTCGAGGCCCGCCTCTAGTTCCACCGAGCTGACCCCGAGGAGCTTTACGCCCATCCTCATGCCGTACCACCGCTGCGCCCTCTCCACCAACGCGCTGAGGTAATCCACCAGGACGTACGGCCTGTAAGACACTATCACGAGCACGTCGAGAGAACCAAGACGCAACGCCCTCCTGGCGCTCTCTACGTCATCGAGTTCGGGAAGCTCGTGGCGCGGGCACCAGAAGCCTATGTTCAAAGAGCCCACCCTCGCCAGCACGAGCTCTGCGCCGTCGCGAATAGCACTGATGCCTCTGCCTCTGAGGTACTCCATGACTGCGTCGCACTCCACGGCGTTCCCTGTGTGCATGTTAAAAAACGGACGGCGTCGCGGCTGCCGCGGGACGCGCCACTCTCTCCCGGGGCCGGCCGCTCGACACGCGGGCTGGCTCCAGGAGGCCTCCGGGGGCCGCTGTAATTAAAAAGTGGCGCGGGCGGACATGGCCTTGCTTGGTGCGGGCCGCCGCGGCCTTCTTATATCAGCCGGCTCCGAGGAGCTGTGGTGCGAGAGAGACAGGAGGAGCCCCTGGAGAGACGCCACGAGGAGGTCAGGCGTGCGCGATGCGTCATGTACCGCCAGACGGTAGACGGCACGCGCTGCGTGCTGATACCGCCTGAGGAGTGGCGCCTCGCAAGACAGCGGTACGAGAGGCACTGCCACAACGGCGGCGCGGAGTGCCCAGTCTACGTGCAGTACCTCAGAATACGCGGCGACGCGCGCCAGCCTAGTGCCTCCGGCTAGGCCAGGCCCGGCCCCGCGGCCTGAGGGCCGCGCGGCGCGCCGGTATCACAGCCCAAGCCGCCTGAGTACACTCTCGAAGACCGAGTTCCAGCTCTCCCGGGTGAGCCAGAGGACGTCGAGGCCGAGCTTCCTGGCAACCCCCACGTAATTTCTGTGAACTGTCGCGAGCACCCTCGGGAGCTCCCTCACTGCGGACTCAAGCTCCGCGCCAAATCGCGGGCACTTGAATTCCATCGTCCCTATCTCGTCTATTACGAGCAGATCGCAGGAGCGGCGCTTGAGAGCCCCGCTTATGACCTCGCACGCCCTCAGGTCGAGCGCGTACCTCCCGACCGAGGGGCTCCCCGCGCCTACTCTCGCGAACGGCGCCCTCGTGCCTGTCGCTATGTCAATGACGTCAAAGCCGACCCGCCTGCCGCCCTCCCGCACCTCTAGCGTTATGAAGCCGCAGACCGAGTACCTCTGGCCGGCCCTCTCGACAACTCTCACGACGAGCGTGGTCTTGCCGACTCCAGGCATTCCGGCAACGCCGATTTTCACGCGCTGGCCGAGGCGCTGAAGTTATGTAAGTTGAGGGCGCGGGGCCCCGCGCGACCGGAATGAGAGAGGCCCTCAGCCCTTTCACGCGTCGTCACTACTCGGCGTAGTCTAGCCTCATCACATCGCCGGCCTGGCTCTTGCTGTTAAAAATTGCGGGAGCTAGAGGAGCCTGGCCAGTACGGTTATGCTGCCGCTCAGCGCCTCTCTGACGATGAAGCGAACCAGCCTCTCGAAGGGGGCCAGCGCCTCGCCCACCAGCTCTCTGAGCCTCCCCACAAGCTCCTCGACCTCGACGACAATGCGACTGACGTCGCCCTGCAGGACGCCCTCGTCTCTCATGTCGTCCGAGTACTGGTAGAGCACCCCGAGCCGCTCTCCCAGACTCCTAACAACCTCCAGTACGTCCTGTCTATTCAGCAGCAAGGCAGGCAGGACTAGTGCCGCCTCTATTAGAGGCGCGGTCTTCAGCTCCGCTGCCTTCTTCCTATCGCCGAGGAGGTCGAATGCCTGGCCGGCCGAGAGTCTCTGCGCCACGCTCGCCAGGTACTCAACTACCTCCGGGCCCAGCTGGGCTGCGCGCTTTACAGACTCCGCAATGAGCCAGTCGCTGGCGAGAATAGACGCGCAGTCGCCGTACAGCGCGCGCGGGGTCTTAATGCCCCTCCTGGTCTCGTGCTTGTCCATCACGTCGTCCTGCAGCAAAGACACCACGTGCAGCAGCTCGACGAGCACTGCCGTCTGGAGTATTTTCGGGTTGAGCAGCGACCTCCTGTCGAGGCTGTAAGAGAGCGTGAGCGCGAGAATAGGCCTCAACAGCTTGCCCGGGAGCTGGAGGTAGTGCCTCACAGACTCGCGGAGCTGAGCCGGCTCCACCCCGTCTCCGATTCTCTTCAGCTGCGATCTGATTTGCTCCAGCGCGCCGAGAATTTCGTGTGGTAACGAAAGCATTCGTTGAATAAAAAAGACGGGCTTTTACGGTTTTGCCGCCGCGCCCGCTACTTTACTCTGTAGCGCCCCTCTGGAGTTTTCTCGACCTTGCCCTCTCTAACGAGTCTCGTGAGCTGAGCCTTGACCACGGCTGCCTTCTCGACTCCCAGTGCCTTCGCTATCTCCTCCGCCGTGAACTCCTTGTTTTTATTCTGCACTAGAAACTCGTATATCTTAGCCTTCACGCCTGTTGGCATGTATACAGTCAGGAATTCTAATATTTAAGGCTTACGATTAGCGAGCACGGAGCCCCCCGCCGCTGGCAACATCTCGCACAGCTTAAAATTGCCTCGCGAGATGCTGCGCGTGAAGCCCCCTGCAAAGTACATCTGGCTGGACGGCAAGCTCCTCAACTGGAGCGACGCGAAAGTACACGTAATGACGCACGCGCTCCACTACGGGACCTCGGTATTCGAGGGCATTAGAGGCTACTGGACCGGCGAGAACCTGCTCTTGTTCAGACTCGACGATCACATAGACAGAATGTTTAACTCTGCGAAAATACTAGGAATTAAGATTCCTCTCCAGAGGGAGGAGGTGCGCAACGCTATAGTGGAGACGCTGAGAGCGAATGAATTCAAGGAGGACGTCTACGTGAGGCCGATAGCTTTTGTCTCGTCGCAGACAATTACTCTCGACATCAAATCGCCCGACGTCTCGCTCGCGATAATAGCAGTCCCCTTCGGCAAGTACCTACCCCCCGGCGGCGTTAGAGCGACCATTGCGAGCTGGCGCAGAGTGCACAATACAATGCTCCCCGTGATGGCCAAAATTGGCGGGATTTACGTGAACTCCGTGCTCGCGCGGTTAGAGGCCCGGAGCCGTGGCTACGACGAGGCGCTCCTCATGGACGCGTGGGGCTATGTCGTCGAGGGATCGGGCGAGAACGTATTCATTGCCAGGAAGAATATTATCTACACGCCGCCCGTCTACCAGTCAATTCTCGAGGGGATCACGAGGGACACGGTCATAAAGCTGGCCGGGGACATCGGCATGCAGGTTGCGGAGAAACCCATAACTAGGGAGGAGGTGTACACGGCAGACGAGATATTCCTCGCGGGCACAGCGGCCGAGATCACGCCGGTTATTGAGGTTGACGGCAGGCCCGTGGGCGACGGCAGGCCCGGCCCGATAACCACGAAGCTCGCCGAGCTTTACGCAAAAGTCGTGAGGGGGAGGGTGGAGAAGTACCTGAAGTGGGTCGTGCCAGTGTACTAGACCTGCC
>JAJHRB010000033.1 GCA_020833025.1 Thermoproteaceae archaeon | reverse complement strand
CGGCGGCCTCGCGACGCAGGACGTCGCGACCTGCCACTCGCGGCCCACCCTGAAGAGCCCCAGGGGCCTCAGCCACGTGACGCCGCGCGGCGCCGTCGAGGAGGCGGCGGCGCGGGGGAGTCTCCTCTGGGCCCAGTACGCGGCCGCCGGCAGCGGGGGCCTCCCCTCGCAGAGCCTGGCCGGCCTCTCCTCCCTGCCCTCCACGACGAAGGGCGGCGGGAGGGGAGACGGCGAGAGGACGTAGCCCCTTGCGGCGTCCAGGCCGACCAGGCGCCTCAGCGAGATCACCGCCTCGGCGAACTCCTCGGGCGAGCTCGCGGGGAGCGAGTGTAGGTACACGGGGCGCCGGCCCGGAGGGGCTGGTTGAACCGGTTCAGTGTGGACGCCCGCGCTGGCCGGGCCATGGGAGGGAGGGCCGAGAAGATACTGAGACAGCTAATAGCGGCCTGGCCCCGGTGGGCCGGGGCAGACCCGCGCGGGGCCCACTAACCGGCCGGCCGGGGTCGGGGAAAACGACGTTTTTGAGAGCGCTGTATAACGTCTCGCGGCGCGAGGGTCTAAACACGCTGTTCGTGAGGGTCAAGGACTGCGAGGAGGGGGAGGTGTTAGAAGTCGGGGTACCGGAGGGCGCCGAGAGGTACCTCGTGTCACACATTAGCAGCGTCTTGCACTTCACGGTGGAGCGCGGCTTTAGGGTGAGCCTAGATTTGCTGCAGGAGGCCTCGGCGAATACCCTGAGCGATCTGATCGAGTGGAGCGAGAGAAACTACCCACCAGACGTGAGTAGATGGGCCAAGCTAAGATTGCGAATGCTTCAGCGGTTTGTTGACGGCAGCAAGATTGGCATTCCGCTGTGCCTCAAGCGTTACGACGAGGGCATCCGCCGCCTTGTGGTCGGGCTGCTGTACGTTCTGCGGCCTTACATAATTAGTCCTATTATGCTTGATGATGCGCTGGCGTTCGTGCTGAACGAGCGCTACGGCGAGGCGTGGTCCGCCATGATGAGACCTTATATCATTAGCGTCAATCGCTACCTCGAAACGAGAGAGCTCTTGGCCTTCGAGCCAATTGTTGTTTCGCCGTGCGAGACGCCGCTATATCGCTTCTGTTCCAGAAACAGATACGTTGTAATTTGGAGCAGAAAGCTCAACGAGGTGCCCTTCGAGGAGATTCAGCGGCTCGCCGGCGGGCCCTAGCCCCCGCCTCTTTTTTGCCCCCTAGAGCGGCTCCAGGCGTATCTTAGCCGCCTTGCCTGCGTACCTCGCGTCCCTGTGCCAGACCACCTTGAGCAATCTCTCGCCGCTGTTGAGGACGATGAGCCGGGCGCACGCGCCCACGTTGTGCTGCGCGCGCAAGGCAAAGCTCGGCGCGAGGGGCTCGCCGTGCCAGGGCTGCCCTATGGCCGCCCTCGCCTGGGCCACGAGGTAGACCTGGGCCTGCCTCCCCTCCTCGGAGGCAAGGCGGCTTGCTATCAGCTGCGCGAACGCGTTCGCGAACGCGCTGACCTCGCGTATTATCGGCAGTATCTCCAGCCTCCCGGTCTCCGCCATGCGGCGGGCCTGCTCGTGGAGCGCCAGCGCCGTGACGCTGTCGATCGCCATGACGAGACTCTTGCACTGCAGGGCCTTGAGCGCGGCGTACATCAGCGTCGTGTAGCTGTCGTGGTACTGCACCGCGTCCACCTCCACGCCGTCGCACTTCACCCTCGCCGGCAGGAGCGACTTGATCTTCTGCCACTGCCCGTAGAGCCGCACGTTTGGCTCGGTCGCGATGTAGACGGCCGGCGCGCCCTCGCGGGAGGCCTCCTCCAGCAGCCTGGCGGCGAGCGTGGTCTTGCCCGTCGCGGGCTCGCCGTAAATGACGTAGATGCCCGATCCCGCCGGGCTGTAGAGGCCCAGCTCCGCGAGGACGGCCGCCACGCTGGCCCTCCCCTCTTTGGAGGCCTTCGTCACGGCGCGCCGGGACCGCGCCCCGCTTGTAAAACCGATAAAAAGGGGGCTAGGGGAGAGGTGCCGGGGGCGCTGGGGGCTCCCGGCGCTGAACCTCAAGAAGGGTTGAAACAAACGCAGGCGAGGAGCAGGAGCTGCGGCGATGGCGCGTAGTACCCGCCGGGGGCCGCCCTCAGCGCTCCCAGCGCCGCCAGCGCCGCGTACTCGCGCGCCTCCGCCACGAGCTTCGGGCTTATCATCGGCGCGCAGAGCTCCGCCAGCCTGTCCCCCAGCCAGCGGGCGGCCTCCCCGCGTATCTCGTCCAGCGGCATGACGCGCCACCTCGCCCCGCCCTCCGGATGGAGCACCCTGACCCCGTCGAGCGACGCCGCGGTCAGCACGAGGTGCCTCTCCTCCTCGCTCTCCGTGAGCCCGCCCTGCAGGCTCGCCCTGACCTCCTCGCAGCCGCCCCTCACGGCCGTCAGTATCGCGCCCGTGTAGGGGTCGGGCCAGGGCGGCGCGCTGCACTCCGGCTCGGACCGCCAGAGGGCCAGCGGCCAGAGGTGCGGCTCAAGGCCCAGCGCCAGGGCCGCGCGCGGGGGAATGCCGAGGAGGCGCGAGAGCCAGAGGGGCGCCGCGAGGTCGGCGCGGTAGCGCCTGCGCGATATCTCCGAGAGCGCGAGGAGCAGGTACCTCACGCCGGGAGCCTCAGCCTGTCCGTGATGCGCGGGAACGGCACCATGTGCGCTATGTACATCAGCGCCAGGCTGGCCGCCGTGGTGAACTCGCCCTCCACTCTCTCGCCAGCCAGCAGCCTCCTCAGCGTCGCGATGGCGTCCTCGACGGCGGCCAGGTCCCGCCTCTGGACGTGCGCCTCCAGCACCCTCCACAGGCCGTCAGCGCCCGGCGCCTCCCGCGGGCTGACGGTCCAGAGGCCCAGCTCGAAGCCCTCGGCGCGCGCGTCCGGCGAGAGGTCGTGCGTGAGCCTTATGAGCGCCCTCAGCCTTCGCTCGTCGGCCAGGATGTCGAGCGCCGTCTTCGCGAGGGCCTCCTCTCCCTCCCTGATCCCCCTGACGTTGCCGCAGTCAACGTACTCGCAGCCGGGAACCCACCGCAGGTGCGGCTCCGGCCCGACGTAGTAGGCCCGCGTCACGGCCGCGGCGAGCTCGGGGAAGTCGCGGGGGCCGGCGAGGGCGAAGAGAGGCGAGAGGTCGCACTCGCTGGCCTTGCACAGTATGTAGAGCCTGTGGGCAAATCCTCCCGGCGGCGCGGCCATTGCAGCGTCCGGGACGAGCGTGACGCGGTAGTGCCTGCCCCCCAGCTTGAGCTCCGCCCACCTGACGGCCCCCGACCTCGGGGGCTCGCCATGCGCGAGGCACGCGGACGTCACTGACGGCGTGATGGCCTTGGCGTGGTGGCCTACGTCCATCGTCCTCCAACGCGGCAGCTCCAGGGCCGGCCAGAGGTAGACGCAGAGCCAGGGCCTGGGGGGCTCGGGGCGCGCCCTCGGTATCTCGCCGCGCGCGGCGAATGCCTCCTCGACCGCCTGCTGGTCCGCGGGGGCCGGGAAGCGCCAGGCCGCCCACCCGTGGGGGCTCAGGACGTGGTGGAACGACGCGCGGCTCACGGCGCGCGGCGCGCCGCAGCGCGATTTGCAACCGCTACAGCGAGGCCATTCTGCGCGCGAGGTCCTCGGCCAGCCGCCTTATCGCGTCGGGGCGGGCGGGCCTCCACGCGGCTATCCCCAGCTCTGGGACCGCCGCGAGGGGGCCAGCGCCGGGCGGGAGCGGGATGTAGTGCGTGATGTACTTCCCGTCCCGCCGCCTTAACAGCTCCAGCCGCTGCCCCCGCGCGTTGAGAATAACGCGGAGCTCCTCGAAGGGCTCGACGCGTATGACGACGTGGCCCGCGTGCGCCGCTGCCCACTGCACGCGCTCGCGCTCCAGCGGCGTGTAGCGCATGAAGAGCTCGTGCCAGCTGTCGAGCCACTTCTCCGCCCGCCTCTCGCACTCGGCCAGCCTCCTCTGCAGCCCGGAGACGGTCCTCCGCAGGTGGTCTATCTCCACTGCCATCGCGAGTCTCTCCTCGTCCGCGAGCGGCGGGGCCGGGGGGCTTGAGGCGCACGACTCCTCCAGCCGCCTCGCGTAGGCCCTCAGCTCCACCACCTCCTCGCGGTAGGATCGCTCAAGGAACTCCGCGCGCCGCCGCCAGAACTCGGCCTCGGCCCTCAGCCTCTCGAGCTCCCCCTCCAGCCTCCTGATTCTCTCCTCGTACTGCCTGGCAATTTCCTCGACCCTGCGTCTCGTGTAGAGGAGCACGGGAGGATCAGAAAAATTAGAAAATTAGAAAAAAGGCTAGAAGCTGTTAGGCCCCCGCGAGCAGGGGCCGCCCAGGCGCCTTAGGTACTCCAGCAGCCAGGCGCGGGGCACGGTGAGGACCTCAGGGCGCGGCTCGGGGCAGCGCCTCGCCCAGCACCGCGCCTCGTGCATTAACACGCGCATGACGGTCCTCGTGCCGTCCCTGAGGCGCTCTTTCCACATCTCGGCGTACCTGCACTTATGCTCGGACGCGTACTCGTAGACCGCGCGCCGCACGAGCGGCGGCGACAGCGTGACGTAGTAGCTCTCCGGCGGGACCCTGCTCTCCACGTACCACGAGACGACCCTCCGCAGCGACTCGGCCACGGCGCCCCACGGCACGGGCGGGCCGCCGGACCGCTTTCCGCCGAGCAGCAGCAGCGCGTAGAAGTGGCGGCAGGACATCAGCGCGCCCTCGAGAGCAGCCTGCCGAGCTGCCTCAGCTGGTCGCAGGGCGCCGACGCCAGCGCGTCGATGACGGACCTCGCGGCGTCCAGGTCGCAGCCGCTGAGCGCGGCGAAGAGCCTCGCGGCGAGGTCCGCGGCGTCGCGCGAGCGCGGGAGCTCCCTCGCTAGGAGCTCGGCGTCTCTCTTAGGCCAGTGCTGGGGCGCCGGCCCGGCCGCCGGCGGCGGTGCCCTCAGCAGCTCCTTGATTGCCTTGCCTCCCTCGGCGAGGGTCCTCGCGAGCTCGGGGTCGGAGAGCAGCTCCTGCACCGCCCTCCTCGTGGTGGCGTCCCTGATGGCGGGCGCGAGCCACTCGAAGCCGGCCGCCCTGAGCGCCGCCTCGACGGCCTCCGGCCTCTGCCGGGCGACGTCGGCGACCAGCTCTATCCACGCGCCCTCCGGGGCGGCCGGCTCCGGCCTTCTCTCCGTCTCGGGAGCCTCCGCCCCTGTCTCGGGGGCCGGCGCTGCCGGGGCGGCCTCCGCCTTGGGAGGTGGCGGGGGCGCCTCGGCGGGCCCCGCCTCCTCGGGGGCGCCCAGGAGCATCCGCCTGACCATCTCCGGCAGCTCGATGCCGAGCGCGGCGGCCGCGGCCTCGGCGACGTCAGCGCACTTCCGCGGCTCCTCGCACCTGACCTCGTAGACCGGCACGAGGCCCGCGGCGGCGGGCAGGAACTCCGGCGGCGGGACGCAGACGGGCTCGGCGAGGTGCGGCGCGAGGAGGCGGACGGCGGCAATGTTGGACGCGCCCACCAGGCGCATCACGCGCTCGAGGTCGGGCGTCCTCCTCCAGCGCGTGCGGCCCTCCAGCCGGGCGCACCTGCGCCTCACCTCGTAGGGGCTCTCGAAGAGGGGCTTCGTGCCGTAGCCCATTTTCTTGAGGACCTCCTCGACCTCCCTCAGCGCCATCGAGACCGGCACCTCCTGGACCTGTGTCTGGACGGTTCCCTGCGCCACGAAGCCCGACATTGCGAGACCATAAAAGCCTTTCTGTGGGCTGAAAGTAACCCCCTGACACAGGTACAGGGGTCTGAGGGCAGGGCCCTGGGGCAGGGGCTTTCGTCCCAGGGGTAGTTACCCCTGCGATGAAGACCCCTGTCCCAGACCTCTGCTACAGGGGCCTGAAGCGCAGAAAGAGGGGGAGGGAAAAAAGGAGGATTAATGGTAGTACGACAGCTCCGGCACGACGTGGGCGCCCTCTGCCAGCACGCAGCGGCGCCTCAGCAGCTCGCGGCGGAACAGCGTCCTTGCCGCCTCGTGCGCCACTCTGTGCGCCAGCGCGTTTAGCCTGATTGCCAGTCTCGCGATGTCGACGCTAAGCTCGAAGTCGGCGCAGACAGCGTACGGCCCGAGCGCAACGCAGCGCCAGCCGGCGGCGGGGTTTCCGGACTTTATGATGCCCACGTTCTTCCTGCAGACTGCCGCGGGCGGCCCGTCAACGACGCAAATCTCTGCCGTGCGGCTGTAGTGGCGCAACACCTCTAACTCAAAGTCGCGGGTCTCCGGCGACGTGACGCTGAAGTGTATCACGTCAACAGCGCCAGAAGACGTCACGGCGGCTATGGCCGCGACGCCCACGGTCTCGACGCGGCGCGTCTCGAGCGAGTAGCACCTGGCGATGCGCACGCCAGCGTCCGCGGCGGTAATCATACGATCACCCGCAGCGGCACGACGCGCTGCCCGTCAAGGTGCGCGAACTCCCCGCGGCCGAGCTGCGGCAGCAGCCTTGCCAGCTCCCCGGGCATCTGCGGGGCGAGCTCTGCCAGCTTCCTCGCCCACGCCACGTTCTGCACGCGGCCGAGCACGAGTCTCGTGTTCTGCACGAGGTCGTGGGGCGTCTGGCTGACCAGAACTGCCGTCACCCCGAACTTGCGCGCCTGCGAGAGAAACAGCTCCAGGTTGCGTCGCGCCGTCTCGTCCTGCAGCAGTCTCGGCGCCTCCTCTATCACCACGAGCGCCGGCTCCTTGAGCTCCATTAGGCGGCGGAATATATACGACATCACGGCGAGCGCTATGTCGCTCATGGCAAAGATGCTGCGGAACTCGAGGAGCTGAATTGCAACGATGTCGGGGAGCTCCCAGTGCAGCTCGACGCGCGGGGCGTGCTCCACGGCCCACATCAGGTACATCATCGTCGCGGCCATTCTCTCTTCGTCCTTGCGCACCACCTCGCGCAGCGCGTTGAACGCGGTCGGGCCGAGCTCGTCCCTCAATGCCCTTATGAACTCGCGCGTCAGGGTCTCTCTCTCGTCAAGCGCCTTTGCGTCCGGGCTGATTACATCAAGTAGCAGCATCGCGTCGCCTGCCCTCTCGAGCGCGGCCCTGAGATTCTCTATCTCGGTTTTCTCCGCCAGCCTGCAGAACGCGCGAACGAAGTAGCGCAAGTACCGCATCATCCTGATCGGCGACGTGGCTACGCGCAGGAGGCCCGTCGCGGCCAGGAGCTCGTGGTCCGTGAGGTCGCAGAGCGGCAGGACCGGCGGCGCGGCCTCGCCGCCCAGCTCCCTCACGACGTCGCCGTACTCGTCGTGCATGTCCAGCACGATGATGTGCCGGAAGCCGGCGCTGGCTGCCTGCCTTAACAGCATCTTGACCAGCGTGGTCTTGCCCATTCCGGTTGACGCAATGATAGTAACGTGCGGAATGCCCTCGTGCTTCAAGAGGTTCACCTCGCCCTCGGGGCCGTAGACGCCGGGCCTCTCGGCGCGCCACTCGACCTCGCGCACCCGCTCGCCGGGCTCCGGCACCTGCTCGCTCACAATCAGCGCCCTGGAGACGCTGACGACCTCGTGCTCGGCAGGGACCGGCTCGCCGTCTCTTGCCAATCTCAGGGCCTCCATGAAATGCGGGTGGAGCGCCTTGCGCCTCCCCACGACCAGCATCCTCGCGCCGGATTCGCTCTCCAGCAGCGCGCCGGGGCGGTAGAAGCCGGCGATGCGCGCTACTCTGCCGTGCACGCCTATCACGAAGCCCTCCATGGCGGGCCCGGGGTGAGGGCGGGCGAGCAACCAAAAAGGGGGGAGGAATTGCGGGAGGGAGGGCGCGGGCTACGGGGGCTGGATCGGGTCGAGCGGCAGGGCGCCGCTCTCGGCGAGGCGCTGGAGGCGCTCGGCTGCGCAGCGCGGGTCCGTGATGAGCAGCACGTGGCGCCCGCTGCGCCGGTCCTCAACGGCGCAGCCGTCGAGCATGAGGCGCAGAATGCCGCGAGCCGCGCTCAGGAATGCGGCGCACGGCGCCTCTGAAGAGAGAGAAGAGAGGCGCCGCGTGAGCGTGACGGGCTTTAGCACTTTCGTGCTCCGGAGCAGCTCAAGCACGGTGTGTGCGAGCCGGCGCGCCGAGATGTAAATCACGCGCCCGTCGCAGAGAATGCCGATGGCACTGGGCGGCCCGAGACACCACGCGTCGATCCTGCCGAGCGCGTAGCGCTTAGCGATGCCCTCCAGCCACAGCCTCTTCAGCGCGTACTCCGCCCGGGAGTCGGAAACGCCGAGCATCTGCGCCAGCGCCCCGCTCGTGAGGCAGCCGCGCGACAGCAGCTCTAACGCCCTGCGCGCCCTCTCGCGCACCTCCTCACCCATGGCGGCGGGAGCGCCAGCGGGCGCGTTCAACCGGCCCCGGCCCGCGCCCTCTCAGGGGCCCTGCATCAGGGGCCTGGCGCAGGGGAATTCACCGCAGGGGTAATCACCCCTGCGCTGAAGACCCCTGCCTCAGACCCCTGCGAGTAGGGCCCTGAGGGGGAGGGCTAGCGCGCCAGCAGCGAGTCCGGGCTGTGGAGGCGGGCGTAAACCGGCGACCTGCCCTCGACGCGTATCACGGCGACTCGCTCCTCCGGCAGGGACTCGTAGGCGACCCTCTGCAGCCTCGACTGCTCTATGTAGAGCCGCTGGGCGATCACCGGCACGGCCTCGGGCTCCACGGCGAGGACCGCCTTGAGGCCGGAGTTCTCTATTAGCGGCTGCGGTATGTCGAGAACGCTCTGCGTCGCCAGCACGGCCTCGACGCCGAACTTGCGCAGCTCGCGCCAGACGCTCGCTATGTGGCTGACGTCGCGCATGAGCGCGTGCGCCTCGTCTATGAAGAGCAGCCAGCGCAGCCCGCACGGCGGCTCGGGGCACGTCGCCTTCGCCTCGCTCACCAGCCAGGCGGTCCACAGTATCAGCTTCATGCGGGCGTCGGGCTCGGTGCTGCCGGCGGTGTGGACCACGATCGGCCTGCCGGGGTCAACGCGCGCGGCCTCCATCCTGGCCAGGCTGAGCACGCGGCCGTAGATCGCGTCCACTGCCCACGCGCTCGCCAGGTCGCGAGCGGCGAGCAGGCAGTCCGGCAGCTTGGCCAGCGGGAGCGGGGCGCCGCAGCGGTCCAGCGCCCTCAGCAGCACGGTGAAGTGCGCGTCGAACACCTGAACGCCGGCCGCCCTCAGCGCGTCCAGGAGGAGGTCCACGTCGCCGGGGTCCCTAAGCTGGAGCGGGGGCGCGAGGCGCCTGGCGTCCACCAGCTGCACCCCTGGGACCCACCTCTCGATGCGGGCCCAGTGGCCGTGCGGGTCCACCGCCACGGGCACCACGCCGCGCCTCGCCAGCTGCGCCGCGACGAGCATCCCCAGCGTGGTCTTGCCGGAGCCGGTCTTGCCCACGAGGAAGGCGTGCGGAGTCTGGAGGTCCTCCGGCCTGAAGCAGACCTCGCGCCCGGCGTCGTCAACGCCCAGCCTCACGCTGCCCTCCCCGCACTCCGCCGGGGAGAGCAGGAGCGCGTAGGGCGTGAGCTCGGCCAGGTCCAGCGTGAAGGCCGGGACGGCGTCCGCCGGGCGGCCCAGCGTGAAGGCGGCCGGCCTGCCGTCAACGAGGCCGCACGCGAAGAAGCCCCGCTCGTGGAGGTTCATCGCGCGCTGCCTCGCCACCTGGATCACGTCCAGCCTCTGGAGGCGCCACTTCGACTGGAACCACCAGGCGAGCCTCTCGGTCCAGGCGCCCCTGCGCTCCAGCCTGATGACGTGCTCGGGGTCGTGCTCCCACACCACGAGCGCCTCGCGCAGGAGGGGCTGCGCGGCGAGCGCGACGGCGTGCACGCTCTCCACGTCCGGGACCGAGTAGTAGCTCGCGTTGCGGCTAATTGCCCTCAGCCGGCGCGGCCTGTGCCCGAGGTCCCTCGCGGTGAGGAGGTAGATCACAATTGACGCGAGGGCCGCCGCCGGCAGCGCGAGCGGGGAGACGGCGCCGGCCGCGAGCGGGAGGAGGGCCCAGTGGAGGTAGCGCCTGAGGCGCTCTCTCGGCAGCTCGACCGGCGCGCGCCCCTCCGGCCGCGGCTCGACGACAACGCCGAATCGCCTGAGCACGGCCCTCGCCTCCTCGACCGGCCTGCCCTCGGCGATCAGGACCCACGCCCTGCCCTCGCGGTAGTACACGCCGTTGTACTCGTGCGTCGTTGCCAGCAGCACGTTTCTGAACTCGTGCGGCCCCATCCCGACGACGTCGCGGAAGACGCGCTCCACGCGGTGGAAGCGGTACCGCCTCCCGCGCCAGACCAGCGCGCCCCCGTCCGTCCACATCGGCACTGTGTTCTTCCGGTAGGCGTAAAGTAAAGCTGCCGCCGGCAGGGAGGCGAGGCAGAGGAGCGGGTGCGCCGCGCAGAGGGCGAGGGACGCGAGGGCGGCGTGCCCCTGCCACTCCAGGCGCTTGAGCGCGCCGAGCAGGTCGCGGAGGCCGGGCGCGGGCCGCGCGGCCCCCTCCTCCCTCTTTGTCTCCCTCTCTTCTGCCTTTCTTGCCTTTACTCCCTCCTCTCTCTCCCTCTCCTTTACTTGTCCCTTCCTCTCCATCCTCGCGAGCCTCTCGGCCGCGCACGCATAGGCCCTCAGCAGCGTGAAATTGTGCCGCGCCGCCTCCTTGACGCACTCCTCGAGCTCCTCCGGCGGCAGCGCGTCGCGGTACCGCCGCCTGAACTCCTCTATGCCCTGCCTGAACCTCTCGAGCCTGGCGACCTCCTCCCGGGAGGCCACGGCCGGCGCCGCGGGGAGGGCCCTGGGAAACCGCCTAGACGTGGAGTATTAGGCGCTGGAGGTCTGCCGCAATGCGGTCCACGACCTCCACGAGCCTGGCCCCCTTGACCAGGACTGGCAGCTTTCTCTGCACGACGGCGTTGTGGACGGGGCCCTCGAAGGGTATCACGTAGGCGAACTTGCCGAACTTGCTGGTTCCCATCGCCTCTATCTCGTGCTTTCCCGGCGCGCCGTCAACGAACTTGTTGAGGACGGCGACGACGGGCCTGTCCTGCGGCAGTCTCTGCCTGAGGCCGTGGGCCACGTTCACGCTGGCGGGCTCCGCGACGAGGAGGTACATGTCCGCCGCTCTCACGGCCGCGGCGATGACGTCGCTGTGGGCCTCGTCGGCGCCGGGGAGGTCCACGAGCGCGATGTTGTACTCCGCCCTCAGCATCTCCAGCAGGCTCACCAGCCTGTCTCCCCTCAGCCTGGCGCCCGGCGGCGCGGGGCCCGGGGGCAGGGTGTCGGCGAGGGCGCCGTCTGCCTCCTGCGTGCACATCTCTATCGCGTCAACGCCGGAGAGGTACGCGTACGTGCCGAAGCGGACGTGGCAGCCGGGCGCCAGCATCGCCGAGCCGGCGGCGTCCGGCGTCACGTCGACAAAGACGGCGCGGAACCTGGTTTCCTTGGCGAGCGCGAAGGCAATGCTCGCCAGCACGGTGGTCTTCCCGACGCCCCCCTTGTTGCTGACGGCGGCTATTACCTTCGAGACCATGCCCCCCTCAGCCTCTTGAGGAGCCTGGAGAGCGTTGACTCGCGCGGCGGGGTCACCTCAAGCGCCCTCAGCGTGTACGTTATGCCGTACTGCTGCACCGTGTTCCTCACGACGTAGTACGGCTGGCCGTACTTCTTAGCCAGCGACTTGAGCAGCCTCTCGAAGGCCTTCCTCGTCTTTGGGAGGCGGCGCTTTTCGGGCTCTACGTCCTCCCCGCGCCTCTTCAGCTCCCTCTCGATCTTCACGCCTCCAGGTCTATGCATATCTGCTTGAGGTCCTGGATGATTGACTTGTCGAGGCCGAGGCGCTGCAGCTCCAGCATCACCGCCGCCCTCACGTGGTCGCGTATCTGGTCCGCGATCAGCTGGACGACGGGCTTGCAGTCGTAGGAGCGCCTCTTGCACTCCGCGTAGACCCTCAGGTAGGGCTCGAGGTCGAGGACGGCCGGCGCCGGCGGGCGCTGGGGCTGCTGCGCTGGCGCCTCCTCCCTCTGCGCCTGGCCGGGGACCAGCTGCCTGGGCATGGAGGCCGGCGCGCGGGGAGAGATTAGCAACGGCTAGTCGAACTGCCTGAGGTACGAGACCCACGCCTCGGGGCTCCAGAGCGCCGGCGACCTCGCCGCCTCGGCGATTATTCTCGCCCACTCCCTCACCTCGGGGTCCTCCAGCGCCTCCCCCTCCGTCACGGGCTCGTGCCTGCCGTCCCTCGGCGCGTATATGGCCGCGACGCGGCGCCTCACCCCCCTCTCGGTCACCTCCCTCCTCATCACGGGTATGTAGAGCCTGGGGAGCAGCGCCTCCAGCTCCGCCTCGCTCACCCCGAGCCTCCTGAGCCTCAGCAGGACCTCCTGCACGTCGGTCGCGTGCAGCGTGGCCGCGGCGCCGAAGCCCGCGAAGGCAACAGTGACGAACGCCCTGGTGTCCGCCTCTGTCAGCAGCTCGTTTATCCCCACGTCGGAGTTTGCGCGCAGCCCGAACTTCTGCACGAGGTCTGCCATCAGCACCTCCGATATCCCCGCGCCGAAGGCGTGGCGCTCGGTGGCGATGAAGGAGGCCTGCGGCACCCTCAGCTCCGGCACGGACTGTATTATCGCCAGGCGCCTCTTCGTCTGCGTGCACGAGAGCACGGCGTTTATCAGCGAGGTCTTCCCGCTGCCGGGCGTGCCCACTGCCAGCACGTGCCTGTACCTCCTCCACTGGGCGCAGAGGTAGGCCATCTGCCACGGCTCCGCGCCGCCCATCGCGACAAACAGCGGCGCCGTCCACGTCACGTTCATCACGCGGAAGGCGTAGGCCGGCCGGGGCGCCACGTCCGGCACTATCGCCGTGACGCGCACCTGGAGCTGCTCGTCGTAGCGGGACGCGAAGGGCCTGGCGGCGGAGAGCGGGACCACGCGCCTGGAGATCACGTCGCGGAGGTGCTCCCTGTCCCCGTCCGCGAGCTCCAGGTTCGTCGCCAGGCCCGCGCCGTATCTGTGCGACTCCACCTCGACGTAGTTGCCCGCCAGCGTCACCAGCACGTCGGTTATGCCCAGCCGGCGGCTCAGCAGCAGCGGCGTTATCGTGCCGTAGGCGTAGTACCAGCGGTAGAGGAGCGCGGCGGCCGCGCCCGCGCGCTCCCTGAGCCTCCCCCTCAGCTTCCCCTCGATTATCGCGACGGCCTCCTTGGGGCTCGCGTAGGGATCCACGCCCCTCCTGGCCATCTCGGCCTCTGCGCGCGAGAGCGCGGAGTACGCGGTCCTGTCGTCCAGCCCCTCCAGCGCCTCCCTGGGCAGCTCGACCTCGTCGATGACGTAGACCGTCCTCATCGCCGTGACGTAAATTGACGTCTTGACGCCCAGCCACTCGACCTCCTCCACGTCAACGTACTCCGCCGTGGGCGTGCCGGCGGAGAGGAACAGCCTGCTGGAGGCAGTGCCGCGCGGCCTCCTCGCGGGGCCCAGCCCGAGGAGCTCGGCCAGAAGCCTCACGGGAGGGAAAAAGGGGCGCTTTTGGTTTTGGAACGGGCTAGCGCCTCAGCTCCCTGACGGTGTAGTTCTTGAAGACCCTGGCCCTCTCCCCCCGCAGCTCGAACGCCACGACGTCTCCCACCCTGTAGCGCCCGAGGTACCACTCGCAGTAGGGCCAGCCGCGCCGCCCCTCGGCCCTGCCCCCGGGCTCCCCCTCGGCGCAGAGCCCGCCGGGGTTGACGCGGCAGCCGCGCCTCGCCTCGCGCGCGTGGCAGAGCCCGCCGTGGCAGTCGTGGACGAGAGCCGCCCTGGGCGCGGTGGAGTTCACGCAGACGGCGACGGACCTCCCGCCCAGGGACACCAGCACCACGGGCGCGTCGCGCAGCTCCGCGTACTCGGCCGCCGTGGCGGCCGCGCCGGCCAGCGCCGGCAGCACGGCGTGGCCCACGACCGCGATGACGGCAAGCGCCAGCGGGAGCGAGAGCGCGAGGATTATTACCTCCTCCATTGCACCAGAATGACGACGTCCCTGTCAACGTAGCAGCCGAGGCCCGTGTAGTTGCCGGCGTGCGCCTCCCCTCCCACCGCCACGACCGTGGCGTTCCCCGCGACGGAGACAACCGCAGAGAGGCAGCGCTGCTGCTCCTCGTTCAGCTTCGCGGCGAGGAGCGCGGCCCTCTCCGCCGCCTTCTGCTGCGCGTAGTGCCACTGGTAGGCCAGGTAGGCCGCGGCGGCGGCGATTATCACCACTGCGAGCGCGACGGGAAGCGTCGCTATCCCCCGCACGGGCGGGGGCGCGAAAAAGGCGACGTTAAACCGGGGCTGGCGGCTCTAGCGGCTCGGGGAGAGGTAGATCACCGCGCCCGTCTCGTTGTCGAGGACGCACGGGCCGGTCGCGTTCGGCGTCCAGAGGCCCCTGGCCGCCGCCACGGCGCAGAGGACCGACGGCTCCTGCGGCGGCCTCGACGCGGCCTCGACGGCAGACGCGAAGTAGTAGTACGCCAGCGCCACGGCCAGCGCCGCGAGGAGCAGGGCGAGGACTATCGCGTTCACGGCACGAAGAGCTGGGCGATCGCCAGCGGCGAGTAGAGCGGCGCCGCGGCGTAGGACTCCGTCAGCCTGCCGGCGACGGCGGCTGATACAAGCGCCAGCGCCCCGATCGCGGGCCTCACGCTGACGACGTAGAGCTTGAGCGGGCCCCCCTTGACCTGCTCGGCCATGTACGCCAGCTGCGGCCAGAACGACGCGGCGGCCGCCGCGGCGATTATTACCAGCGAGACTATCACGAGCGCCCTCATCAGCCCCTCCCTCCTCAGCGAGCTCATGTGGGCCTCGGCCACCCTCATCATGTACTCCGCGGCGGCCATCAGGTCGTAGGCGCCGGAGGTCCTCACCGCCCTCATTATCTCGGCGGCCTGCCTGGCCGTGTCCGTCTCGGCGTGCGTCAGCTGCCCCCTCATGGCCATCGCCAGCTCCTCCCCAGCCTCCCTCAGCCTGCGGGCGTAGTAGACGCCGTAGAGGGCGGCCGCCGGCACGGTCAGGAGCGAGAGCCAGGGCTCGGCGAGGGAGAGGGCGGCAGGCGCCATGGCCGCCGCCGCCAGCCCGTAGTTCCACCGCCGCGCGGGCGGGCAGAGGCGCTCGACCGCGGCCAGCGGCACCGCCTCCAGCGCCGCCACGAGGGACGCCAGGCTGGCGGCCTCGGGCGAGAGCGGCGCGAGGAACACGCCGACTACCAGCGCGGTGAAGACCGCCATCGACGCGGCGAAGACCGCGAAGTTGTAGAGCTCCCTCGCCCTCCTGAGCTCGTCCTCCAGCCTCAGCCTGAGCTCGCTTGCCAGGAGCTCCGTCGCCACCCTCCTGTCCACGCCCATTGCCTCCATGAAGAGCGCCCTCTCGGCGATGCGGTAGAGGAGCGTGCCCCTCCTGCGCCGCAGCCGCAGCGCGACCGCCGTCCTTCTCGCCTCGGGGCTCCCCAGCGCCTTGAGCGCGGCCTCGGTGCTGGAGGTGCGGTAGTGGACTATCAGCGCGACCGCGTCGAGCACCACGGGCGCCCGAAAAGGGGGGTGCGCTTTTGGAATCAGCCCCTGACGTACTCCAGCAGCGCGACGGCCCTGGCGCCCCGCGGCATTATGACGGGCAGCCTCACGACGACGCGGTGGCCGGGGTCGCCGGAGAGCGAGCACTCCAGCGTGGTGGAGTCGCCGGGCATGAAGGGCGGCTGCCTCGACCCGTTGGCGTAAGTGCAGCTCCTCGCGACGTTGGCGCCGTCGCTTTTCAGCACGGCCACGCCGGAGAGGTCAATTGACTCCACGGCGGCGCCGAACTTAACGGTGACGTACATCTTGCTTCCCACCACGTAGGTGTTGTAGGGGTCGAGCTGCACCCTCGGGACGGGCGCGGACGCTATCATGCCGCTGAGCGCGAGGTACAGCGCCATGGCGACTGCCGCCGCGAGGGCGAGGAGGAGCGCCGCGCTGGCGGCCTGGGAGATGCCCCGCACGCCCGGAAGGGAGGCGGGCGAGAAGGGGAACCAAAAAGGGGGGATTTTTCCCTAGGCTAGGCTAGCCCAGCGCCCACTCCAGGTTCGCGACCTTCTTGGAGCCGTCTGCCGCCGTGTAGGCGACGCGCACGACCAGCCTCGTGCCGCCGATCACGCTCTGGCCGCTGCACGTGAACTCGTAGCTGTAGCCCGCCTGGAACGGGCCGCCCGACGCGGTGCACGACGCCAGCGCGGCGCCGGTCTGGTCCAGTATCTGCATCTGGTCGATGGACTTGACGTTCTCGCCGAACTTCAGCACGACCCTGGCCGTCGTGCCGAAGACCTTGCTGTTGTACGCGTCGAGCTGCACCCTCGGCGCCGGCGTGCTGGCGACTATGCCCCCTGCCACCCACCACAGCGCCACCGCTATCGCCACCGACAGCGCCAGCATCAGCGCCGCGGAGGCCGCAGTCGATAGGCCCCGCACGGCCGGGAAAAAGGGGGTGGGTTATTGCGAACCGCTACCTCCTCCTCAGTATTGCGTGGACGGCGAGCGCTGCCGCCGCCGCCGCGGCCAGCGCGGCGACCGTCCCTGCGTCGAGGCGGTACACCGCCGTGTAGGTGCCGGGGCCGGCCACGAGCGGCATTGGCTCCCAGTGCGAGAAGTACCAGAGGAACCACTTCCTCCTCGGCGTCTGGTCCAGCTCGGCGCCCTCTGCCATCCACGCCTCCCTCCTATCGTTCCAGTCCACGAGGACCACGCGGAACTCCCGCCGCTCGGCCGCCGTGAAGTTCAGCGGCCTGTCTGCCGCGACGGGGAACTGCACCTCGGCGCCCTCCAGCCGCCAGCCCGCCACGTAGACTCTCGTCATTCCGTCGTCGTAGACCCTGGAGACCGGCGGCGGCCTGACCGGCGCCCCGCGCGGGGCCCACTGCACGAGGCTGAAGTTCGTCGCGCTCCAGGACACCGCGTAGTAGACGTCGTAGAGCGCCTCGTAGTGCCCGGGGCCCGCCAGCACCTCGGGCTGCCTCTCGCCCGTGCTCCACGCGCGGAAGGCCAGCCTCGTGCCGTTGCCGAGGTCGGCGAGCGGCGGCGCCCTCAGGAGCGCGCGCTCGCCGGGCCTCAGCCACGCGGTCGAGGCGTTTTCGAGCACGCGCCACGACAGTGCGCGGTAGACCTCGTAGTGCACCCTCGCGTACGCCGGCGCCTCGCTCACGCGCGCCACGGGCCTGCCCGCGGCGTCAAGGAGCGTGACGGCCCTGACGGCGTACTTCACGCCCCCCGCCACGACCT
>JAJHRB010000091.1 GCA_020833025.1 Thermoproteaceae archaeon | reverse complement strand
AGCTTCCCCCAGCTCAGCAGCACGTCCTTCGCGCGCTCCATCGCGTCCCACATGGCGCCCAGGCGCTGGAATCTCGTCGGCGCCAGGTGGCTCAGAATGAAGTGGTAAAGCAGCACGGCAATTGACGCCCAGAAGCCGACGGCAAAGAGGAAGCGTATGACGTCAATCGCCGCCCTGGCCCACTCGCCGACTCTCTGGACCTCCTGCGGCAGCCCGGCCCCCTGCGCCAGGGCGAGGGCGGCGAGCGCGACCGCCGCGAGCAGCGCCGTCGCGCGCATGCGCGCCACTGCGCGGTCCCGGAAAAGTCCTAGGCCCCGGCGCGGCCCCACGGTTTATAGTGGCGTGCGGGCCGCCGCCCGTGGGGGGCGCGAGGGAGCTGACGGATCTCGAGCTAACGATAGTCAGGCTGTACAGGTGCGGAATGACGCCGAGGGAGATCGCGAGCGCACTCGGCGTGTCCGTCAGGACCGTGTACAGCGCTGTGTCGAGAGCGCGGTCCCTCGGCGTGTCTCTCGACGCCTACGCCGAGCTCGCCAGGAAGGTGAACGAGGTGTACGAGGCCGTGAGGTCTCTCGTCGAGGAGCTCAGGAAGTCGCGGCGCTAGGCGCGGCGGGGCCGCGCGGCTCCCGGCAGGCACAAGAGCGGCACTCCCGGCACGCACGCCCGCCGATGCCTGGCGCGGGCGGGAGTGCGCTCCGGGCCCGCGGCGTGCGGCCGGCCCTCTCGCGCGAGGAGGCCCGGCGCCAGGCCGAGAAGGTCTGGCAGCGCGAGATCCCTTAGCGACATCACTATGCAGAGCGACGCGGCAAACGCCGCGGCGCCCAGCGCGCCGCACGGCGTTTCGTTCCTAGCGCGCGCAAGCGCCAGGTACGGCAGGGGCGTGCAGAGGGCGTGCACGAGGACGAGAGCCGGCGCGGCGGGGAGCAGCACCGCGTTAACGAGCGCCACGAGGGACGGAGAGGCCGCCGGGAGCGCCGAGAGTCTC
The DNA here is from genome assembly GCA_020833025.1 of Thermoproteaceae archaeon. GTDB lineage: Archaea > Thermoproteota > Thermoprotei > Thermoproteales > Thermoproteaceae > Pyrobaculum. The sequence goes on along the minus strand of JAJHRB010000091.1, from coordinate 2,816 downwards.
GCAGCGCAGCTCTCAGCCACGCGCACGCCCGTCTGCCCGTTTAAAGGCGCTGTCGTAAAGCCGGGCCGTCAGGGCCAGCAGCGACTCTGCCTTTCTGAGCCGTCCCGCTGCCGGGTCCACCTCAAGCGCGAGCAGCTCGAGCGTTACCACGCCCATCACCTCGACGTCGCTCTCCTCTGCGAACACTACAATGCTCGTCGCCCTCTCCCCGAGGCACTCAATTACCGCCTCGCCCACCTCCCTCTCCACAACTCTGCCCTCGATTGTCTTAAACCTCCTGACCCCGCCGGGCCTCACGCCAATTGCCTCCAGCCTCTCCCTCCTTATCCACGTGTAGGTGCTCCCCGTGTCCACTATCAGCTCGGCCTCTGCGCACCTCGTGCCCTCCCGCGGGTTGCAGATCTTAACGGCGGCCGTCACGTGTCCCATTGCATCTAGCCTTTTCGGCCGCGCTTTAAGCAGTGCCCGGCTCCTGCAGCCGGAGCACGCGCCCATTCTTCAAGCCCCCTGCTTTAGCCGCCGCGCCGCGCGTACTCCGGCACGCCCGCACAGCACAACGCGTACATTAGCGGGAAGTACGCCGTGGCGGAGGCTAGGCCTATCAGGTCCAGGGCGCCTGCTGAGCCCGTAACCGCCCTGTATATGCTCTCGTGTATTGCCGGCGGGCCTGCAATTATGTAGAGGGCCGTCCACGCCATGTTGGCGCACTGCGCGTACGTCTGGCAGTGGGCTTTCTTCAGCCGCCTCCCGAGAGTGCAGTGGGATACTAGGTGGACCGCAAGGAGGTAGAAGTGGCCTACAGCTCGGAAGGGCAGGGGGTAAGAGTAACTAGGAGGAAGTATAAAGGAAGGAGGACAATGACCAAATCCAGGAAAAAGTGCTTATTCTCGTAAGCTTCTTCCATATTAGCCCTTGCAGTAGAGGCCTGCGGTGCCAGTGCCTACGCGCATAAACACGCCCGCCTCCCAGGGCATTCGTATAAAGTTAAGGCACGTATGCCATGCCGAGGAACGTCATGCCCCCGCATATAAGCCCGCGCTTAATGGCTCCCCAACGTCACGCGTTGCAGAATAATAGCGGGTTGCAGCTTCGAGACCAATATACAAGTAGTAACCGCCGCCCACGCTAGTATTGCGGTCCATGCGATGTCCGTCGCCAGCATGTATCTCCCGCCAGCGGTCTCTCCATGCTTTCTAGTAACTATACCTGTCGATGACCTCTGATCGGCTCATACGTAGCGCTATAAAAAGCAGCGCTAATGCCGAAACCGTGATTAAAATGAGGTAACCTAAACTGTACGGCGTGAAATCTTTAAAGCCGACCACACCAAATAGCATTCCGTGTACAGACGCTAGACTCGGCGAATTGCAATGAATTCCTCTCGCGTATGCAATAGCTAGTGTGATGAAGCACAGTAAATGTCCGCAGAGGAGGTGCAAGAGGATAAAGAGCAAGGAAGTGGAATACAATACTACGTCAGCAAATAACGCGAAAGATGAAAAGGCTATAGAAAAGATGAAAGCGTTCTTGGCGAAGCAATGGCGAGAAGGCATGTCATTGCGAGGAACTACTCCCTGCATTAGACGCCGGCGCTGAGCAGCGTTCATGACGCTGCGTATCTTCGCGAATCCAGAACTTCGCGAGGTGATACGGCATGTAAAAGGCGAGGAGTGTCATGTTAAGCATTGCGGTAGCTGCAGCCCAGGTGTCGCCAGTGAGAAGGGCCTCGGCGGAAATCCGTTGAATAGCTAGGTTAGCGAAATACATAGAAACCGCAGTCAATAAACCCCTATCTGTCAATACGCCAAACCTCCTCCTCAGCAGGTACACAGCAGCCAAAAAACCCGAGAGCGAAACGGCAACCGTAAGGAAGACCACAAGCGGGGCGACCCCGAGCCAAAGATAGATGACGATGGCTAGACTTGTATAAAACGCGATGCGCAAAAGCGCACGACTTAAGCTCACGGGCCCAGTAACCGTGCCCGTGGCACCAGTTATATCAACTGGCGTGCGCACCATTTCCACACCCTCAAATACCAAAGAGAGAGATACAGGTACATAAACAGAATCAGGAGAAGAAGGAAGAGAGTAACCACCGTCAGCCCTTCTGTGATTACGACGTGTATCACTCCGGGCATAGCTGGAAAAGTCATGAACACCAACGTAAACGGCGCGACGAAGCCTCTGTAGCTTTCGAACTCTCTACACCCCCTAAAGCGCCTCTCCGGCGCGTAGCACGTGGCTAGACAGAAGAGAAATGGTATGGAAACACCCGCAAGAAGCGAAAACGCAGAATACTTACCCATCCACGACACCCAAACGATGTAGTGACCTAAGACGATGAGTATAAATGTAAAGAGGAAAATGCGAATAGGTACCCCTCTTCTACATTCCACAGGCCCAGATGTATATGGGTACGCCTCCAATAAAAGACCCTGCAGTTTCAAATTTAACACAGGAGAAGGCCCACAGGCCATGAGACTATGCTTATGACACCAGCTATATGAAGAGCCCTCATGCCGCACACTACCTCCGTTCCCTTGAATAACAACATGCAGCGGCACTTGCAAACGTCTTAGTGCGTTTTCCCTTATTGTAATTGTACCAGACTGTAATTACAAAAACAGGGAATATCCATACTGTGGACAGTACGACGTAGGCTAAGAAACCTTCAGAAACAGAGTGAAGTGCAGCAAGGAGCAAGCATGTATATGTGATATGCGAAGGATACTCATCACACGGAATTTTGCGCCATTGCAGAAAGAGCAATAGGAAATAGAACTGAAGAGATGCTAGCAACGGAACTGGCGCGCTAC
>JAJHRB010000090.1 GCA_020833025.1 Thermoproteaceae archaeon | reverse complement strand
TGGTTCCACGTATAGGCCATGTTCGGTGTTTCGATTCGATATCGGCAGATGCACAGCCATGCAGGCTTTAAGGAAGCAGAAAGGCATAGGTTGAAAAGAGGGGAATCCTCTTTAGGATTTTTTCGGCTATTTCTCTCTGTCTCGGCGTGCCGTTTTTCGCCTTTTCGGCGAGGTAGAGCGCCATGGCCGTTCTGACGGCCTCATCTTTCTCTGCAAGCCTTAGGAGGTCTGCCGTGGCGATGTACACCATGTAGTTGAGGCTTGACTTTACAATGTTTGGCCTAAGCCAGCCGACTCAGACCTTTCGGCGATGGCGAGCGCCTTTTCGGCATCGCGGGTGTAGCGCCCAGCCAGAAGCGAGCCGCCTTGACCGCTGACAAGGTACAGGAACATCACGATGCCCGCCACAACCACGGCGCTTCTCCTTCACAGAGGAAATCTTCTGTGAAGCCTTCTGCGTGGCGCTGGCGGCGGATGGTCCACCGCCTATTCTCCGCGGATTAAGAGGGGTGGGTGGAAAGCGAGTGCCGAACACGCTTATAGGTACAGACTCACAGATCCAATTATGTTCTGTGAAGAAATAGCCGCAGTAGGGACACTTCGTACGACATAGTTTCGTGCCACAGTTTGGTGGGGATGCTCGCTTACTCTTCCTTGTCGCCCTCCTCTTCCTCCTCTATCACCTCGACCTTTGGCGGTTTTGCGATTTCGTTTAGCCACCTGCTCCACTCCACCAGTGCCCTGTACTCGCTCTCTGTGATTTTAAGCTCAGCCAGTAGCTCTCCTACTATTTCGCGGCCGCGCTCGTTGAGGGCCTTCACCGCGGCGGCATTGAGGTCGGGCTCCTCGAGGTACCCGTCGAGAAACGCCCACAGCGTGCCGTCCAGTAGCCCTTTCGGCACAGGCAACATGCCCACGTAGACGGACTCATGACGGTAATACCCGCCGCGCACGATACGCGCCCACAGCTTGACGAGAGCCCTCGCTACGTCTGAGTCGAGATAAACCAGCAACCTCAGCACCTTCCTTGGGTTCCTCTCGACAATGAAGTTTACCGTGTGGTCGAGAACCAAAAACTTCTGCGCTTTACTGCCGCACAGCTCAATGTCAGCGCGGGCGGGCATACACGCGGCCTCGAGGTGCTTTGCTATATTTTGCCACGCCACGCGGTACCCCTCGAACTTGTCCCGCGAGACCCTGAACACAGCCCACGGAGGTAGCTCCGGCTTGTAGTCATCCCTCTTGAGGAGCTTCTCGAGTGCTGAGCAGAAGTGTCTGGTCGCAAAAGGAGCGCCCGGCACTCTCAGGCCCACAATGTGGCATCTGATGGCGTTGCACGTGCATTGACTGCCATGACGCTCGCACTGGAACTCCAAGCTCACATGTAGCACCTCGCGACCTGCGGTGTCGGCGATCTTGAGGCACGCGTCAACGCCGCACGGACTCACGCGCTGTGTGTCAAAACCCGCGCCCCTAAGTCTCTGCTCGACGTCCCGGACGTAAGCTCCCATTCTGTTGCAGGCAAGCGGTTGCTCGAGACTCACCTCATACACCGCGACTCCCCCGCTTGCGCTGACCCTGACGCCGCGCCCCGGAAGGCCGAGGAGCTCCAGCACCCTCCGCTGGTCGGGATCCCACAGCGGCTCCAGAGTGTTTACATCGTGCGGGAAGATAACGAGCTCATCCCACTTGTAGCTATAGGGGTCAATGCCCTCACCCCGGACGAACGGGTGCACTAGGAACTCCTCCACATCGACAGTGCGCCCGCCCTCTAGCTGTAGCTTGACGATACCACGTGCCTTGTCGCAACCCACGAGCGTGCCGATGTACTGTTCGTTCAGCGAGGTCATGACGCCCCTCATGACCTCGTAGACGTCGCCGAGCCGCTGTCCGCTTGCAATTATCTTTTGCACTGCGCTCCTCACCTCGGGCGGCGCGAGAACCCACGGCGACCTTCTCGCGCTGGGGTGTTTGGTGCCGGCGTAGAGCGGGAGCGCGTCTTGCTCGAGTTCGAAGTCTCTGTGGTCGCCGCCGGTGTTGTAAACCGTCACGCGAACCTTGTGGCCCCGTGGCGGCGGGGATTTCTTCACGGCAATCACCAAGGGGTAGTTGACAGCGTCTGGAAACAGCGGGATCGGGTAGAGGCTGTAGTCCACTAGCCTGAGTAATGTGTACCTCAGTAGCTCCTCCCTCAACCTGCCGGCATAAGTGGCCCTCGCGATCTGCGACGTTATTACGTACGCCAGCACGCCCCCCTCGCGCATGAACTCGAGACCCCTCTGCACGAACGCGACGGAGTAGTCTATCTGCCATGCAAACGGCACTCTTGTCAGCCTGAACCCGGGATTGAAGGCGCAGTCCTTCCCGACCCAGCTGTAGCTCTCTGTGACGTACCTGCGTACACCAGCGTCTATCCTGTGGATTCTGACCCATGGCGGGTTCCCTATTCACGTAGCTACACCTCCCGAGGAGGTCATGGACCGCCAGCGTGTTCTTTATCGCCGCGACGACTCTGCCGTTCCCGTTTTCGAGAATTCTCCTCACGGCACTGTAGAGCCTCTCGAGGTCCTGCCTCACGAGGTCTGGCCTCACTCCGCACCGCTCCGCGATGCTCTCCGCGAGCTCCCCGAGGCCGCCGCCTCTTTCGGCCAGCCTGACGACCTCGTCAAGCACCTCAAGCGGGCCCACGCCGCCGCAGTGAGGCACCTCGATGTGGCCCACCCCGATAGCCTGCTGGAGCGCCGGGACGTCAATTTTGAGCGACTTGTAATAGAGCGACTCGCTGTTTCTCACCCTCGCGAGGCTGTCCGCCCAGTAAATCTGCACCTTCTGCGGCACGTAAGCGCCACCTCTTTTCCTCATCTCCTCGGAAATTGTCGCAATTACGTTGAGCCTTGCCATCTCGACAGCGAAGGGGTTTACGTCTATCCCAATGACATTTTCCTCAACAAAACTGGCTATGTCGGCCGGGGGCTTGTCGCCGAACGTGCCGAATATCCTCCTTATTGCCGCGACTAGGAACGAGCCGGAGCCGCACGCCGGGTCGAGAATTACTACGTCCCGCTTGCCTTGCCTCCACCTCTTGTAGAGCTCGCGCGCCGCCCTATCGTCGAGCCCCGCTGCGTCGAGAGTCTCGTCGACGAGCTTGTCGCTCGTGTAGAACTCGCCGATGCTTCTCCTCACTTCGCGCGGCAAGACGTTCTGATACACCTCTCTAAGCGCGTCGAACGCCACGCCGAGGAGGTTCAGACTGGCTATCACGTCGAGGAGCGCGTCTATGTTCTGCTGGAGGCGTTGCCTTAAGCCGGCGTCCAGCGTCTGGCTCTGCAGCGCGTCGAAGACCCGCTCGAAGACGTTGGACTCGAAGACGTGCCTCATTCCGCTCACTGCTCTCGCAAAGTTGTCAATACTGTTGGCAACTCTCCCGAGCTTTGCGAGAGTGATGGCCCTTATGGCGAGGTTCAGATACGTCTCCACGGCGAACAGAAACAGCCACTCGTCGTCGCGGCCCTTAATCTGCAACTGGAGGTTCTGCGCCAACTTTCTGAGGGCGTCCCAGCCCTCTTTGGAAATGTTGATGAAGGAGGCATGGAGCCCCCTCCACGTCTCGAAGAGCTGGAGCACACGCGCGGCTTCGGGCGCGCCACGGTGGTCACTGTACCATCTGAGCGTTTCGTAAAGCGATCTTATGACGGCGTGCGAGAGTCTCATCGCCATGCCGCTACACGCCGAGCACCTCCACGAGATCTTCCGGCGTTACGACGGGCACTTTGTCTGCACAGAATTTTGCAAGTACTATCGCCATCACCTCACTCAAGCTGTTGCCCTTCTTTTTCAGCTGTGGAGTGCTT
>JAJHRB010000030.1 GCA_020833025.1 Thermoproteaceae archaeon | reverse complement strand
AGCCGAGAGCGGGCTCCTCCTGCTGAGCGAGGGTCACGCCCGGAATGCTGCCGGCAAGGCGCTCCATGCATTTAGGTCGCTCCTGGCAGCTCTGGCGGCAGGGCGCGGGGAGGGCTCAGAGGGCATCGAGAGGCGCGGCGGCCCTGGCCCTCCGCCAGTATCAGCACGGCGGGCGGGATCCAGGGGGTAGTATCCATCTACCCCGGCCGCGACACCGCCGTCAGGGACGTCTGCTGGCTCGGAGTGCGCTCGCCGAGCTGTCGGGAGGTCTGCAGGAGGGGGTCGGGCGGACTTGCGGGCTGCTCTGAGCGCGCTGAAAGCCGGCTCCGGGAGAGCTCGCCGGAATGGCCTCGGCGCAATCCGCGCGCAGCAGGCGGCCGGCGGCGCCGCGGTCATATCTTGATGGCAATTTTCTTGATCTCCACGTCTAGGTGCACTATTACTTTCAAGTCGCCGTAGACGTCCCTGAGCTTCTTGAGCGCGGCTATCATCCTGTCGAGCCTCCTTATGAACTCCGCGTTGTCAGGCAGCGGGCCGCCGGCGTAGAACTCGACTCCCTCAGCCGGCTTCAGCTCGACGCCGAACGCTGCGGCGAGCTCGACGAACTTGGCCCACCTCTCCTCCATGCTCTCGAGGAGGGGCCTGCTCTCCCTGTATCTCTCTGCGCCTCCCCTCAGCGCTGCCAGCAGGCGCTCGAGCTCGGACAGCGACATGAACACTGCCCCCTCGGAGGCCCTGCCGGCCGACACGGAGTGCGGCACTCCCGCGATTTATATTGGTGAGAGGTGGAGCCCCGGCCGGGATTCGAACTCCCGGGAGGCGCCCTCCCGGGACCTCCCGCTCTCCCGCCGCGCCGTTACGAGGCCTGCGCGGCGTCCCGCCGAGCCCGCCCGCTCCGGGCTCCCGCTTTTTATCTTTTTCGCGCGGAGCGGCGTCAGCTTAATAAATGCGGGCGGCAGGGCGCGTGAGTATGCTCAAAGTTTTAGAGGCCGTCGTCGCGCGGCTTTCCTGCTACATCCTCGAGAAATTCAGGTCGGGGGAGGGCACCGGCATTGTCGCGAGGAGGGGCGACGACGTGACGCGGGAGATAGACCTGGCCGCGGAGGAGCTGGCATACAGGCTGCTCCGCGAGCACTTCAGCGAGGGGGGCGTGATGTACGCCGAGGAGCGCGGAGTTTACAGGTGGGGAGGCGAGCGTTACCTATTCGCGCTCGACCCCCTCGACGGCTCGCTCAACTACGCCGCGGGCATACCGATGTTCTCGGTCTCGCTCGCCGCCGGCACTTACAGCACCGGCACGCTGGGCGACCTTCAGTACGCCGCCGTATCGGTACTGCCCGCCGGCGATATCTACACCGCAGGCCCGGGGGCCGGCGCGCTCAAGAACGGAGTGCCCGTGAGGCCGGCGGGGCGGGGCGGCATAGTGTTCGTGGCAATTGACAGCAACGCGCACGATAGGGTCTTCAGGGCGCTCAGGAGGCTGGGGCTCAAGGGGAGGAGCCTCGGCAGCTCCGCGGCAGAGCTCGTGCTGACGGCGTGCGGCGCGGCGAGGGGATTCGTCGACTTGAGGGGAAGGCTCAGGGCCGTGGACGTGGCGGGCGCGCTGACCTTCGGCAAGTACATCCGCGGGTTTAAGTACGTAATACGCGGGGGTGACTCCCTCGACTCGCGCATTTCCCTAATAGCCGGGGACGAGGAGTTCGTAAATGCAGCGCTCGCAGATTAGCGACCAGGTAAAGAGCGCGCTGCTGGAGATATCCAGGGCGCTGGGAATTCGCCACGAGAGAGTGCTGGACCTGTACTCCTACGTCTCCCCCGAGACTGTCAGGATACTCGACATCGTCGAGAGGGGCGGCGAGATCGTCGGGGTGAGGCTCTCGGTCAGATCTGCCAGCAGCCGCGGCACCTGGTACTACGTCGCGGTCGGGATTTACGGCGCCAAGTGCACGTGCAAGTGGAACGTCGTGCGCAACAGGACGTGCAAGCACATAGTAATCGGCCTCATAACGTGGTGCGTTGTCTCGCTGCTGAAGCTGGGGAAGCGCGTAGATCTCTCGAGGCTCGGGTGGCTCAAGAAGCCCGGCGCGGGGAGTCAGAGTTTTTAAGGCCGCCCGCAGCGGGAGGCCAGGTGACGAAGGGCTGCGGGTGACCGGTGATCGGGGATTTGAACGCTGACGCTTCCCGCCGGCGTGGAGTGCAACGCGCCCTCCGCACTTCCCATTGAGGTCAGGATCTCCCCGGGCAGGACGCTCTACGTCTGGGAGGGAGGCTTGAGGCTCGGCGGCAGCAGCATCGCGGGCAGGGTCGAGATAGGGGCCGGCGGAATTTACGTCGACGGCTCCCTCGTCGTCTTCAGGCGCGCGCTGAGGTGCCCGGTGAGGGTCCGCGGGACCTACTTGTGCGCGGGGCCCCCCGACGTGCCGAGATTTCTCTACAGGGAGATATTCGCCGAGGACCGCTGCCTCAACGCCATGCTGAGAGTTGCCGAGCTTCACGCAACGAGCGAGCTGAACGGCGGGAACTGCCTGGCGAGGTACCTCCGCGACATAATTAGGGGCGCGCCGTACCTGTGGGACATTTACTACAGGAGGGGCGCGAGGCCCCCCGGCGAGTGCCGCGAGATTCTCGGCGTTCTGGTGGCCAGGGGGCTGAGGGAGCGCAGGCCCTACTCCCCGCCCGCGCTGGACAGAGAGACAGGCGCCCTGCTCGGGCTCTTGCGTTTCGGCGATGCGCTGGAGTCAGTCAGCAGGTCGTGGAGGGGGTTCGCAGTGGCCATGCGCTACGGCATTTACAGCGCGCTGACGTGGAGGCTCCCGCCAGGCCCCGACTCCTGGCTCCTCCTCTTCGGCATTTACGCCGCGCTGGACCCCGTCGTAGTGCCAGGCGGCGTCGCGCTGAGTCTGGACGTGCTCAGGGCGCTGCCCTACCTCGTCGCGCGCGTCATGGGGAGGTGGATCGTTGCATTCAACTCCGCGGGGCTCTACGCTGCAGCGGGCAACATAAACGTGATGGTCGAGGGCGCGAGGAGGCGCGACAAGTACGCCTCCTGTGACGGCGACAGGTGCACTGTCGGGAGGCTGCGCTTCAACCAGTGCGTCGACATGGACTGCGGCATTGTTAGGACGTGGGATTTCGAGTTTAAGGGAGCCGTTAAATGCAGCGCGCTGGCAAGCCGGTTTGTGGCTGTGGAGCCGTGTAAATAAACCTTTAATTTCTGCCAGTGCTGGCCGCCGTGCCGAGAGTGCCGGTGAGGGTAGTCACGTTTGAAGAGATAGTCGAGTGGTCCAGGAGGCTGGCGGAGAGAGTGAGGGCCAGCGGCTGGAGTCCCGACGTCATAGTCGCAATTGCCAGAGGCGGCTACGTCCCGGCCCGCCTGCTCTGTGACTGGCTCGGCGTCGACGACTTGCTGAGCATTCAAGTGCTTCACTGGCCGTCGGCGGCGCAGGTCGCAGAGAGGGCGCGCGTGAAGCACTCGCTGAGCGCGGACTTGAGCGGCAGGCGGGTTCTCGTGGTTGACGACATTGTGGACACGGGGGACAGCGTCGCGCTGGCGAAGAAGAGCGTGGAGGAGTGCTGCAGGCCGGCGGAGGTCAGAACGGCAGCGCTGCAGGTCATCACCAGCGTCGCCAAGTTCATGCCAGACTACTACGCAATTGAGGTCAAGGACTGGGTCTGGTTTGCATACCCGTGGACGGCAGTTGAGGACGCGGCCGGCTTCATACTGAGAATTGCCAGAGAGACAGGAAGGTCGGAGTGGTGCCTCGACGAGCTGATCGAGGCGCACGTGGAGTGGTACGGGAGCGAATACGTGGAGAGGAGGTTCGCGCAGATAATGCACGCGCTCAGGATGCTGGCAGAAAGGGGGCAGGTCAAGCTGAGCAGGTGCAGGGCGTAGCCGGCGCGAGCACTTTTTTAGCCCGCGCCGCCGCACGGCCGGGTGATGCGGTCAGGGTTACGGTGACGGGTGACCGGAGGCGCTACGGCTGACGCTCACTTTAAATGCTTGCCCCACCAGCGGCCGTGGGCAAGAGGCGCAAGCGCAGGAAACTCGTACTGAAGCCGAAGAAGAGACTTCCCAAAATATTCACGTGCCCGCACTGCGGCGCGCAGCTAGTCTCCGTGAAGAGGGTGGGCAGGAACTACGCTGTAGTGTGCGGCGGCTGCGGCCTGCGCCACGAGTTCGAGCCCAGGCCCGGCTGGATGCCCGTCGACTACTACAACGCGCTCGTCGACCTGTACCTAGAGGGAAGGGTACAGGCAGCGCGGGGCGCGCCGGAGGGGAGCGGGCATGAGACAGGCGGGTAGGCTGTACGAGTACCTCCTCGAGGGAGTGAAGCACTTCACGCTGATAGACCCCGACAAGACCGCGGATCCCGTCAGGATTGCGAGGCTCGCGGTAGAGGCCGGCACTGACGGCATACTGGTCGGGGGGTCTACGGGCGTCTGCGAGAGCCAGATGGCGGAGGTGGTGAGGGACATAAAGTCCGTGGCTAGCGTGCCCGTAATTCTATTCCCGGGGTCGGTAGCCCAGCTCACAGGCGAGGCAGACGGAGTTCTATTCTTGAGCGTGCTCAACTCGCTGGACCCGTACTTCATTGTCGGCGCGCAGGTCCAGGGAGCCGTGCTTATAGCCAAGCGGTTCAAGAGCCTCGAGGTCATCTCGACGGCCTACGTCATAGTTGGCGACGGAGGCGCCGCGGGCTTCCTGTCCATGGCGAGGCCCGTGCCCTACGAGAGGCCCGACATAGCTGCCGCTTACGCGCTCGCCGCGCGCTACATTGGCTTCAGCGCGCTGTACCTCGAGGCGGGCAGCGGCGCTCAGAGGCCCGTGCCGCCGGAAGCCGTCAGGGCCGCCAGAGAGGCCTTCCCGAGAGTGCTCATAGTGGGCGGCGGCATTAGGAGCGGCGAGGCGGCTTACTCCATAGCCAGGGAGAGGCCCAACGTCGTGGTGACGGGGACAATAGCCGAGGAGAGGCCCGAGAGACTCGCCGAAATAGTCAGGGCTGTCAAGGCCGCCGCTAGGCCTTGAGCTTCACCCGGCGCCAGTGCCTGCGCGCCGGGGATCTCGCCACGCTCCTTTTTGTCTTAATCGCGACCCACACCGGCGGGTTTCTGTTTGACCTCAGCGCTGCCGCGAGCCTGAGCTTCCTGCCGGGGGGCTTGTTGCGGGCCACGGACGCTGCGGCCCCGCAGCGTTTTTAAGAATTGGCCGGCGCTAGAGCTTTATCCTGAACTCGCGCCTCGTCCTGCTGTACACCATCTCGAGTATCTTCTTCAGCGTCTCCTCGTCCACGGGCACCTTTACCTTCCCGCTCGCGGCCAGGCCTATCAGCTGCTGCTCGAGCGCGGCGGCGAGCTCGGGCCTCACGACTCTTATGTTGTCGAGCCTCGCGAGAGCCTCGGGAGTCAGTATCTTCTTGAGCGCCACCCTCCGCTGCGCGGCCTCTATCTGCGCCCTCCTCTCCTCCTCAACTCTCCTCTGCAGCTCTTCCAGCTTCCTGCGGCGCAGCTCCTCCAGCTCTCTGTCCTGCTCCGTCATTGCCCCCTCGGCGGGGCCGTGTACTTCAGGAGCTCGGGCCGCGCCCTGGCGAGCTCTCTCGCAATCTTGGCGGCAATCGCGTCGAGCAGCGACCTCCCCTCAGGCGTCAGGGACCTCCCCCTCCTGCCCCTCGCAACGAGCCCTGCCTGCTCGAGCTGCTGCAGTATCTTCCTTATTACGGCGCCGCCGGCCTTCCTGGTTCTCTCGGGCCTCGTCTTGTACCTCCCTACCTTAGCCCTGTAGCTGTACGCGCCTCTCAGCCTGCCGACGCCGGCAGGGCCGTGGAGGTAGAGCTTTCGCAGCACCGACGCGGCTCTGACGTACCACCAGTCTGGATCTGCGGGCGGTCTCGTCTTGTTGGGACCTGTCTTGACGCAATCAGCCCAGACGGGCGGCCTCACTTGGGGCACGCTCTCCTTGATGTACCTGGCGACCTCGGCTATCAGCACGTCTGCCGGCACGTCCTTCACTGCCGTCACGGGCGGGCCTCGTGGCACATTTTAATAAGCTTCTCGGCGCCGGACACCTTATAAAAGCGGCCTGGGGGCTGTCAATGCCATGAAGTTCTGCCCGAGGGACGGGAGCCTGCTCCTGCCGGTCAGGAGGGGCGGCAGGGCAGCTCTGCGGTGCCCCAGGTGCGGCTACGAGGAGGACGCGCACGGCGGCGCGGAGTACCGCAGCAGGGCGTCGGTGGAGAACAAGAGTGCGATAGTGGTGCTGGCCGGAGAGGCCGCGAACCTGCCGCGGGTGAAGACCAGGGGGTGCCCGAGGTGCGGTCACGACGAGGCCTACTTCTGGGCGCAGCAGACCAGGGCGGCGGACGAGCCCCCGACGAGGTTCTACCGGTGCGTTAAGTGCGGCCACACCTGGAGGGAGTACGAGTAGGGCCGGACATGCCGGGAAGAACACCGCGCAGGCACTCTCATGCTTTTAACCCGCCGCGCGTGCATGCCTGAATGTCGAGGCGCGCGCTCACGTACCTGGACGCCAAGGAGTTTGTGTACATAGTGGACGCAATATCTGTGCTCGTCGAGGAGGCGGCTCTGGCGGTGAGGCAGGACGGGCTTTACCTGAGGGCTCTGGACGCGTCGAGGACGGCAATGGTGGATCTCACAATGCCCAGAGAGGCATTTGAGGAGTTCCCCGAGGCGGGGGAGCTGCGCGTCGGCATTAACTTTAAGGAGCTGAAGAAAATCATAAGGCGCGTCAAGAAGGGCGACAAGGTATCGCTGGAGTTCGAGGAGGGCAGGATCAAGGTGAGGCTGGTGGGGAAGTCGGTCAGGTCGATAACCCTGCCGAGCATAGAGGTAGTCGGCGAGGAGCTCCCCACCCCCAAGGTCACGTTCACGGCAATGGTAAAGACCGCGAGCGACGTCCTCGCCGGGGCCATGAGGGACGCGGACGCGGTAGCCGACGAGGTAAAGTTCGAGGCAAATGAGGAGGCGCTGGTGATATCGGCGTCGAGCGACAAGGGAGACGTCGAGATCCGCCTCGACAGGAACAGCGAGTTCGTGTACGAGTTCGAGGTTAAGGAGCCCGCGTCCGCCCGCTACTCGCTGGAGTACTTGATCGACATAACCAGCAAGACGGCAAAGATTAGCGATATAGTGACGGTGGAGCTAGCGACGGCAAAGCCCATGCTGCTGACATTCGACATACCGGCAGGGGGCAGGATATCGTATTACCTGGCCCCGAGAGTGGAGTGATAGTTGAGGTACTCTTCAGGAATTTTTACAGGAACCGCGCCAGGCTGGAGGTAGACGCCATTGAGAGGAGGGAGCTGGCATTCCAGCTGTTCAGCGGCGCCGTCATTAGGCACAAGGCATTTAGAGGCATCGAGGAGCTGGGAAAATACGTCGTGGAGAGAACCCCGCGCCACGTGTACTTCTCGTCTGCGTACTACGAGAGACCCGACGAGAGCGACATGGAGCGCAAGGGATGGCTAGGGGCTGACCTGGTATTTGACATAGACGGCGACCACCTCGAAACTGAGGCGTGCAGGGGCGGAGAGCTCGTGACTCTCGAGTGCCTTGACGACGCAAGGAGAGAGGCCCTGAAACTCGTGGACATCCTCGAGGAGGAGCTCGGCGTGAGCCCCTCGCGCATTGCGTTCTCGGGGCACAGAGGATTTCACATTTACGTCTCGGAGCGTGAGGTGCTCTCGCTGGGACAGAGGGAGCGGAGGGAGCTCGTGAACTACCTGAGGGCCGTCGGGCTCGACCTCTCAAAGTTTGTAGTCGGGCCGGGAAGGGGCTCGCGAAAGAGGGGCGCGCCGCTCTACGAGCTGGAGGACGCCGGCAATCTCAAGAGGCTGCGGCGGGGGCTGGAGGACCCCAGGGCGCTCAGGGTGGAGATAGACGAGAAGGTGACGCAGGACGTGCACAGACTGATGAGGGTGCCCGGCTCTCTCAACGGGAAGACGGGGCTCGTGGCCCTGCCGCTGAGCAGGGGAGACCTAGAGAGGGGCGTCGAGAGCGTGGTGGAGCGCGCGATAGCCTTCAGGAAGGGGTACTTAAAGCTCAGGCTCGAGAAACCGCTGAGGGCCGTCGTTCTCTTCGAGAGGGTGGAGGCCGGGAGGGGCGACGTGAGGGTGCTGCCGGCTCACGTTTCGGTGTATTTAGAGCTCCAGGAATACGGAAAGATCTGTGATTGAGAAGCTGAGGCTCTGGCTGCTCGCCGAGGTCGCATCGCGCGTGCTGGCCGAGCCGCCGTTTAGCTCCTACGCGGAGGTGGCTGAGCGCCTGCTCCGGGAGCTCCAGTCGCAGCCGATACCCCAGAGCGTCGCGGACGGCGTCAGGGAGTACGTCTCGTCGGCCCTCCTCACGCTGATGGAGCTCAGGCTCAGAAAGATACTGTGGGAGCTCGGCCAGGGCAGAGTGACCGAGAGGATGACGGCAGAGGAGGAGAGGCTAGTGAGGCCCGTCCTGAAGATAAAGCAAGCCGGCGCGCGGAAGAAGTCGCAGGACTACGTGATAGTCCAGTTCTTAATGCCCCACCCGGCGATAATCACCGAGGACTTCTTGCAGGTGGGGCCCTTCGCCAGGGGGGACCTGGCCAAGCTCCCCACAAGGGACGCGAAGGACCTGGAGGAGAGGGGCGTCGTCAGGAGGTTCCTGTACTTATGACGGGCGGGAGCTTTTTAATCCCTCCCCCGCACGGGCCGTGCGGTTCCCAAAAGTCGTGAGTAAGTACTGCCCGCGCTGCAATACGTACACGCCGCACAACGTGTCGGTGTACCACCAGGGCAAGAGGCGGTCGCTGGCCGAGGGCCAGAGGAGGTACGAGCGCAAGTGCAAGGGCTACGGGTCGTCGCGCAAGCCCAAACAGAAGCGATTCGCCAAGACGACAAAGACCGCCACGCTGGTGTTCCAGTGCAGCAAGTGCGGCTACAAGACCGTCAAGGGCATCGCGAGACTCAAGAAGATAGAGCTGGTCGGGTGACATGCCGCAGAGGTTCAGCAAGGTTCTCATCCCGCAGCCGCGCTCGAAGTTCATCAAGGTGCGCTGCCCTGACTGCGGGAACGAGCAAGTGGTGTTCTCGCACGCAGCCATGGCGGTCCGCTGCCTCATCTGCGGCCGCGCGCTCGCAGAGCCCACGGGGGGGAAGGCCAAGATTGCAGGGCACACAATCAAGATACTGGACTGAGGCGCTGCCGGGCCTGGCAGCAGCCGCCGAGTCGCGGCGAGAACGCCACAGAAGGGTGGCGAGGAGAGTGGGAGGCTTTTTATACATGCGGCACAACTAGCGCGCGATGAGACTCGCCGGCAAGGAGCTGCCGGACGTGGGCGAGCTGGTCATAGGCACTGTCAGGAAGATAGCAGACCACGGCGCCTACGTCCACCTCGACGAGTACGACGTTGAGGCCTTCGCCCCAATTCACGAGATTGTGCAGTCCTGGTTCCACTCGATACGGGACTACGTGAAGGAGGGGCTCAAGACAGTCTTCAAGGTCGTCAGCGTCAACCCTAGGATGAGAGTTGTCGAGGTCTCTCTGAAGCGCGTGCGGCCCGAGGACAAGGAGCGGAAGATGCTCGCGTATCGCCGCAAGATACGCGCGCTCAAAATAATCGAGGTTGCAATGCAGAGGCTCAACAGGCCGGGAGAGGGCGCGCTGAAGGTGCTGTGGCTTCTCGAGGAGCACTTCGGGGATCCCTTCAAGGCCTTTGAGGAGGTGGCGAGGGCGGGGCCCGAGGCGCTCGGGAGGCTGGAGCTCGACGGCGAGTTGAAGGCGGCTCTGGTGGAGCTCGCCGTGCAGCACGTCGAGACGCCGACAGTTAGAGTGTCGGGCATCATAAAGGCCGCTAGCATTGACGGCAACGGGGTCGAGAAGCTGAGAGGGGCGTTCGAGGAGCTCGCAAGAGCCCTCCGCGGCAAGTTCCCCGACCTCTCGTTCAGAGTGTACGCGGTGGGGCCGCCCAGGTACAGAATAGACATTACGGGCAGGGGGGCGAGGCACGTGGAGGCCGCGTTCAACGAGGCCAAGAACATACTGCAGGCACTGCAGAAGAAGTACAACATAATAGCGTCCCTCCAGAGACTCGAGGGCGGGTGAGGTCGCTGCTCAGGCGCTGCGTCAAGTGCGGGGCCTACACCCTGTCAAGGGACAGGTGCCCGAGGTGCGGGGGCGAGGTCAGAGTCCCGCACCCGCCGAAGTTCTCCCCCGAGGACAGATACCAGAAGTACCGCATCCTCCAGAAGCTCCTGAGCGGCAGGCTGCCGCTGGGAGAGGAGGCCAGGAAGAAGATCTTGCGTGAGTTTTACGGCGGCGAGAGCTCGTAAACGACCACCCAGCCGTGAGGCCTTGAGACGTACACGGGCCTCATGAACTCCGGCACCGCGGTAGCGGGCGCTATGCGGGCCGCCCTCCCCGTCAGCGGGTCCTCGACGACGTCAATGCCCTCAGGCGTCCAGCCGCGGATCACATGAGCGCCGAGCAGCTCAGCCTCGCGCGGCGCGTCCACGGGCAGGTAGACGTTGCCGCCCACAACTCCTATTTGCCTCAGCGTGACGTAAGAGCCCTGCGCGTACACCCCCTCGAAGACCCAGGAGAGGCGGCCGGCCTCACTGCCGTAAATTGGCACGAACCTGACCTTGGAGAATAGCATTGCGTAGAGCGTGCGGTTGAGGTCCAGGGGCACCGGGTAGTAGTAGTCCCCCACCATGAAGTACGCGTACTCCCGGCGCGGCGGAGGTCCCGGGTACGACATGACTCTGCTGTAGATGAAGTCCTCGGGGCTGGCGCTGTCCGCGCCGAGCACGGAGGCCGCGCCCTTGACGTTCTCGAGCGCTATCCGCGCCATCCAGTAAGACTTGAGGAAGTCCCCGCCTGGCGGCTGCTCGTGATAGAGGATGTAGGCCGCCTCCCCGGTGCGGAGCTGGGCCGGCGCGACGACATACGGCATTATGGCCAGCACGTACCTGGCGCCGAGTCTCTCGAAAATCGCCGAGCCGACGCGCGGCGGCGACATGAATGCCGTGGCTACCACGCCTATCTGAGTCGCGTTGATCGTCGAGTTGTCGGCAAGACTGCTCTTGTTGCCAATTACCGTAATCCAGTACCCATAGTCCCACCACGAGGCGACAGGCTCCAGCGGCGGCAGCCTGGTCTTCAGCCACAGCAGCGCGTCCAGGAAGTCGTCCGACACGGTCCCCACGGCCGAGACCGTGACCTGCATCGGCGCCTTGGCCACTCCGACTGACATTGCAAGACAGAATACTGCAGACACCGCAGCCGCAGCAGCCACAAGCGCCCCGAGCCTGCGCGCGCCGAGCGCGCGAACAATGCCGACGGCAGCTGCCGCGATTGCGGCCGGCGCCATCAGCACCAGCAGGCGCACCATTGAGACTGCCGAGTAGCCTGCCGTAATCAGGTAGGTAAGAATAAGGAGGCCCTGTGGCGTGAGGAGCCCGGGCACTGCCGCAATGATGAAGGGGGCGAGCGGCCCGTACCTCACCGCCACCTGCATGAAGGACGACGCGCTGTGCTCTGCCACGCTCGCCACCAGCGCGGGCCGGGCTGCCGGCAGCAGAACTGCCAGGAACCTGCCGCCTATCAAGCCCGCGGCAACCGCGGCCGCGAAAACAGCCGCGGCGGCTGCCGCAGTCGCTACCACGACCCACAGGCGCAGCCTCAGCGCCCTCCTAAGCGCCGGCCTCTCCTCAAGCAGCCACGTCAGGACCGCCGACGCGAGGCCGAAGGCCGGCAGTATGTTGAACGCGCTTGTTAGCGCGTGCGGCCCGTATCTGGGCACCGACGCCACAAAGGCCGCGTAAACCAAGTAAAACAACAGATAGGACGCGAGGAGGTTCCTGGCCGAGAAGGGCAGCGGGGGCTCGCCGGGCGCCCTCGCGCGCCTACTGCCGGCGGGCGCGCGAGAGAGCGCGCGTCTGAGGTAGTAGTAGCCAGGAAGCGCCGCGGCGTAAAGCCCCAGTAGATTCCACACGTAAAAGTGGGCGCCCCACGTCCAGGCGACATAGCCCAGGGCAGCGCCGGCGAGAGCGCCCGCCCACGGCCTCTTGAGGCCCTCGAGTATGAGGGCCAGGCCGAGCGGTATCAAGAACAGGCTGACGGGCTCGTCGTCAAACCACGCGCCGAGGCCCCGCTCGATGAAGGCCGGCGCTATAGCAGTCAGCATTGCAGACACCAGGCCCACCGTCTCGCCGCCTCGCGGCGCGCCGAGCTCGGACCCCACCCTGTAGCCGAGGTAGAACATGGAGAGCACGGCCATGGAGCCGAAAACTGCGGGCGCGATTATCACGGCGCGCCAGAGATCGACTCCGAGCGGGCTCAGCAGCGCGTAGACGAAGAGCCCGTAGAGCGACGTCCCGGGCAGCAGCACCCTGCTCCAGTCAACGCCGTGGGGGTGCCAGAACTCGACGAAGTGGCCGCCAGACCACCACCACGCAAGCCCGTGCCTCAGCGTGTGCTCAGCCAGGTAATACCTGATGTAGGGGTCGAACTCGTCTAGCCACCAGCCCCACTCGAACACCCTGTAGAGTCTCAGGTAAAGCGCGATTGAGAACGACGCGAGCAGCGACGAAATTACAGCCAGCCTTTCTGCTCTGCTCATGTGAGTCCGGCGGGGCCGCGCGCTACTTCCTCCCGCCCTCTCTGCCCGCGCCGCTGATGAGGCCGACGGCCATCCTTATTGGCTTCCTCTCTAGGGGCGACATACACTTGGGGCAGACGCCGCCCCACATCTTAAGGACTGCCTCGACGGTCCTGGGCTCCCTTCCCTTGTACAGCACGAAGCCGCACGAGTCGCACCTAACGATAAACATACTCCGGCACTCCCAGCATCCTTATTAGGGTTTCTGCAGCGCGAGGCCGCGGGGGGCGTCTTGCGGAGCCCCCCGGCACTGCAGCGCGCCTCTCAATCACGATGCCGTCGTGGTACGTGAACGACAGCGCGTCGATCTCGTCCTCTTTCAACTCCGGGTACCTCGCCCTCAGAAAGCCCCTCATGCGCGCCGCGGCGGGCTCGTCAACTACGTGCAGCGTGGCGCAGCGCGAGAGCAAGAGGGCCTCGGCAATGCTGGCGTACTGCGACGCGCCGACGTGGACGTCAACGCAGCCGGCGCGCGCCAGAATCTCCCTCACGGCGCCCGCTCCCAGCACTGCGTGCAGCACGGGCTCGCCGCCTAGCGCGTACACCACGCCGTTTCTCACAGCGCCGGGATCGAGCCCGAGCCTCCCGCCGCCGACTATTCCGGGCAGGCTCGAGAAGAGCTTGACTGCAATGCAGGAGAAGTCTGAGCACTCCAGCACGACATCCCCGCGCTCTCTGTACCCCGCGTCCACTATTGTCACGTCCCCGCGCTCGAACATAGCAACGTTCAGCGCGAGCCTCCTCAACACCTCGTATATGCTCCTCCTGCCGAAATAGCCGAGTATCAACGCGCGAGAGCCTCCCGACGGATATAAATATTGGCCGCGCGTCGTTAGCGCGTGCTCAGGCCTCTCGCGGTGCTCGCCGCCAGACTGAGGGGGAGGCCCGTGGCCCTGTGCGACGGCGGCGACGTCGACGGGCTTGTCTGCGCCGCGCTCTTCAAGCGCGCCTACCCCAACGGCGCGGTGGTGCTCGGCGCCCCCTCTGACGTCAGGAGGCTCTGGGTGCGTGCAGTCCCGTGGGACTTCGTGGCCGACCTGCCGTGCCCGCCGAGAGCCAGACTCAGGGCAGACCACCACAAGACGAATGCCCCCTGCGCCGAGGTCGAGTTTTACGACCCCGACGCGCCCGCGGCCGCCGCGCTTGCAGTCAAGGCGCTCGGGCTCGAGGGGGACCCGCTCGCGCAGCAGCTGGTGGACGCCGCGGTGCAGGCAGACACGGCGAGCGTGACCGACCGCAGGGTGTGGATGCTCGACCTAGCCATAAGGTACGCATCGTACGGGGAGAGGCTAGCCGCGGTGGAGCTGCTCGCGCGCAATGGGCTCTCGGCGCTCGACGAGGAGCCGCTTGCCTCCACGGCGCGCAGGGGGCTCGAGAGACACGAAATTATCCGCAAGATAGTAGAGAGAATCCCGCCCGATGAGGCACTGCTGGTGTACAGCCCGCGGAGTCTCGGCGTCTCCTACCGCCTGATGGTGCTGGAGCTCGAGAGGAGGGGCTCGAAGTTTGTCAATATCTTGGTGAGAAGGGGGCTTGTGAGCTACAGGCTTTACTGCGGGGCCCGCAGAGACAGCGGGTACGACTGCACAGAGCTCGCCGCGCGCTTCGGCGGCGGGGGGCACAGGTACGCCGCGGGCGCGACGATTAGGGCTCCGCTGCTGCGCCGGCACAAGCCGCTTCACGATCTGTTCGAGGCGGTCAGGCCGCGCGCGGTTTACGTGCTGGGCGCGTGTAGCGGTTTAAAACTGCCGTGCACGTCTATCTGGGCGTGATGAGTAGAGGTTCAGGCGAGCGGTGATAGGCCTTCAGCGGCGCTGACACAGTAAAAAAGGCCCGCGCCACTCCGGCAGTGTGCGGAATATTCGGAGCGGTCTTCGCTGAGAGGCCGAAGAGTCCCCTCGGCGAGATGCTGACCATGGCCCTTCACAGGCTTGAGTACAGAGGCTACGACTCGGCGGGCGTGGCCGTCGCAGACGGGGGCGTGATAGTGGTGAGGAAGGACGCCGGCAAGGTGGCCGAGGTCTCCGCGCGCCACGGCTTCCGCTCTCTCAACGGCATTGCCGGCATCGCGCACACGCGCTGGGCGACTCACGGGAGGCCGAGCCGCGAGAACGCGCACCCGCACCTCGACTGCACCGGAACGATTGCCGTCGCTCACAATGGAATTGTGGAGAACTACGCAGAGCTGAGGGAGGAGCTCGAGATGCGCGGTCACGCATTCCGCTCGGAGACAGACACAGAGGTTGTGGCGCACCTCATCGAGGAGTACAGGCGGCAGGGTCTCGACGCCTTCGCGGCATTTAAGAGAGCCGTTGCGCGCCTCCGCGGCGCGTACGCGATTGCAGTCATAGACGCCGGGAGCCCCGCCGCGATTTACTTTGCCAGGAACCTGTCCCCGCTCGTGATCGGCCTCGGCGACGGGTTTAACGTTATAGCCAGCGACATACCGGCGCTGCTCGACTTCACGAGACGCGTCGTCGTGGTGAGAGACGGCGAGTGCGGCTACATCACCCCTACGGCAGTCTACATCGAGCACGACGGCGTGCCGCAAGACGTTTCGCTCCGCGTGGAGGAGATCCCGTGGACTGCCGAGATGGCAAGCAAGGGCGGCTACCCGCACTTCATGCTCAAGGAGATATACGAGCAGCCCGAGTCCCTCGCGCTCACGATTGCCGGGCTGGAGTGGCCGAGGCTCGAGACAGCTGCCAGCGCGCTGCTCTCGGCGAGGGGTGTGTACGTGGTGGGCGCCGGCTCGTCGTATCACGCGGGCCTGGTCCTGGCGCACCTCCTCTGGCGCGTCAGAATTCCCTCAATGCCCATCGTGGCGGCCGAATGCGCGAGCTATGAAAATCTCTTCGACCGCGGGGACGTTGCCATTGCAATATCGCAGTCCGGGGAGACGATAGACACGATAAAGGCCGTGAGAGTCATGAAGGGCAGGGGGGTGAGGGTCATTGCCGTGACAAATGTCGTGGGCAGCACGGTGGCGAGGGAGTGCGACGCGGTGATCTACACAAGGGCGGGGCCGGAAATAGGCGTAGCCGCGACGAAGACGTTCACGACGCAAGTGGCCGTGCTCTCGGCACTGTACATATCAGTAATGAGGCTCGTGGGCGCGGACACCGCCGAGCGCGAGCGAGAGCTGAAGATGCTGCCAGAGCTCGCGAGAAGGACAATCGAGGGAGCGGCGGGCACGGTGAGGGATGTCGCAAGGAGAATAAAGGGCAAGGCGAGCGCGTACTACCTGGGCAGGGGGCTCTCGGTTCCCGTCGCCATGGAGGGCGCGCTGAAGTTGAAGGAGGTCGCGTACCTCCACGCCGAGGCATACCCGGCGGGCGAGATGAAGCACGGGCCCATCGCGCTGGTCGAGAAGGGCTTTCCCGTCGTGTTCGTGCTCTCGGACCCGCTGACGCGAGAGAAAACGCTGAATAACGTGGCCGAGGTGAGGGCGAGGGGGGCGTACACCATAGGCACGGTGCCGGCCGGCAGTGATGCCGCCAGGGCGCTCGACGCAGCAATTAGGGTGCCCGACGCAGGCGAGGTAGCCTCGCCTGCCCTCCACGTAATACCGCTGCAGATGCTCGCGTACTTCGTCGCGGTCGAGAGGGGGCTGGATCCCGACAGGCCGAGGAATCTCGCGAAGACTGTGACTGTCGAGTGAGGCGATGAGGGTGGCGCCAGTGGTTCTCGCGTGCGGGAGGCCCGGGGCGTTCGAGGGACTGACCGGCGGCCTTCCCGGCAGCCACGTTAAGGTGAGCGGCAAGAGACTCTACCAGTACGCTGCTGACGCGCTGCTGAGACTATTCGGCAGGGTTTATGTCGTGACGCCGCAGCCGGGCGCGGGCCCGTACACTCCCATTGAGGGGCACTCGGAGACGCTCGAGGGCGCCCTGCTGGAGGCCGGCGCGCACCTCGGGACGGAGACTCACGTGCTCTTCGCGCGCGGGGAGGTGTACGTGGGGCCGGCGGCCTTCGCTGCACTGGTAGAGGGCGCCGCGTCGGCGGGAGCCGACGGCGCTGTGCTCGCAGTACCACGCAGCGCGACCGCAGGTCACATCACCCTGAGGACGAAAGGCGAGGAGCTGCTCGCCGGCGTGGGCGGGGAGAGCCAGCTGGTCTTCGGCGGGGCCGCGCTGCTCCCGCGCGACGTGATCGAGGCGCTCGACGGGAGGCAGCTCGGCGAGGCGCTCGGCGAGGCAGCAGAGACTAGGAAGATTGTAGTAGTGCCGTGGGCTGGCGCGTGGCACGAGGTCAGCTACCCCGAGGACTTGATAGCGCTGCTCGAGCACGTAGCGCCCCGCGAGACGTGCATAGCTAGCGGCGCGAGGATAAGCCCGGCTGCCGTGATAGAGGGCCCCGTCCGCATTGAGGAGGGCGCCGAGATCGACCACTACGCGGTAATCAAGGGCCCGGCGTACGTCGGCCGCGGCGCCTTCGTGGGCAGTCACGCGCTCGTGCGCAACTACGCCGACGTTGAGGCAGAGGCGGTTATCGGGAGCGGGGCAGAGGTGAGCCACAGCCTAGTGGGCGAGCGGACCACGATAGGCCGCGCATCGTTCATCTCGTACAGCGTTATCGGCGAGGAGGCCGTGGTCGAGCCCGGCGTGATAACGATGTCCGTCCTCCGGGAGGGCAGGGAGAGGCTGGAGCCCGTCGAGGTCAGGGGGCGCAGGTACTACAAGCTCGGGGCGCTGGTGCCGCGGGGGTCTAGAGTCCCCGCCGGCACCATTCTGAGACCCGGCCACGGCTGGTGAGCCTTCAACCCTTCCCTGGAGATTCTTGGACCCTAGGCGCCCTCTCGGCAGCCCTTAAGTATTCCGCCGCGCTGCCGGCACAGACTCGGGCTGACCCCGTCAATGTAGACCTGCTGCAGGGGCGCTTGGGGGGGGGGGGCGTGCCGTCGAGCACTACGTAGCGGACTACGATCTACCTCGGCAAGATTGACAGAGCGAGTCAGCGCGTAGACGAACCTCTCAGGCCTCAGCTCGACGTCAATTGATGCGTCGCCCGAGATGTAAATATCCCTCTCACCGCTGTACCCTATCCTTGTGCTGGGCACGTCGTACTCGGCCTCTGCCCTGACCGCGCGGCGCTCCTCCTCTAGCTCGAACGCGGCACTGCCGAACGAATCAGCGCGGGCGCACTTGCCGT
>JAJHRB010000089.1 GCA_020833025.1 Thermoproteaceae archaeon | reverse complement strand
ATGAGTGCATAATCTCAGCACTTAGTCAGACTTATGGTAATGTTGAGGTTATATTCGCCGACAATGGCTCGACCGATGATAGTTGTGAATATGTTAGGGCTAGGTATGGGGATAGGGTGAGGGTTGTCTGCTTAGGCCGTAATTACGGCTTTGCCCTAGGCAACAACATTGCGTCCAAGTTTGCCAGCAAGGATAGCGAGTACTTACTGTTCCTGAACCCTGACGCCGTGCTAGAGCCTGATTACGTAGAGACTATTATAAAGCTCATGGAAAGGAATAAGTGGATTGGCGCTGCCCAGGGCGTGCAAGTCTCTATGGATGGCTTGTTTGTCAGCCTTGGCGGTTACGTTGACTCTTACGGTAGGGGGGTTGAGTTTATCCTCCGGAACTTCACCCCGAAGCGTCCAATAAAGGTTCTGTGGGTCTCAGGTAGTGCCATGGCAATTAGGAGAAAGCTCTTTGTCAAGCTTGGCGGCTTCTCCCCCGAACTATTTCTCTATCATGATGAGATTGACTTGTGCAGCAGGGTTTGGTTAAGCGGCTATGCTGTGGCCTTAGTGCCACTCACCAAGTATAGACATCTAAGGGGCGGCGCTGTAGGCAGCGCTAACTGGCTTGGTTGGTATTTCGCGAATAGAAATAGATGGCTGACTACAATTAGATACATGCCTCTTGCGAACATGATTGCCTCGCTGCTGATAGCGCTACCCCTTGAGTTCCTGGTAAATATTATAAAATCGATCAGACGGCAAGAAAGGTGGAGAGCACCATTATACGTCAAGATATTACGATTTATAGCAAGGAAATTTGTGAGCAATGCGAGAAAGCGCCCTGGTGCTATGGCGCTGAAAAACTTAAAGAGCTTAATGATAAATGTCAAGAGCCCGCTCTCGAAGGAGCGGGAGGCGCTTAGTTTCATACCTCAGAGGTTACGCAATTTAGTATTAATGTAATATCTGTCACCATACAAGCCAGGTGAGGGTCGCACGGGTCAATGACCGGATCTAATAGAGTTGGCGCCAGGGCTGCGGGCGGCGCCGCGGTACTGACGGCGGGAACTATTATTTACGACGCCATATCTGCTGCCGGCTCCGTAGTCATTGCGAGACTCCTAGGCCCCGCCGACTACGGAGTTCTGGGCATCGCCCTGATTTACCCAATGATGCTCAGCGGGCTTGCAGACCTCGGCCTCTCTACCGCGATAATGAGATACGCGTCGCTCGGCGACACGAGAAGGGCCCTCACGGCTCTCTGGCTGCGCGTGATTGCGGGCGCGCTGCTCGCCGCGGCGGCAGCCCTGCTAGCCCCCCTCATGGCCGCAAGCCTCCAGAGGCCCCGTCTAGCGCCTGTAATCTGCGTGCTGTCGGCGTACGTGCTCGCGAACGTCGCCGCGACGTCCGTAACGGCATTTCTCGCGGGCGTTAACAGGTTCTGGGACGTCGTGAGTGTCGACGTGGTCAGGAGTGCCGTGAGGGTCGCCTCGTCGGCGCTCTTAATAATACTGGGCCACGGCGTTTACGGCGCCGCGCTGGGATTCTCGGCGGGGTACTCCGCCGCGGCAGCCTACGCCTTCGTGAGGCTCGCGCGTCTGACGCGCGTGGCGCCGGATCTCGCCAGGGGGCCCGTTGCCGACGTGCTGGGCTACTCGCTCCCCCTCTACGTGCCCGCGCTCCTGGGAATTCCCGCCGGCCAGCTGTACAACATGCTCCTGGCGGTGTACGTCACAGACGCCGAGGTGGGCAACTACCGGGTGGCGGGCAACTTGCTGGCGCCCCTGGGCATAATCACAGGCGCGCTCTCGACGTCTCTCTTCACGACGCTGCCCCGGCTGGCGGCCGAGAGGTACAAGCTCGCGGAGGCCCTGGACAGGGCGGCAAGGTACATCGCGCTGCTCGTGTCGCCGCTCTCAATAGCGCTGGCGCTGTTCTCCAGGCAGGCCGTCTACGCGATTTACGGCGCGCAGTATGACGCCGCGCCGGCATACCTGGCAATAATGGCGCTCTCCGGACTGCTGGCCCCCTTCGGGGTGCTCGGAATGTACCTAAATATAATTGGGGCCACCAGGACCACAATGCTCCTGAACGTGGCCGGCATGGCGATCGGCCTGCCCCTGACGTGGGCTCTGCTCGTGCGCTGCGGGATGCTGGGGGCCGTGTCGGCATCCGTGATAGGCAGCGCCTTAAACGCGGCAGTGTCGCTAGCCGTCGTGAAGTGGAAGTACGGCGTCAGCTTGAGAGTCCCGCGCGTGGTCAAGTACTGGCTGCCGTCCCTGGCGGCAGGCGCCCCGGCCTATATGGCAATGCACGCGATCGGGGGCGTGTGGCTGGCCGCGGGCGTCGGGCTTGCGACGTACCTCGTCCTGCTTGTCGTGCTTACCGCCGCTGTGACGAGCAGCGAGGACTTGGCAAATCTGGCCAGCATTAGCGGGGGCATAAAATACGCCGGCCCTCTAATCAGCCGGGCGCTGAATATTACGGCCAGGCTTAAAGCCGTGATGTGAACCATGAGGGTGGCCACGAACTGGGCTGATGAGGCGCCGGTAAGGGCTCTACGTAGGTACGGAATCCAAGTTCGGGTAAGGTGGTGAAAGTGAGGGTCGGCATAGCTGGCTGTGGCCGCATCGCCGGCAGCCACGTCCGCGCGTGGAGGAGGGCCGGCGCTGAGGTTGTGGCGGTTTGCGACGTGGTTGAAAGCAAGGCCAGAGAGTTTGCGCGTATGCACGGCGTGCGCCAGTACTTCAAGTCGGTGAGGGAGATGCTTGACGGCGCAGAGCTCGATATTCTTAGCGTTTGCACCCCTCCCCAAGCCCACAAGCAGGTAGCTCTGGAGGCAATTGAGAGAGGGGTTAATGTATTTATCGAGAAGCCTCTGGTCACGAGTTACTCCGACGCGGTCGAGATAGTTGAAAGGGCGAGATCCAGGGGCGTCAAGCTGGGCGTGACGACGAACTATCTCTTCACGCCCGTCATGGCCAAGGTGAGGGATCTGGTGCGCGCGGGCGCTATAGGTGCTGTGAGGCGCGTGGACGTAATCGTCTACGTCCCCGAGGATGTGATCCTAAGCGCTGGGGGAGGCTGGCTCGAGAGTCTGCCGGGAGGTGCCCTCGGAGAGGTCCTCCCCCACCCGATATACCTCCTGCAGAGCCTCCTGGGGAGGCTCGAGCCTCTCTCGGTTTCCTCAGCGAAGATCTCTAAGAGCGGCTGGCAGAGGCACGACGAGCTCCACGCGCTACTGAGGGGCGAGAGGGGGCTCGGGAGGGTGGTAATAAGCTACAACGCAAGGCATTTTGACATCTATGTGATTATCGAGGGCACCAGCGGCTTCATACTCGCAAACCCTCTCGGCAAGGCCCTCTTGAAACTCGGGCCGCGCTGGAGGTACTGGAGGAACCTCTTCAGCTTCAGGCACTATGCCGTGCTCTGGCTCGACTACCTGCTGGGGAGGGTGCCGAGAGATACGCTTGCTGAAAATGTGAGGGCATTCATGAAATGCGTCAAGGGCATCTCGCCGTGCACTCTCAATTACGACGAAATACTGAATCAAGTCGAAGTGTACGAGAAAATACTAAAGTCCCTGACACCCTGAGCCGCGGGAGTGAGAGTGCTAGTAATTCAGGAGCTCTGGTGGCCTAGGGGCAGGGGCGGTGTGTTGGCCACCCACCTGACAACAAAGATCCTGGCCAGGCGGGGCTTTGAGGTCAAGGCCGTGACGGGCGTTGCAGAGCACGAGAGCATAGACGGCGTTGAGTTCTTTCATGAGCCCAGGCTCTGTGCCGATAACAAGCTGAGACTCTGGATTAACTCCTACATATTAAGCAGGGAGCGCTGGTTTAGAAAGCTTGTCGAGTGGGCCGACATCGTATACGTGCCGCGCTACGCCTATCCCGTAATTCCGGCGGCCAAGAGGCTAGGGAAGAGAGTTGTCGT
>JAJHRB010000002.1 GCA_020833025.1 Thermoproteaceae archaeon | reverse complement strand
CTGCAGCGCGCCGCTTCTGACAGTCCTCACGCCGCAGAAGCCCGTCTGGCCCTCCCTTAGCTTGCACCTCCTCGCGCACGCCAGGCACTCAACGCGCCCGTCTGGCATCTGCCTGCTAAGCGCGGCCTGCATGGACGGAACTGCGCGTGCGCGCAGATATACCTTTTCCGCGCCCGCCCGCCGCCGGGCCCGGCCAGCTACACCGGCGCCTCCTCCCCCAGTCTTTTCAACTCTCTCTTGAGGGCTCTATGCGCGACGGGCCATGCCCACGGCAGGGCGGCAGCGGCGTCGAGTATGAGAGCCTCTGCCTCCCACGCGCGCACTCTCCATCTCGGCGAGTCTCTGCAGCGCCTGGCGATGTAGAGCGATGCGGCGAGGGCCCTTGCGAGCGCAACTGCGGCCTTCCTCACGTCGAGAGGGCGCGGGACGAGCCGCCTCAGCCTGGCGGCAACGGTGAGAGGGTCAGACAGATTGCCCAGGAAGTAGGTATCGCGGGAGCGCCAGCCGAGCTTGACGTAGAGCCTGCGGCCGAGGAGCCAGAGGTAGCCAGAGAGGGGGCCAAGAGAGACGCGGCCGATGTATATGTAAGGCATCGTCACGGGTGCGCCGCGGTATTTAATGTGTTGTTCTCTCGACATTGACGCGCCGCACGCCAGCAGCCCTGGGCTTGTTTGTTTGGTTCAACCCTTCTTGAGATTCGACGCCACCAGCCTCCTGGCGGGGACGCACGCCTCGCGCAGGGACTCCTTTCAACCCTTCTTGAGATTCTACAGGCAACCAAGTCAAGCAGGCTCGCGAGGCTGGCGAAAATTGCCTTTCAACCCTTCTTGAGATTCTACCAGGATCAGAGAGATTTACTTCTACGGCGGCGAGTATTACATCTTTCAACCCTTCTTGAGATTCTACACGGCGGCCACGCTGGCAGTGCTGATATTTGCCTACGCGCGCGCGCGACTTTCAACCCTTCTTGAGATTCTACGTGCACGCGCTGCTCGACAGCGCGCTGCGCGAGGTCATAAGCTTTCAACCCTTCTTGAGATTCTACCCATTGAGTCTGGCCTTAAGACTGGAGGGAGGGCAGAGAGCAGCTTTCAACCCTTCTTGAGATTCTACCCCGGCCTGTCCGTCTCGACCCACCTGCCGCCCTCCCACCTGGCCTTTCAACCCTTCTTGAGATTCTACATTACATTCACTCAAATTGAGTGCCAAAAATTTCCAGTACGCGCTTTCAACCCTTCTTGAGATTCTACACGCTCGCGTGCCGCGGTAGTACCACGTGCCGTTGCGCTCGTAGCTTTCAACCCTTCTTGAGATTCTACCGCTCACGCGAACCGCCTTCCGGCACTTTTAAGCTTTTCGCTTCTCGCGTGATCTCTCGGCGCTCGCCGTGAGGCCCCGCTTTACATTCATCTATCGCGGCGCTGGGTCGCGCCGTGACGCCATTTTTCGGCACGCCGCGAGAATAGCGCCGTGAGGCCCGGCGCCTCTGCGCGCCGTTCTTCGCGGCGGCGAGAGAGCAGGACGGCGCGAACGACGAGAGACGCCCAGCGCCACTGCCGCCGACGGCTACCCGGCCCAGAGCGTAGGCACCGCGCTCTCTCAACTCCGCCTCCCCCTAACCCTCCAGAGCCCTCGCCTCGGCGCGATGATCTCTATTCCGAGAGCCCTGCCGGCGCGCCGCTTATGACAGCCCCGTACTTGCCGAGCACGCAAACGACCTCTGCCTCAGAGGCCGCGGCTGCTTCACGCCGCCAGCGGCCGCGCACCTCTCACTTCTGGCGCCCTCGGGCGAGAACCCGGGCCTCCCTGCGAGCGGGAGGGGCATGCGAATTTTCGGGCTCCGGGCACTCAAAGCCCGTGTTCACCAGCGCCAGGGTGCGGTCTCTCTGTTGCCGAACTTGCGGCGCTGGACGACCTCTCCCGCTGGCATGCGCGCACTGCCTGAGGGGCGTTGCGCGTCGCGGCTGCAAAGAGCGCCCCGGCGTGGGTGCCGAGAGCGCGGGCCTGCGGGCGGCGAGAGCTAGATGCAGGCGGGGCTACACAATGCTGACCTCTATCTCGACGAGGTCGCCGTCTTTGAGCCCGAGCGCGTCGCGGAGCCTGACAGGCGCTATCACCTCCACCATCTCGGGCGGGTGGTGGGTCCGCTCTGGCAGTATCACTGCGCAGCCGATATTCTGTATGGTCGCCTTGAAGGCCTTCACAGACCCGTACATCCTAACGCCGTCTGAGAAGCCGGGTATCGCGATGCCAGGAAGCGAGTCGAGATACCTCCTCAGCGCCACCGACTGGGGATCCAATCTGACGTTGAGAGTGCCGGGATACGGCGTGAAGCCGAGGAGGCGCTCTATTGACCTCCTGTAGCCCTCAAGCGACACGTAAAACGCGCCCTCGCCGAGCCCGCTCGTGACAGAGCCGCGCAGCGTGAATGAGACTATGTTGAAGTAACGCAGGAGGTGCTTTAACACGAGCCTCAGAACCTGTCTGCCTGCCTCGGTGAGCCTTACAGCCCGCTCCTGCGTTAAGTAGCCGGCCTCTCTCAGGCTCTTGACGAGCTTGTAGAGACCCTGGCGCGACACGCACAGCCTCCTGCTCGCCTCTGCAACCGTGAGCCCCTCAACAGCCGAGATTGCTACCAGGCAGCCTATCAGTTTGCGGTCAGCGAGCTCGCGGCACGACGTCATTTCAGGAGCCTGCGTTGTGTTTTGCCACGGCAGCCCTCACCTCCCTGGCGCTGCCCACCAGCAGCACGCGCGCGGCGCCGAGTCCAAACTTGGCGCCGCAGTAGGGGCACTGGTGCGTCCTGGCGCCCGCCCGCGCCGCGCTGGCCCGGCCGCAGCTGGGGCACAGCACCGCCGCGTAGCGCACGTGAGCGCTCCAGGCACGTTTTTATATAGTGTTAGTGCGCGCGCCCTGACGGAAAGCAATAAATAGACTACTCCAGCCCGCTCTCGATGTCCTCCGCCGAGCAGCAAAAACAGCAAGCGCAGAAGTTAAGGTGGGGCATCGCGTGGATATACTCGTCATCCAATAACACAATAATCACAATAACGGATTTAACGGGCGCCGAGACGGTCGCGCGCGTCAGCGGCGGCATGGTGGTCCGCGCCGACAAGGACAAGCCGTCTCCGTGGGCGGCAATGCAGGCGGCCTACAGGGCTGCCCAGCTCGCCCTCGCCAGGGGGATAAACGCCGTACACGTGAAGGTGAGGGGGCCGGGCGGCTACGGCATGAAGGTCCCCGGCCCCGGCGCCGCGGCCGCCATCAGGGCGCTCGCGAGGTCGGGTCTCGTGATAGGCAGGATAGAGGACGTGACGCCGATACCTCACGACACTATAAGGCCGCCGGGCGGGCGCAAGGGCAGGAGAGTCTAGCCGGGCGGTGGAGGGGAGGCGTGACTGCCTCATTGCGGTGCTGAGCAGCTGCGAGGGGTGGCGGGAGCGCCAGCAAGAGACATTCAGCAGAGTGCTGGCGCGCGCGAGGACGAGGGCGAGGAAACTGATAATAGTCGACAGCTGCAGCAACGTGATAGATGCCATAAACATCGTGAGGCTCGTCGCGAGGGATAACGTAGACATGTCAATGCGTCACTACCGCGGCGCCGACCTGCTTCAAGTGCGCGAGCTCGAGGGGTGCGGCACTGTCGAGGTTATAAACTTCTGGGAGCTCGCAGAGCAGTGATGACAGGGCATTTACGGCTCTAGAGTGGCCGGCGCCGGAACGGCTGAGCCCCCTCCAGCCGGCGCCGCTGCTACCGCAGTTGATGAGCGGGCCTTGGCGACAGGTGAGCGAGCTGAGCTACGCTGACGCCTTGCCCCGACTCCCGGCGCCCGGCTCGCGGGCTCTCGGCGGGCCTGCCGCCGCAGCGCGATGGCAAGCGCGGCCCTCACGGCCGCTGGCACGTGACTCTACTGGCTGTTAGCACCCTCCCGGCTCCCCGCTCCGCGCTCCCGGCGCGCCGTGGTGCCTGCAGAATGGATGAGGGCGGCAGGGCCCGAGGGCGGGGGAGGCGGGGGGATGGGAGCACGGCTCTGGTTTTAACTGTAGGTCCAAAATCTGGCAGCGCCCCCGCTGGCCGTGAGGGAGCTGGGCATAGTGGTTAGCGGGGCGACAGTAAGCGCAATTCCGGTCCAGATATACCGCTCCGCCGAGAGGTACGCGGTCGAGGAGCAGCTCGTCGGCGTGATTGACAGGGAGAATCCCGGCGAGATAGTAGTCGGGTTCCTCAGGAGAATTACAAAACTAGAGCCCGTGATGAAGGAGAGAGTGAGAACGCCGTATGTCGACAGACCGGAGATGGCGAATTACGGCATAATTCTGCCGTACACCTCGGCCATCGTCAAGCCGTACATGACAATAAAGGACGGCGAGGTGCGCGAGATCACGCACGTCGTGACGCCGGGGTCTAGAGTTTACGTGCTCGACGCATCTCTGTTGGGCGGCGCGTTTAGAGGGAGTCACTACATACACGTCGGGACTCACAAGCACTCTGGGTGGCCCCTGCCGCTGGACGCCCGCTACATCACGCACCACGTTGGAGTCTTCGGCGCGACTGGAATGGGCAAGTCGAGACTCGTGAGGGTCCTTATTGACGAGCTGACGGCCCGGAGCTGCAGGGTGGTGGTGTTCGATCACACGGGAGTTGACTACGCGCCGTACTACAGGACAGTCATAAAGTCTACAGATATTAGAATACCGCCTAGCATTCTGGCATCCGTGCTCGCGAGAGTTGCCCAGCTTCACTGGCAGACCTACGGGGAATACCTCGAGATAGCCGCGATGACGCACGAGGGCAAGTGGTCCAGAGACGGGTTCGCGGCCCACCTCAAGAGAACCATGAAGAGGCTGAACGCAAGGGAGGCAACCGCGGAGAAGGCCGAGCTGTTCATTAGGAACTTCGCGAGCGAGCAGTTCTTCGAGGAGCTTAACAGCAGGGTAATGCCCCCCGAGAGCGTGCTCTCAATCGACGCGTCGCCCATCGTGATAGACATGAGCTACGACACTGACCTCTCCGTGAAGCAGGCGATAGTTGCATCAGTGATAGAGACGGCGTGGGCCCGCGTCAAGCGGGAGAGGAAGCCGGCGAGTACTGTCTTCGTCATCGACGAGGCGCAGAACTACGCTCCGAGCGAGTGGACAATATCCAAGGACGCGATTGAGACTACAGTGAGGGAGGGGCGCAAGTGGGGCCTCTCAGTGATACTCGCCAGCCAGAGAATTGCCGGCGACGTCGATCCCTCCATCAGGGCAAACCTCGGCACGGTATTCTTCTCGAGGCTGACCGCGCCGGCCGACCTGCGCGAGATCTCTGCATACATGGACCTGGCCGAGATAAACGAGGGCGTGCTGGCCCAGCTGCAGCCGAGGGAGTTCTTCGTCGCGGGGCTTATGAACCCGCTGAGAAAGCCTGTGCTGCTTAGGGTGCGCGAGGTCGCGTAGGCGCTGTGCTTATTAAGTCCCGCCGCCGCGGGAGTGAGGCTTCCCCGCAGAGCGCGCGAAGAGCGAGCCAGTCATACTGATGATGTGATGCCCCTTTGCCGACGGGTGAGGACGTACGCCACAGACTGACACGCCGCGCGCGCCCTTCGCGCGCGCCGGCCGCACGCGAGCCGCAGCAGCCAGTCATACAGCGTCGCGAGGGCCGCGTCCGCGAGGGCCTCGACTTTGTTCACGGCGTCCGCGAGGTCCCGCCCGACCGCAACGACCCCGTGGCGCCTCAGCACCGCCACGTCGCACCCTTCAAGCGCCGAGGCCACGGCGTCGGCGAGCTCCCCGCTTCCCGGCTTAAAGTAGGGGACCACCGCAACTCTCGAGCCAAGATATGCCTCTGACTCTGAGAGGAGCGCCAGATTGATGCGGTGGGCCAGCAGCGTGGGGAGCACGTTGTGCGTGTGGACCACCGCCCCGACGTCGGGCCTGCGCCTGTATATCGCGATGTGCATCCGCCACTCGCTCGTTGGCTTGAGATACCCCCGCACCACGCTGCCGTCGAGGCTCATCCACACGAGACTCTCGCGGGACAGGAGGGGCTTTGGGCGCGACGACGGCGTTAGAATCACGACGTCGCCGACGCGCACCGAGACGTTGCCGGACAGTAGCGTGACGTGGCCTCTCTCGTAGAGCAAGCGCGCGTAGCGCAGCACTTCCTCCTCGGCGGCGTCGAGAGCCCCTGCCATGAGCCGCGAGGCTTAGAGGTTAAAGTTCATTGCCGCGGCGGCCCCGTTAAAAAGCCGCGCGCAGTATGCCGGCAGTGCCGCCGGTGGAGCTCCACGTGAGGGTATTCCGGAGGCTCCGCAGCGAGGGCGCCCTGCGCGTGTGGACGCCCGGTCTGGAGAGCGCGGTGGAGAGGGCGCTGAGAGACCCCTCGCTCTACGCCGAGCACGACCTCGGCGTGAGGCCGGGCGTTGAGAGCTTCGCGAGGCTCTTGAGGGCCCTCTGGCTTGAGTTCGGCGCGCTGATAGACGCGGGAACGCTGAGAGTCACGGCACCGCCGGCGGGTGGGGAGGCGCCTTGGCCTCTCGGCGCGGGGCGCGCCGGGAGCGCAGTGCTGCTCGTGCCCGAGGACGTGCTCGCGGCTGCGGCGCTGCACCACGCGCTTGACGTTGCGTTGTACTGTCTCGCGACGCTGCCCGTGCCGGCAGGCGAGTGCGAGGCCCTTCTGGGGTGCGTTTGCAGCAGTATTGAGCGCTACGCGGGCGCGCTCGGCGCAGTAGTGACGGACACAGGCGGGCAGTGGCCCGACGTGCTGGCGCAGCTCGTCGAGGCGCTGGCGGAGAGGTGCGAGTGGCTGTACGGGGAGCTGAGCGGCTACCTCGCGGCGAGAGGGCTCCGCGTTGCCGGGGCTCCCGGCCTGCGCCCGCCCGAGCAGTGCGACGGGGGCGTGTCCGCCCCGGCTGCCGTCTCGCGCGGGGGAGAATTTGTGTGGCCCACGGCATGGAGACTGGCTCGGCGCGGATACTGCTACGGGCTGGAGCGCGCAGGCCCCTCGCTAACCCTGTCGCGCGCCGGCGTCGAGCTCTACTGCTACTCTCCCCCGCCGGACGTCATAGTAATACTGCGGGGGATCGGCGAGTCCTACTACGCCGTGCTGCACTACTGCCGCGCGGACAGGGAGCTGTGCGAGAAGATAAAGTCGAGGGCCCTCAAGGCAGTCTGCATGACGAGAGACCCAGTGAGGGCAACGGTGTACGTGGGCGAGCTGCTAGTGTGCTAGTGTTCACACTGCTCTGTTGGCGAGACTTTTAAGCGCGCCCGGGCCCCGGACCGTGAGGGCCGGAGATCTGGCGAGGAGGCCTCCCGTCGTCGCCGGACTCAATG
This sequence comes from Thermoproteaceae archaeon, assembly GCA_020833025.1. GTDB lineage: Archaea > Thermoproteota > Thermoprotei > Thermoproteales > Thermoproteaceae > Pyrobaculum. The sequence continues at coordinate 59,938 of JAJHRB010000002.1, read as the reverse complement.
CCAGCGTGAGAGACGTCGCAAGACTGATGGCGCAGAACGCCGTCGGCCTCGTGGTTATAGCCGACGAGATGCAGCGCGTGGTCGGGGTAGTGTCGGAGCGCGACGTGGTCAGAGCCGTCGCCTCGGGGCTTGATTTGAGCTCTCCCGCCAGCAAAATCATGAGCTCTCCCGCTGTGACCGTGGACGCCGAGGAGCCGGTGTGGCGCGTGGCGCAGTTAATGCGCGAGCGCGGGGTGCGCCACGTGGTGGTCACGCGGGCCGGGTCCCTCTACGGCGTTATCTCAATAAGGGACTTGATAGCCGAGAGATCCGCGCTCCTAAAGCTGGTCGAGCTCTCGCAGCTCTGAGGGGACTGCGGCCAGCGCCGCCGCGCAGGCGAGGAGCACTGTAGGACGGCGAGTAGAGCCACCCTGCGACAATACTGCCGGCAGTGCCGCCGAGGTACTCGTGCGCCAGCATGGCGCCGAGCACGCTCTCCCGCTCTCGGGACTCACGGCGCCCGCTAGCGCCCTGCGAATCGAGGCCGCGAGGGTCGTGACGGCGTCCACGGCAATCGCGGCGAGCGCGAGGGCAGCGGGACTCGGCAACAGCCGCGGCGAGGCTCCTGGCCGCGGCAGTCAGGAGGCCTGCGAGCGGCAGCTGCGCGCAGCGCGCCCTGTCGGCGGGGGGTAAAGCGCGGGGCTCAAGGCCAGGCTCGCCGCCGTGGCGGCGCGCTGGAGGGCACCCCACGTGGTGCTGCTGACGCTCACGACCCCAGCTCCGTAGAGCACCCTGAGTGTCTGCATGGCTGTGGAGCCGGGCGAGACCACGAAGCCGGCAACGAGGGCGTGAGCGACGGGCCGCTGGCACTCCGCGCCCGGCCACAGCTGGCAGTAGGAGAGGAGGGCCTTCGCGAGGGCGGACGCCAAGCCTGGGCGACTAGGGCCGGCTCGTAGAAGCGAAGCCGGCTCTATCACACAAATCGCCGCGAACTGCCTGCAGTCCTGCGCCGGCGCGTATGCAAACTGCGCGGCGGCAGTCAGCGCGCCGCCCGGAACTACTGCGAGCGGTGTAACGAGCACGCCGAGAGACCTCACGGCGCCTATCTCGACGTCAGGCACGCCCAGCACTCTCATGTACGCCGGGAGGTAAGGCAGGGTGATAGACCCGGCTAATGCTTATAACGCGCCCGCGCGGCGCGCGCCGTGAATAACTGGGCTGTCTTCGCGGCGGCGCTCGCGATCACCGCGTGCGCGCTTTTCGCGACGCTAGCCACCGGCGCCTACGAGCGGGGGCCTGTGTATAAGCCTTACTGGGAGGACGAGCGGGCCAGGGAGGAGATCCTCGCCGCGGCCTCCAGAGTCGGCGTGCTGGCAGCGCGCGGGACCGAGGGCGTCGTGCTGGTCGGCTACCGCGACCAGCTCAACGCGCCGAACCGCGCGGAGCTCCTCGCGGCGCTCCGCGGGCTCCTGGAGACGGCCAGGGGATACACCGTGTACCTGGCCCCCTGGGCCGAGGACAACGAGACGAAGGGCTATCTCTCGCTCCTCTACAATGGCGGGATCTCGCCGGGCGATTACCTCGCCGGGAGTGCCGCGAACAGGACCGCGGCGCCGTCGCCGAGAGTCGAGCAGGCGCTGTCGCTCGCGAGGAGGGTGGCCGAGACTTACGGCCTTTACCGCCCGCTCGGCGGCGGTCCGGCGGTCAGAATCCCGCCGATTTACGCTGCCGTGTTCCGCAACGACACGTCCTACGTAGTCTACGAGCCCTTCACTCCCGGCAGGGACAGGACGTTCCGCGACTGGCTCGGGTGGGTTAGGAATGCCCTTGAGAATCTGCGGCGTTGTATAGAATAAGCGCTCCTGGCATATAGCCTGCACGTTAGGGGTCTGCTGCGTAATAAATCCTCGCCGGCTGATAAATTCTTGCCGCGTGTTAAGCTCCCGCCCTTTGTTAAATGGCCGGCGCGCTACCGCGCCGCGCTCACGGCCGGCGCTCCAGCGCTGCTATCAGGTCGTACAGGGTGTAGACGGTGGCGCGGACGAAGAGGTCCTCCGCCGCCGCGCCCATTTCCCTCCACCCCTCCAGCACCCCCGCGCAGCGGGCGGCGGCGACCTCCGCTGGCCTGTCTGCGAGCCGCGCGACGCACTCGACGAGCCCCCTCCACGCGCCAATGTAGTCCCCCGGCCTGGCGGCGCCCTGCAGCGCGCGGGCGAGCATCCCCGTGAGCGCGGTCGGCCTCAGCGCGCGGGGCGCGGGAATCCCGGCGCGGAGCCTCAGCGGCCTCGACGGGTCCCAGTGGAGCGCGGCTCCGAGCGCGACCAGGAGGCCGCCGAGCACGGCGGCCGCCTCGCGGAGAGCCCTGCGGGCGTCCCGGCACTCAAGCAGCCGCGGGGCGCGGAGGGCGGCGAGCTCGTAGAGGGCGGCGGCGGGGCTGCTAACTCCCATGCGCGCCGGGTGTGCCACCATCTCGGCGAGGCCCAGCAGCGACTCCCTGCCCACCGACAGCAGGGCCGGGGCGGCCCCGTCACTCCCCGCGCACCTCTCTGCCGCCTCGCGCCAGCGCCAGCGCGCGTAGCGCGCCCAGCTTGCGAGCTCTCCCAGCAGCGCGGCGAGCCTGGCGTAGGCCTCCTCGGGGCCGCCGCCGATCAGGGGGGCTATCGCGTATTCAAACCCATCAAGGGGATATGCGGGCGGCAGGTAGACCGCGGCGAGCCTGCCCCTCCTGAAGCCGGCCGCGGCGCGCGCGAGCGCCCTCCCCTCCCGTAGAGCCTGAGGGCCCTCCCCGCGTACGCCTCCAGGAGCACGGCCCCGGGCGGGCGCCGGGGTTAAGGCCAACGGGACGGCCCCCTGTCAGGGCCCTACGGCAGGCCCCTGAAGGGGCGCGGGCGGCCCCGAGGTCATAAATGCGCGCGCACAGCACGGCCGACATGGAGTTGCCCGCGGCGCTGCTGTGCGCGGCGGTGGCGCCCGGGGCGGCGCTGATTGTAATGTGGCTGAACGCTGACGGCGCTGGCAGTCATCGCGGCGCTTGCCGGCGCCGCGGCCGGGCTGCTTCTCAGCGGCATCCGGGCGCTCTGGAGGGAGCTGAGCGGGAGGTAAGCCCCCTTTTTTACGTGGCCGGTTCCCCGATATGCGCGGGCGGCCGCCCGGCATGAGAGGGAGGGCGTACAGGGCGCTGCTGCTCAAGTACGACATCCTCGGGCTGCCGCCGGAGGTGCAGCAGAAGATCCCCGCGCTTCTGAGGGCGCAGGAGGAGTTCAGGAGGTGGGCGGCGGAGTGGGCTAAAAGCGGCGGCAAAGTACCGATGCCGGAGGAAAACCCGCTGAGATATCTCGCGCAAAAGTTCGTGCACGCGTGGAACATGCTCGAGTGGCTAAGAGCACACGCTGTTAAGCGCGGGATGAAGGTGCCGCTAATTCTCGATGCCCAGTTAAGACTTAGCGATGAGAGAGACGTCAGCAGAGGCGTTCTCGCCGACGTGCCTAAACGCAAGGTCCGCGTGAGGAAGCTCGGCACCGGCACGATAGCGCTGCCACTGGGCGAGGACGCCACAAAGCAGATTTTAGAGCGTGTGAGAGAGGGCGCGAAGCTTGTTCTGGCGGCGGTGTGGGTCGGCCGGAGCCGCGGGAGCCGCGCTGCAAAGCTCTATATCGCTCTAGTCTTCAGGCGCGAAGTGGAGCCCGTCGAGCCCAAGCGCGTGCTCGCGATAGACCTCAACGCGCTGCACAACGGCATTACCTACGCTGTTGTAGAGCGTAACAGGGTGCTGAGGCGCGGCGCGCTGAGGCCCGACGTCTCGAAGATCGTGCACATGCAGAGGAGGGCCGCGGAGCTCGACTCGCTCTGTGCAAAGAGGGGGGATCCATACTGCAAGATGGCAAGAAGCGCGAAGAGCAGGCTCTGGCGGCTGCTGAGGGAGTGGGAGGTGGGCGCCGCCAGGGAGCTCGTCTGGCTCGCGAGAAAGCGCAAGGCGGCGATTGTCGTTGACGTCCCCGACGACAGCTCTATGAGAGAGCTCAAGCAAGACAACAAGTACCCAGCAGAGAGAAAGGCGCTGCTAAATTTCGGTAGGCTGAGGAGGCTGATCGAGGGGCTGGCGGAGTGGCACGGCGTTCCCTATGTTGAGGCGAGGCTGTTCAGCACAGTGTGCCCGAGGTGCGGGGCGAAAATGCAGGAGCTGCCAGAGAGGCGCGTTAAATGCGCGCAGTGCGGCCTAGAGGTGCACAGGGACGGGGTGCCGGCAATGTGGGCGCAGAGGAGGTTTGACGAGCTGATGAGACTCGCAAATCCTCCCTCTTTTTCCTCCCCGGATGCTTATATTGCCCCATTGCTTTGCCCTCTCATGGAGGGGCGCCCCCCGCCGGGCGAGGGGTCCCGCCCAGCGCCGCCGACCAGCCGCCTAGCCGCCTCCTAAGCTGCGCTGGCGCGTTCAGGCAGGCCGAGGGGGGCAGCGCCTCCCGCCCCGCCGCGGCCCCTCCCCGCGATTAGTGAGCGGGGCCTCCGGCCCCCGGAGTGCGGCGGGGAGATGAAAGGGGGCGCGGGCAGGGGAGGGCCGCCCCGTAACTCATTTATCCGCGCGGCGGGGCCCGCCGCGGTGATGAGAAACCCCGATGGCCGGAGCGTTGAAGACACTCGCATGGGCTGAAGTATTTTTTTAGCTGCCCCGGGGCATACCCGTGGCGCGGAGGAGAAGGTACGAGGGCCTCAACCCCTTCGTGGCGGCAGGGCTCATAAAGTTCAGCGAGGAGGGAGAGCTCGAGAGGATTAGGCTAACGCCGAGAGCCGCCGTCATAATCTCGGTCGCAATCGCGGCTGCCTTAATGGCGCTGAGCATGCTCACCCCCCCTGCGTGAGACCGCACAACAGGGGCGAAAAGTTTATGTGCAAGTGCTGCAGTGAAGGCAAGGCGGGGGTGCCCGAGCCAGGTCAAAGGGGCGGGTGGCGGGTGCTGCCTGCTGCCCCTATTCTTGCCCTCCAGGGCTTGAGAGTGCCTCCTGCCTGCAATTTCAGTTGCCGACACCGCGTACACCAGGTGCTGACTCGGGAGCTTGATTTCTCGTCTTTTGTTTAGAGAATCGCCGGGGGCGGACCCTGGCAGGGAGATAGCACCAGCCACGATGGTGTGGCGTCTCTATCCACGCGTAGTAATTCCCCTGCCTGTTTGTTGGCCGCAAAATATTGAGAGGTGCCGCCCATCGGCGTTACTCCCGAGCGCAATGACGGTGAGGACCGCATGGCTCAGTAATAGCGATTGAGAATACGGTGTACGATGAGAGGTCTCACACAGCATGCCGGGGTGACGTAGGCTGAAAGAAACGACGTTTGAGGTAATTTCGGGTAGAAATGTTCCTAGGGATGAAAATACTGGAAGATCTATGCCTCAAGACGGACATGGGGCGAGAGGCGCTTCCGCGACTACAGGGAGTGGCTGCTGTTCAGCCGCCCAGGCGACTTCACGCCAGTGTGTACCACCGAGTTCGTCGCGTTCTCGAGGAAGTATGAGGAGTTCAGAAAGAGAGGCATCGAGCTTCTCGGCCTCAGCGTAGACACGGTATACTGCCGCATCGAGTGGAAGAGGCATATCGAGCGGCATTTAGAGTCGAGGTGCCGTTTCCATAATTGCAGACATAGGCATGAAGGTCGCGTCTCTCTTCAACGCGATACCGCCAAAGCAGCACGCGACGGTTAGGTAGTAGCTTTGATCGACCCAGACCTAAAGCTTGCCTGGCTCGCGCGTGTCCTACAACAACGGCAGGAACATCGACGAGATCCTCCGCGTAGTAGGCGCGATCAGTTAAGCTGCAAGTGCGGCTACGCCACGCCCGCCGACTGGAAGCCGGCGACCGGCCGTCGTGCCGCCGCCGGCCACTGTTGAGGACGCCGAGATGAGGCTCAAGGAGCCCGGCATTGAGTGCAAGTACTTGTGGTTCTGCACCAAGAAGTACGAACTTATTGTAAAGGCCTAAAACCAACTCACAAATTTTTTTCCATACCACCTCCACATATATCTCATTCTCTTTCCTGAGCCTCTTGGGTGCCCACCTCTCCAGAGTCTCCGGAACTCTGGGAGCGCGCGGCTTAGAGTCCTGCCCCTCAGGGCGGGGGTCAGAGCGACGCGGTAAGCTGCGTTAGGTACCGCGGAGGCGGCAGGGTCGCTCACTGACCGCAATCCCCGCGCAGAGGCGCGCCCCGCGCCTTTCTGCTGTTTTTGTGCTGTGCCGCTGTGCGCGCAAATGCCGTCGCTGGCGGGAGGGCAGCCCGGCCAGCCCGCGCCTGCCACCTGGCACAGACACTCTGAAGCGCGGCAAGGTGGGGGAGGGATGGCGCTGGCGGTCATGTGAAAGCTTAAAAATACAAGCCCGTCGAGGGCACGACAGCGCCCGCCACCACCCGCCCAGAGGGGCAGGGTTCAGGTCCCTGTGGCGTAGGCCTGCGTGGGTTCAAATCCCACCCCCCGCACCACCTTCCTGCCGGGCACTCCCTCCGGCTACCGAGTCGCGCCGGCGCTTGCCCGGCGTGCAGCATTTATCGGCAGGGCGAGACTCGCGCGTGAGAGTCGCCGTGTTGTACACCGGCGGCAAGGACAGCCACTACGCGCTGATGAGGGCGCTCGAGGCGGGTCTCGAGGTGGCGTGCCTCATAACGGCCGTGCCGGGAAGGCCCGACTCCTACATGTTCCACTCGATCAACGTGAGGTGGAGCGCCCTTCACGGGGAGGCCGTGGGGATGCCTCACCACTTCGTCGAGGTGAGCGGGGTCAAGGAGGCTGAGGTGGAGGAGCTGGCGGAGGCCTTGAGGGGAATCAAGCGCGGGCGCGGGATCGAGGGTCTCGTGTCAGGAGCCGTTGCCTCGAGGTACCAGAAGAGCCGCGTCGACGCAGTTGCCGAGAGGCTGGGTCTCAAGCACGTCGCGCCGCTGTGGGGCCGCGACCCCGAGAGGCTGCTGAGGGAGGAGGCGAGCGCCATGCGCTTCATGGTAGTGGCCGTGATGGCGCTGGGGCTGGGCCCCTCCCACCTCGGCAGGGTCGTGACGCCGGAGGTCGCCGAGGAGATAATCGCGCTCAGCAGGCGTTACGGCTTCTCGCCTGTCGGCGAGGGGGGCGAGTATGAAAGCTTTGTCGTCGAGAGCCCGCTGGTGTCCGTGGAGGTCCTCGAGGGCGAGGCGCACTGGCACCCGAGCGGCTGGGGCTACTACATGATAAGGCGCGCCCGCGCCAGGCCCAAAACAGCTCTGGAACCTGTCAGCGAGCGCGCGGGCAGGCAGCCGGAGGCGCGCGGGCGCTGCAAGGCGCAGTGCGCCGGGCACTGGGAGGCCGGGGACAAAGCTTAAAAGATGCCGCGCAAGGGCGCGCAAGCCCCGGTAGCTCAGTCCGGTAGAGCGGCGGGCTGCAGACCCGTAGGCCGCCTCGCGGGCGGAGGTCCCGGGTTCGGGGAGTGCCCGCCCAGAAATCCCGGCCGGGGCTCCAGTCCGTACTTCTGGCTTCCGCCAGGCCCGGCCGGCATTTAGTTCAACGCTGAGGAGGCTGCAAGGCGCGGCCGTCAGCCTGCAGCAGTCGCGTCAGCGCGTCGCTGAAGTGGAGGAGCCTCCGCGCCCCGTCCTCGGTGCAGACACGGAACGCCGCGGGCGCGGGGCGGGGGACTGACGCCCCCTTCAGGATTCCTGCATCAGGGGGCTCTGCGCCAGAAGACACGAAATGCCGGGCCACGCCCTGCACGCAATCGCGTGGGCTGTGGCGGTGGCGGCCCGCGGCGGCGCTCGTGATTCTCGCCGATAAGCGCGGGCGGCGAGGCAAGACTCCATTCTTTTTCCTCCCAAACGCGAGCGCGCGAGATCTCAAAGGCAGTCGTGCGGCGGCTTGGCCCTCCGCAAGTAGTCAAGAAACCCCAGCACGCTGACCCGCAGGTAGAGGTCGGCGTAAATGCCGCCGGCTGCAAGTACTCTGGCGGCGTTCTCATCCTCCCTCGCGAGGAGCTTGAACGCCTCGTCTAGCGATATGTCAGGGCTCTCTCCCAGGACCTCGGCCCACGCCCTCACCTGCTGCCGGTGCGCCTCGAGGAGCTCGACGTCGCGCGTACAGGAATAGTGCGAGTAGCAGATGGCGCCAGCGCCGACCGCCCTCATCCTCTCGAGGGACTGCAGGTAGAGGTCTAAGCGGAACGGCGGCGGCGTCACGGGAATTACCGCGCCCAGCTCCGGGATGTACCCGCCGGCGCCGTCGCCGACAAACAAGACCCCGCCGTCCCTCCAGTAGTACGCGACGTGGTGCGGGGCGTGGCCGGGCGCGTGCAGCACGTCGATCGCGCCGAAGAGCCTGGCGCCGTCGCTCACGCCGACGGCGTTCTTGCACGGCGGCGGGGCACCCCACGCCTCTGCATACCGCCCCAGCACGGCCCTGGCGGCTTCATACAGTCTCGACGGGTCGAGCAGGTGCGCCGCGTACCTCTCGTGGGCGTAAACCGGCGCGCCGAAGTAGCCGGCAGACCCGCAGTGATCGAGGTGCAGGTGCGTGCACAGCACGGCGTCTGCCTCCAGCGGCGAGTGGAGCGACGCGGGCCCGGGATCGATGACAATGGCGGCGCCGCCCGCCTCCAGCGCGTAAACTGTAATGAGAGGCTCTCCCCCCAGGGATTTTGTAATAATGCGAACTTTTTGCATCTCAAGGCGGCTTGCCCGCGACAATATAAATGTCATAATATCATTATTTTTAATTATTTTTAATTTTGTATAGTGAGTGCCGCCTCTCATAGCGCACACTAGCACCGCTGCGCGAAATGCGGCAGCCCGCGCATCAATCCGCACTCGATTATTGCGCTTTCAAGATATTGGCAGCCGCCCCGAGGCCCTCCATGGCTCCGCATCCACTTATTTACGCGGCCGCACACTCCCGTGGAGGAGCACCTCAAAGACCGCGAGAGGGAGGCCAGGGAGCTCAGAAGGAGGGAGGCAGACTGGAACTATATAAACTCGCTGCCGCCAAGGCTCAGGGCGGCACTAGTATTTTACATAGAGACCGGGGACCTCTACGTGGCTGCCAAAATCGCGGGGCTTAGAGTGGAGGAGTTTAACGAGCTGCGCATCAGGGCGGGAATACCCCACGTGAATTAATGGAGGCCATCGCGGACACCTCGTTCCTGGTAGACTGGGCGAGGTTCTCGCACAGGGATCTCCTCTTCCGCGTGTTCCGCGTCGTGTGGATTCCGGAGGACGTGCTAAATGAGGTGCAGAGCGAGAGGACCCTCATGTGGATAGCCGACCGCCTAGCCTCCGGGGACATGTCCCTATTTCCCCTCCTGCCCGAGTACCGCGACCGCGCCCTGAGGCTGGTGGAGCTGAGCCGCCGCGGGCCCACTCGCGGGCTCGACTTTCCCGAAGCCTACTGCATTGCGGTGGCTGAGGACAGAGGATACATTGCGCTGTCTGAAAACGGCGCGGCGTATGCCGCGCAGTTCCTCTACACCACCGCGAGGGTTTGGAGGGCATACGAAGTGTTATGGGAGCTTAGGAGCAGGGGTCTGGTTCCCGACGACGCGATTTTTACGTATCAGGAGGAGACAAAACATAAATTCCCACAGAGAGATATCCAGAGGTGGAGAGACTGCAGGAGCTGATCGACCGCGAGAGGGAGGCCAGGGAGCTCAGAAGGAGGGAGGCAGACTGGAACTATATAAACTCGCTGCCGCCGAGGGTGAGAGCCGCAATCAAGCTCTTCATAGAGACGGGAAACCTCCGTCTCTCCCAGAAAGTCTCGGGGCTCGGGCTGGAGGAATTCGTAGAGCACCTGAGGAGGGCCAACGTCTGGGTCACGTGAAGAAAAATCAATCTGCATTAACGCCGCCAGAGAGCCCCGGTAGCACAGCCCGGACTAGCATGAGGGCGCAGACTAGAGGATTCCCACGTATCCGCTCCCGGCCACGTAACACTCCCAGCGTGTAGGGGTGGATGCAGTCCACGGGCTTGCTTTTGATTACCCCGACCGCCCGCGGGAGCCTCCGCGACACACGAGCGACCTCCACCAGCCTCTCCCCCACGTGAATCCACGCCCTAACCCACTCCACGCCGAAGACGCCTAATTCAGGCCGCTCCCTCAACAACCCCTCCACCGGATCCGGCAGTTTAAACTGTGCCTGGGATTACGGCGATGCCGCCTGGCGCGTAGGAGAGCTCCCCAGCGTATTCAGCCATGTCTGCCGCTCAAGCACCTCGGGCCTGCCCCTCACGGCGTTGTGCCCGTCGCCAGCCCCCGTCCTACGCCTTAAACGCCACGGAGAGCGCCTTGTACACCACCGCCGTGCACGGAGCACCATGTTGAACTTAGTAAAGAGAAATCTCTGCCGCCCTCTGCATGGTACTGGTAAGGGTTAGGTAAGCCTAGACTTAATAACTTTCGATACTACATTAGAGGACCGCGCCCTTCCTAGCCGCAGTGCTCCCTTGTACGTGCATCTGCCGTGCCGCCGTTGGCTGCCAGGGGCGGCTCTCGGAATACTCTCTCAATACGTAACAACAGCAATTACCCTCGGGTCGGGAGGGCCCGAGAAAGCTCGTCGTGCAGAGACCTCCTCTGGGCGTAAAAGTAAAGACCCCCCCTCAGAAGCTTCTTAACCAGCCATGTCCTGTCCACTCTCCTCCTGCCGTATATCAACACAGGGTGAGGCCGCCCCGACTCGTAAGGCGTCTGGAAAAGCACAAGCTCACTCTCTCTGTCTACAGACAGAAGACTGATTTCTGCAGTATCCTAGTCTCGCAGTAACGAATTCTTTTAAAACGCAATCCCGCCACAAGGCGGCGCTTACCTGCGCCCCGACTACACGAACAGCGGATCTTTTGAAAGTTGTGAAGGACGCAGCCCTCGCGCCATGCAGGGCCCAGGCCCCGCTGCGGATCTTTTGAAAGCTGTGAAGGAGCTGGAGAAGCTGGTGAAGAAGGAGGCGAGGCGATGAGGCGGGCCCGCAGATACCCGTACTACAACACTTGGAGAGGCAGAGGAGGGAGATGGAGAAGCTGGAGAAGGGGCGCAGGGAGGAGGAGAGGCTGTCTAACAGGGAGGGCAAGAGGCGGAATGCCGAGACAGGGGGAGTTGCCGCACGCTGTGCGTAACCCATGCTCTGAGAGAGTGGTGCGGCGGCCGGGATTTCTGGGCGGGCACTCCCCGAACCCGGGTCCCCCCGGTTATGAGCCGCACCGCCCGGCCGCGCGGCCTCCGCGGCCAGACTCCTACACGGGGCGGCGCCCCTGGGTGCTCTAACCAGGCTGAGCTACCGCCGCCGTTAAGACGTGGCGGCAGCTTTTAAAATCTTTCACGCGCACGGAGAGGCACTAGAATTGAAGGCACTCTACTTCGCCTCACGTGCCGGGCTGCCACCCGCGGAGGGAGTGCCCGGAGGAGGGTGGTGCGGGGGGTGGGATTTGAACCCACGCAGGCCTACGCCACAGGGACCTAAACCCTGCCCCTCTGGGCGGGCAGGCGGGTGGTTGGGGCGTTTTTCTTCTAGTGTGACGTTTTTAAGTTTTTAGTTGGTTCAGGGCGTGTATGATTCTTTCTTTTCTTTTGCCTTCCGCCGTCTTTAGTTTTTCTTCGAGGAATTGGGTGAGAGTTTTGCGTATTCTCTCGTCTTTTTTGGCGGCTTGTATCAACAGGCGTTCTGACAACATCAGCACTTCCCCTCACAAGCATCATAAAGGCCGCCGAATCAATTAGCGCGATTAATGCCTAAGTCGTACATGGCTGTCCAGAGAATAAGCTCGGCAGATGGCTAGGCTGCCCAGCTGAGCCGTGGCCGCCCACGCCGGGGAACCCGCATCATGGCAAGGACCACAAAAACTTCTATGGGTAACAATTTAAAAGCAGCAACGGGATGAAGACGGCGGGGGACTTGGCATTTTTTTAACTGTGATTCCCCTATGTTTCAAGTATCTCCTTAAGTAGCTTACATATGCCGTGGAGACAGTACATATCAACAGCGAGGCGGTATACAGCGGCTCTGGACGCCGGTTTCAGATCGGCGAATAATAGCCGCGGCGGCGGAGGAACCTGCCGCAAGCTGCCTTACTGCTACCCACCAAGCCCAGATCCCGAGAGACCTAACCCTCCAAATGCACATAGAAGCACCCAAATAGACGTCACGGCTATAAGTGGCTTCTCAGCCCACAGCCCAGCTAAACAAATATGTCAAATCAACGAGGCGCCGTCTTAAACTCCGTTTCCTGCTCCGAATCAACAAAATAATGTTATGAAGGTCAAAAATCTATAGGCCTAAACTGCGTACCTTTAGGCATTGACCCACGTTCCACGGCCTCAGCGAGCTTGTTGATGATTGACATATCCTCTGTAGAGAGCCATTGCAACTACAAAGCTAGAAAGTTAGAACGACAATAACAATCCACAGCATAATTGCTACATAGTACGCATATCTGGTTTTCCTCTCGTAATTATGCATGGCAGCTGCGCCGAGCAGAAGGCCTAGGCCTGTGCTTAATGCTGGCGCCACTCTAATATCTATGCATTTTATTAGAAATTCCTCGCAATAACCTTCTATGCATTTCATAAGAAAAATGCCAGATGATGAATAAACTTTGGACATGAGAAGAAGTACAGAAATATTTACAGCAAGGTGAAAGTAAACTCTGGCTGCAGTAGGTTGCCGTAATAAAAGCAACGAAAGCAACGGAGGTAGGAGAAAGATTGTGGCAGACAGACACCACGCCATTACGCGGGGGCTGGTGGTTGCATGCCTTATGTAAATTAAATTTATTACATAAAATAATATTAAAGAAATGATAAAATATTTTAAAAAGATATTTGTATTATAATCACGTACTAACCCAGCCATGACACCTTTACGTAAATCCAACTTATGTCAGCCACGTATACCTCCTTAGTCCACTCCTCAGCAGAGAGAACGCCGTAGGCATCTACTACTGCATACCTGTAATCTGAACCTATGCGGAGCCTATAGACTGGCGAGCCGGAGTCGCCTGGCACGGGTTCATAAGTGCCGGCTGACAGCCTGGTGTGGCAACTCAACGCGGGTATGTAATACACGGAAGGATCAAAGATGCTCCGGATAAAATCAGGTAGAGGTAGAAAGCTGGCACAAAGCGAGTTTACCACATTTTTGCTCACCACGCCCGAACGGCCCAGTCTTATCCATAAGGAATCCCCCTCTTTCACATCGTACTTCGACAGTTGTAACATGATCGGCAGGTCACTACTACCGTCAGCCCCCCTTATGTAGCCGAACTTCAGGCCCAGCCTCTCAAAATAGCTTGGATCATTAGCCTTTCCTATTAACGCAGAGTCGGACTGTACAAAAAGCATGGGCTTAATGTACCATTCCCACCAATAGTATGGGCCTGGGTTGAGGAAGCCATCGCTTGGAGCCGTAATACTGCACAGTACGCACTTTGGCGTCATGAAGGAAATACGTGCCGTGTAAGGCGATGTTCTGTCCGTACCCACGAAGCCGAAGCAGTGCCACGCGGTGATTACTGCCGGCAGGTTAGGATCGCCGTAGAGATAGCCAAGATAGCCGAGAGTGCACGCAGCGCCGCCCTCGTACTTGTACTGCCCGAATGAGTTAAAGTCCGTAAGGACCGGGTAATCTCCAGCCATTTCTACTAGAGGCTTTGCTCCAGTTGTGTAGTATACTTCAACGACCATGTCGCCGTATTTTCTCTTAATATGCTCCCTTATTCTCCCTACTGTCCTGTGGTCCGGCTTGCCTCTGCCGTTGGTTACCGTGCCGTTAGAGGTTCCTACGGCAATTTTATCTGCGTGTACAGCCACGGCGGTTATATTCTTCAGCTCCCGCCGCCCGAAAAACGTCTCTGAGAGCTCCCTGTTTATCCTCACCATTTCGCCCAGCGACCTCTTAATTTGCGCCTGGAGGAGGTATACTGTCTCGTTGTTCCACCTGAGCTCCCAGCTTTTTAGCACCGTGACGTTGCGCCAGCGCCAGGCGTCTTCTGTAAAGTTGTATTCAAGCACCAAGACCCACCTATGCGCAGTGGGCGTTGCTGTAGGCCTCACGCCTATTTTCCCCAGCTCGTTTAAGACGGGGTTTACGTCTGTCTTCATGAGGAGGCACGTGAAGTTGCGGGCGCCGTCCGAGCAGGTCAGCGGCTCGGTGGTCTTCAGCACGTCGTAATGAGAGAGCGCCGCGATCTTCCCATGAAGAGTCACGTGCAGAGCCGCGTAGCTGTAGGCATCCCCCTCAGGCCCCCTCCCAGCCGCGGCGACAAACGCTACAGCCGCAAACACAGCAACCACTGCCGCATTCGCGAGAAATCTCATAGCAAAACCATGTTGCGCTCAGGGGAAGTCAGTGCGAAAAAATAGATTTATTACTGCGGCACAGTATACACATCTACGAGAGGCGAGGCGATTTGCGAGTCGTAGCTCTCCACGTTGAACTCAACGCCGGGCGTATAGTACCGGCCCACCACGTCGTCTGTAGATTTATAGGCCGGATCCAATGTGGCCTCGGCTACGGCAAGCAACACCGTCTGTTGTACCTGCCCTATGCCCACCGTCAGCTTGCCGTCTGCGGCTATGGAGCTCTCGAAAGGCCACGGCATCCCCACCGAGAAAATGTCGATCCCGCTAACGCTCTTCTCGACGTAGAAAGAGTCTAGGTACAGCAAGTAGTCATGTCTAGCGGTTAAGTAGCTCCAGTATGTGTTTGGCTGTTATGAAGAATCTGCTCAGCCCGTCGGCGTCGTTTGGCGTGTAGTCGGCGCCGACAACGGCTTGATTGTGCTGTCGCTCTGAAAGACGGGCCTCGCCAGATACACATCGGCTGTGTAGCCGGTTTCGCAACCGAGCGGACACATGGGGCTCATCTCCATCTCCTTATACCTCGCCACGGCGTAATCGCCGTAGAAGCCGGCGGCAAACACCACCGGCCCAGAGGGGTAGCCGGGATCCCCTCCCACGTCTAGATACACCTTCTGCTCCCTCAGCGTTATGGTGAAGATGCTAGCGCTGTAACCCGTCGAGACGCCCGCGTACTTACAGGATAACGTTTCGCCAACGACAGGTAATTTTCATGCCATGCGTCCATCACAAACACGGCGCTTATCCCGGCCTCCGCGGCGAGGAGGGCTTTGGATATCCCTTGAGGGGAACAGGAGGGTTGTCGCGGGTGGGAGCCCTTGGGTTCTGGCCGCAGCGTCCCTCTGGCTTGCTACCTAGCAGGGAGTTACGGAATGCTTATCTGCCTGGCGGAGGCGGCCGGAGCGGTCGTCGAGAGAGTCGAGAACGCGGCGAGGCGGATGAGGGTATGAGCGCGGCGGATAGAGGCATGAGCCGAAGTGGCTCAGGGCCGCCTTAGTCTTCGAGCTTCCGCAGAGGCTCGGCGTGTGCAGAGGGTCGAATACACGCCGCCGCCCGAGTGGTGCACCCCCGGATGCCCCTACGAGGGGACTCTCGTGGCGGCGCGAGATAAGACGGGTATGCCGCTCCAGGGGGCTACTGGCGTTTACCGCGGCGGCCAGGGGATATGTACAAGCGCTTTGAAACCCGGGAGATAATATAGTAAGTGGAGAGTAGCGGGAGGCGCCCATTAACCACCCGCCCGCCCCTTTGACCTGGCTCGGGCACCCCCGCCACTTTAAGTGGCGCGGCGTGCTTAAAAGCGTGTAGCGGCTAGGGAGCTCGGCGAGGTCCTGCGGAGCCGCGCCCCTGGCAGAACAGACAATTTGGCAGCGCGACGGAGCTCTCGCCTGAGGGCTGCACCGCCAGGTTCCCCGCCGCCTTTGCCCTCTTCGAGCTCAATGTGCCGCAAGTCTCTAGACAACGGCTTGATGCCGTGCATCTTAAGCACGTCCCGAATTGCGCCTCTAAGATCTTTTTTGCACCTCCTCTCAGCCGCCGTCACGTCTCTAGACTTTTCACGGGCTGCCCTCCACGCCCTTCCGCCTCTCGCCCTCCCTGCTAGACAGCCGCGCCTCCCTCGGCCAGCCTCAGCAGGTCGGGCCGGGGCGCGCCGCTCGGCCCGAGCCCCGCCGCTCCTGCCGCCAACCGGCTCGAGACCCATCTCAATGCCCGCGGTCGCGGGAGGCCGGTCTCGCCCCCACTGCCTGCCGGGATCGGCAGCGCCCTGCACGACCGACCTCAAGATCTGCCGGCCGCCCAGCCATATAAGGACCCGGCCCCGGGCAGGCAGATGCCCGAGCCGCGCCCCGGGCGGCTCAGAAGCAGGCGCGAGCTGGAGATCTTCGTAGAGTCGCTGCCGGCATTCAGGAGGCCTAAGCTGAGGCTGGAGCAGTACCCAACGGACGCTGCTGCCGTCGCGACGGCAGCAGCGTCCGTTCAATAAGGCAGGCTCCGGACGCTCGGGATGATGCGGGTCTTCGTCGGGATCACCGGAGCGTCCGGCGTGATATACGGCATTAAGGTGCTGGAGCTCCTCAGGAGAGTTGGCGCCGAGGTGCACCTGTCCATATCAAAGACTGCAGAGAAGATAATACAGCTCGAGACTGACTACAGCGCGTCTCACGTCAAGTCGCTCGCCGACTATGTGTGGGACGAGAGCGACTTGACGGCGCCGCCCGCCTCGGGGAGCTTCGGCATAGACGCCGTCGCGATAGTGCCTTGCTCGACGAAGACCCTGGCCGCCGTCGCCAATGGAATTACGCTCAACTTAATCGTCAGGGCTGCCGAGGTCGCGCTCAAGGAGAGGAGGCGCGTCGTGCTGGTTATCCGGGAGAGCCCGCTCTCTCTTGTGCACGCTAGGAACATAGAGCGCGCGATCCTCGCAGGAGCAGTGGTAATGCCGGCGTCTCCCGGCTTCTACACCAAGCCCAGGACGATCGAGGAGCTCGTGACGGCATTCGCCGGGCGCGTGCTCGACGCCCTCGGCATAAGGCACGAGCTCGCCCCGCGCTGGGAGGGCGGCTCCGCCCGGCCGGGCCCGGGCCGGCCAGCCAGCTCCGCGCCTTTTTAAGCGCCACTAAATAACATCCACCACCCTCATGAACACCTCGGCGAGCCTATCCCGCAGGTCTGCCGCTGTCTCGCGCCTCCCGACGACGTTTGATATTACCAGCACGCAGCCCACCCTGAATCCCCTGAGCCATCCCAGCGCCATCGCCGCGGCGCACTCCATCTCGACGGCCGCAGCGCCGCGCTCGCGCCACAGCCTCGCAAATCCCTCGTCCTCGACGTAAAATGCGTCGCTGGACACGACGTAACCTACCGGCGCCTTGAGCGCCTCTGCCAGTCTCGCCGTGAGGACGGGATCTGCCGAGAGGGGCGGGTTGTATCCCGGGAAGTACGCGCCGAAGAGCCCGCCGGCGGGGGCCGCGGCCGCCGCCGCCACCAGCACGTCGCCGGCACGCAGCTGCCCGAGGGAGCCCGCCGTGCCTATCCGGATGAACACCTCCATGCCGAGCTGTCTCAGCTCCTCGAGCAGTATTGCAATAGACGGCCCGCCGATGCCGTGCGCGGCCACGGTAACGCGCTTGCCCCTCACGCGCCCGGTGTAAACGAGATAGCGGCCCGCGCTCACCGGCCTGGCCCCCTCCATTAGCGAGGCGTAGAGCTCTGCCCTAGCGGGGTCGCCAACTCCCACCACCGCGGGCGCTATATCCTCGCGCCCGGCGCGGACGTGATAGGGCACGACCGCTGCCGGTGTCTGGCCTTTTTAACGCTGCCACGCCCGCTGCACTCAATGGACCTCAAGACGCTCACGGGCGCGCTGGGGGTCTCTGGCTTTGAGGAGGAGGTGAGGCAGAGACTCGCCGAGGCTGTGCCAGAGGCCGAGGCGGACGAGCTGGGAAACGTGTACGCGCGCGGCAGGGCGAGGCTCGTCTTCGCGGCGCACATGGACGAGGTGGGCCTCCTCGTCACGTCGATTGAGGACGACGGCAGGTTGCGGTTTAGGAAGGTCGGAAGCGTGGACGACAGAATCCTGCCAGGCACCACTGTAGTCCTGTATGGAGAGGGCTTCAGGGTCGAGGGCGTCATTGGGATCGCCCCGCCTCACTTCCACCAGAGGCAGGAGCAGATAACATGGCAGGATCTCTTCATCGACATTGGGGCGAGCAGCAGGGACGAGGCCCTGTCGCTCGGCATCTCTCCCGTGACTCCCGCGGCGTTCGCGCGGCGGTACGCCGAGATGGGGAGGTTCGTGTCGGCATCTGCGCTTGACGACAGAGTCGGCTGCTGGATTCTGCTCGAGGCCTACAGGCGCGGCGCGCCGGCGACGTACGTCTGGACGGTGCAGGAGGAGATGGGGCTCCTGGGCGCCCGCGCGCTCTCCAGAGGCATTGAGGGCAAGTACGTCGTCGTGGTGGACACCATGGCCTGCTGCCACCCGGGCTACACTGGAAACGCCAAGCCAGGGCAGGGGCCCGTGCTGAGGCTGTTTGACAGCTACGCGGCCTACAGCAACAAGCTCGCGAGGAGAGTCCTCGAGATAGCCAGGAGGCGGGGAGTGCCGGTGCAGGTTGGCTCGGGCGGCGGCGGGACGGACGCCGCCGCGTTTTTGATGGCTGGAGTTCCCGCCGTGTCCATCGGAATACTGACCAAGTACTCGCACTCTCCCGTCGAGATGGTGCACAAGGACGACGTGCGGCACGCCGTGGAGCTCCTCGTCGCGCTCGCAGAGGAGATACGCTGAGAGCCGCGCTGCTCGGACTCAGAGACCGCGCTCGTACATGGCGCGTTTCCGCGCGTAATCCTCTGCGCTACCCACCACCCTGGCAGGAACGCCGGCAACCACGACTCCTGGCGGCACGCTCCTCGTGACGACGGCGCCGGCGGCAACGACAGCGCCCTCGCCGATTTCTATGCCGGCTATCAGCGTTGAGTTCGCGCCTATGATTGCGCCCCTCCTGATCACGACAGGGGCTATCCGCCCGCTGGGAGGGTATTTATCGTTCGTTATGACAGCGTTGGGCCCTATGAAGACATCATCCTCTATTACCGTATTATTGGGAATGTATGCCATTGACTGTATCCGGGCCCTGCTGCCGATAACAACGCCGCGCTCTATGACCGTCCCGCTGCCTATTAACGTCCACCTCCCGATCCTGCTCTGCTCTCTCACGAGCACGCTGTGGCCGAGCTCGCAGCCATCGCCTATTTCGACGTTTTCATACACCACCGCGCCGCTCCTCACTATCACGCGCTCGCCTATTCTCGCGCCGTCGCTCAGCTCATCGAGCAACGAGAAGGCCCCGAGCAGCTTCTGGCGTGAGGGATAGCCTATGATTGACGCGTCGACGAAGCTATCCCCTCCGACGGTCGTGGGGCCGTACACGTAGGCGTCCGGCGAGATGTACTTGGCCGCGATTCTGGCCCTCGGCGATATGAAGCCCACGAGCGCCGCCCGCACGATATTTAATAAACTAGGCGCCACGCGGGGCATGTCCGGCGGGCTCGACTACGACTACCTGGCCGAGCTCATCGAAGAGGTTAGGAGGCTGAGGAGCGACGTCGCAAGGACACGCGAGGAGATCGCCGAGCTCGGCAGGAGACTGGCGGAGCGCCCCGCGCAGGCGACGGACGCGGAGGCGCTTTCGTCTCTGCTGCGCGAGGCTGTCGAGAGAATTAACGCCGTGGCGAGCGCGCTGCTGGAGGGCATTGCAGCGCTCAGGACAGTGCTGGAGGAGAATAGAAGCGCGCTTGGCGAGCTGTGCGCGGCAATCGGCGAGAGGCTTGCAGCGCTCCAGGAGCTGTTGGCTAAGAGAATTTTAAGTGCGGAGTGAGACGTCTTGTGCCCTTGCGCGGGGACGTCGGCAAGAAGCTCAGCGGGGAGCTGTCTGCGCTATCCTCAAGCCTCGCCGCGCTGACCGCGCGGGTGGACGAGATCAAGAACCAGGTTCTGGCCGAGGTCAAGTCGGGCTCTCTTGATGTGAAGAGGGCCGTGGAGGGGCTCGCCTCGGCGCTTAACAGAGTGTCCAGAGATCTCATTGAGGGCGCGTCGAGACTCAGCAGCCTCGTCGAGCAGCTGAACGCATCGGCCGGGAGGATTATAGACGCAACGGCAGCAATAGAGAAAATAGTACTGTCGGCAAAGGCGCTTGCAGACGCGGCGAATAACGTAGTCTCGATTGCCGGGAGACTCGACGCAATAGTGGGCAAGGTCGAGGGCCTGGCCGGACAGCTGTCCGCAATTAAGGAGCAGGGCGACCAGCTGAGGGCCGTCGCCTCGGCAATGCTGGAGCTGCTCAAGGACCTGGGCTCAAGACTCCAGAGCTACGAGGGGAGGATGAGGGAGCTCGCGTACAAGGAGGCAGAGCTGAGGAGCAGGGAGGAGGCTGTTAAGAAGAGAGAGGGGGAGCTCGCGTACGTCCTCGAGAGCATTAGAAAGGTCGGCGAGATGGCAGATCCCGTCAAGGGCGCGCTTGATGAAGTCAGAAACGCCTCGGCAATTCTCGCCGCGAGGACTCAAGAGCTGGCGCAGAGAGAGGAGGAGCTGAGAAGGCTTAGAGAGGAGCTCTTGCGCAAGGAGATGGAGCTGAAGAGGACAGAGCAAGAGCTCCTCGTGAAGCAGCGCCAGCTGAGCGAGCAGGAGGAGCGCGTCAAGGCGCTGCTGGCGCGGGCGGAGGAGGCCGAGAGGAAGCTGGCCGAGCTCGGCGAGAGGGAGAGACAGCTGGCCGAGCTCCAGGAGCGCGCGGAGAGAAGGAAGAGGGAGCTTGAGGAGCTGGAGGCGAGGTACAAGGCGCTTGAGAGCGCGGTTGCGAGGAAGGAGGAGGAGCTGAAGAAGCTGGAGGAGGCCGTGAGGACGAGAGAGGTGGAGCTGGTGGACAACCTCGTGAAATTCGCGCGGAGACTGATAGAGGAGGAGCAGAAACTCAACGAGTGGGCCAAGAGACTGCTGGAGCAGGAGCGTGAGACGCTGGCGTTTTACCGGAGCCTGCTCCTGAGGGAGGCCATGCTGGCCCAGTTAAAGGCGCAGCTCGAGGAGTGCCGGAGCAAGCTGGAGAAGCCGGGCGCCGGCAGGGCGTGAGCGCGGGAGCGTCAGCGCGCCATAAGCGAGCTCAAGGCGCCGTACGCTAGCACGCACGCCGCAACGCAGAATGTCGTCACGAGCAGCACCTGCACCATTCTCAGCTCGGCTCTCTCTTTATCCTCCATGGCGATGTCAAGCGCGAGTGACACATCCCGGAGCGCGAGCCTGAACAGCATGATGGCGAGGAGCAGGAACACAAAGTCTAGCGAGGCCGCAAGCGCCGACTTTAGCCCCATCAGTAAGAGTCCCAGCGTCAGCACGCCAATGAAGTACAGGGTGGCGGCAAGCGCCCACCTCATGCGAGACAGCGCTCCCGGGAATTTAAGGAGTGACGCAGCAAATTCTCTAATGGATATTTAACCTCTGCAGCGTGCACATTCATGTGCTGGGGCTTTTAATTTTGATAGTAAATGCAACTGCAATGTCAATTCAAATAGCCTCAATTCCCTTTGCGTATAGCGTGCACCTGGGAGGCTGCGCGAAATTCGCCGTGCAGCTCGACCCGCTCTTGCCGTGGGGCGTCGCGTCGGTTTACGCCATACATGGCAACGGGACGGCATCCCTGCCGGAGCTCGATCGCTACCCAACGCCCAAGTACGTGAGCGGTACTGCGTGCGGCGAGTTCCTCCACTTGGTGGTGGACAGGTGGAGGAGTCTGGGCCCGCTAATTCCCGTGACAATCGCGGGGGAGGAGTCCATGTACGCCCACTGGGGAGTCCCGCTCGTGATAAACGGCAGCGCCATTGTGAGGGTGAGGTCTCTAGTTCCGCCGAGCGTTAGGGGCAGCTACGCCTACAGAGTAAGCTCGGAGGTCGTGCGCGGGGCGTACTTAGAGGAGTACGCTGTGTACGAGAGGGCAGAGGTGCACGCGCACGGGATTGTCGACGTAGTGTACTTCAGGCTGGCAGACTCGGAGAGACCGGATTACTACGTTTACACTCCCGCGAGGGGCACCAGGCTCGAGGGCGGCAGGCGCTGGACTCCAGACGTCGAGCTCAAGTTTGCGCCGGACCAGCTCACAGTGACCGGCAGGCCGCGTCTTTCAGTCGAGCAGATCAGCGTGCCGGTTGTTGGCGACTGCGAGGGATCCGCCACTGTTCTGAACCCGCTGGAGAGACCGCTCCGCATTCTAGTGAGGCTCGCGAGCGGCGACGAGTACACGCTCTTCTCTTACAGCATTCCCGGCAATATTACATCCAGCGCCGTGAGGCGCGTGCTTGCAGTGACGGCGGACGGCCGCGAGGTCAACCGGTGCTATCTCACTGCCAGCGACGGAACGCCCGTCAGGGCATGCATTATTAGTGGCGTCACGTATTACATTAACGTGAGGGTCGCGAATCGCACTTACAGCTACCCAGCGCTGCTCAGCAACGGCATTGCTTACGCGCACACCGACCTAGTGATCCCCAGAGTTGTCGCAGACGCGCCCGGGTTTGCCGCGCTCGTCAAGCCCAATATCACGCAGCTCGGGAGCCCAGTTGACGTGAGGCTCTACTACAACGGCGTGGCGGTCGCCGAGTACACGGTCGCGGCGCGCCCTGTTATTAACATATCCACGTCGGCGCTATTCTTTGAGGTCAGAGTCGCGGATATTCTGGGCTCCCCGATTCCTGAATTCAGGATTCACGTCGGCAGCCTTAAATTCCGCGGGGAGGGCGGCATCGCGAGAGTTCTCAGGGCGGGCAACAGCGCCGTCGTGGAAATAGACGGCGCGAGGTTTTACGTCGCGCTCGGGAGCGAGGTGAGAGTGCCGGTGATGACGCGCGCCAGCTTCGTGAGGGTATTTCTCGCAGCGCTGTCTCTCGGCGCGCTCGCCGCGGCACTCTTGCAGCGAGGGAGTAGGCAGGCGGCGAGGGCTGGCGGTCGGGACGTGGTCGAGGTCTAGGCTTAAATTCCGCGGAGCGCGGGAGGGCGCGTGATGACGGGATTGCGGCTGAGCCAGTGATCGGGCCTTCGATCACTGATCTATAGCCGCGTTGCGGCGCGCCAGCTAAACTTGACCTTCGCCGCGCGCGGTCGCTCTGTGCGGAATATCTGCACTTTAAGTTTATGGAGGGCGCTCTCGCAACATTTCGAGCTTCAAAAACTTTATAATGTAGAGGGCACGCGGCATAAAATGATAGCTCAGGCAGGATACGACCCGGTGTGGTATATAATCACGGCGCTGATATGGTTTGCGCTGATATTCATGTTCCAGGACCTCCAAATCTGGAGGTATCTCAACCAGATCAGCGGATTCCTGACGTACCTCGGCCAGCTCCTGAATACCGCGTCGACTAACGTGCTCGCGGCACTCGATAGGGTGAAGAGGCAGGGAGTTCAGAGGCCGGATCTGGAGAACATGCTCAAGAGGATGATCGACTTTGCGGTCATAGAGCCAACGTCGCTTGACCCGGGTGGAGTAGTCCCAAAGTATAAGCACATAATAACGACGTACCTCGAGACTTACGAGCGCGAGGTCTGCAAGTACGTCGAGGGCAGCGTTGCCGTCAAGAACCTCGCAACGGCAATTGAGGCACTGAGGTACATGAACTTGATATACAAGGTCGTGGATCACTACTACAGGCTGGCCAAGAAGTACAAGGCATTTTACCTGGTCATGCAGCTAACAATGCTGCTGCCGCTGCTGAAGGAGCTCACTGATACTGTGAACGAGGCCGTCAGCTCATTTATCAAGGGAGTTCCAATAGGCGATAGCGCCGGGCCGCTTGTAGCTTACAACATCCTGCTGCAATGCACTAACATAAAGTATCACGCAGCCGTCAAGGACACCGTAGTAGCGGAGTGCGAGTATCAGGGCAGGAGGCTGTTTGTAATAAAGCCGGAGGGCCCCGGGAGCACTGTCGGGAGGCTCGACGAGGCCGTTCATTACATTTTCGAAACGCTTAAGGTGAGGCCGGACTGCATAGTAACAGTCGACGCGGCCGTCAGGTTCGAGGGCGAGAAAACCGGCGAGATAGCAGAAGGCGTGGGGGCGGCAATAGGGGGCATCGGGGTTGAGAAGTTCAACGTGGAGACGCACGCGACAAAATATAAGGTGCCCCTCTACGCCTTCTTGGTTAAGATGCGGCAGTCTGAGGCCATGACGGCAATGACCAGCGAGATTTACGATGCCGTCCAGCAGGTAACAAAGCGGGTGCTTGAGTTCGTCGCCAGCAGCGGGGCGGGCACCGCCGTGCTGCTGATAGGGGTAGGAAATACAGTAGGGGTGGGGCAGCCGCAGAGAGGGCCCCGGCAGGAGAGCCAGCAAGCTGGCGCGCTGGGTACTAATAATTGCGCCTAGTGGGGCGCGCTGAAGCCGCAGCTCCCGCACTTCACGACCATGCCGGAGAGCTCCTCCATCTTGTCCCCGCACTTCGGGCACGCAGTGCCGTACAGCCTCCTCCCCGCCCTGAGGGGCGGAAGCTCCCCCAGCATTCCACCAACACCCCCTGGCCGCCTTCGCCCGCCCGTCCGGCGGGAGTCACGGGGCTACCCGGGCCAGCATCGCGGGTCACCCGCCCCGTCAGGGGCCTAACCCCGCCGTGAGCGGCGGGGCTTTAGGTGTAATCTCGCAAATTCCGGGAAATGTTTTATTAGCCGTGTCCCCACGGGGGCATGCCGAGGAGCAAGAGCAAGGAGAGAATGGCACTCATATCGGTCCACGTGCCCAGGAAAATGCTGGAGGAGCTCGACGAGCTCGTGAGGCGCGGGATCTTCCCCAACAGGAGCGAGGCAATAAGGGCCGCGCTCCGCGACCTGCTTTACAAGCAGGCATTCATCGTGAGCAGGCCCCAGAGAGAGGAGGAGCTCCCCGTACCGCTGGTGCGCGGCAGGTAGCGCGCCAGCCACAGCGCGGGCCGGGCGCACTAATTTTCGGGACCCTCCCGCGCGCCGGTCATGCTAAAAATTTCAGTGCGTGCCGGCCTCTCGTGTCCGGCACCATTGCAGTGGCGAGACCGCTCTACGAGATCTTGCGGAGGGCCCAGGAGTGGAGGCCGCTCGACGAGATAGCCAGAGAGGTCGGCGCCAGCAGCGAGAGCTTGATGAGATACGTTGAGGAGGGGAGGGCCCGCGGCCTGCTGCGCGTGGAGAGGCGGGCGGTGGAGAGTTACGAGCTCACAGAGGAGGGCAAGAGGAGGGCAGAGGAGGGGCTTCCTGAGTACAAGCTGCTCAAGAGCGCCGTGTGCAACGGGGGCAGGTGCGTTATAGGCCTCTCGCACCCCGAGGCGGAGCTCGCCCTGGCTAATCTGGCAAGACTGGGCGTGAGGCCTGCTGGCGGGATCGTAGAGCTGGACGAGGAAACCCTCAGGAGGCTGCTGGCGCTGGTGGAGGAGAGGCAGGCGTACCTGAAATCGCCAGAGAGGGCGCCGCGGGAGGCCCTTCAGGAGTTTATCAGGAGGAAGCTCGTGAGGAGGAGGGAGCGCGTGCTGCTTTTCGTGAAGTCTGCCGTGCCTGCAGATCTGGTAGTGCCGGCGGAGATGAAAACCGCGCTGACGAGCGAGGACATAATCACGGGCAGGTGGCGCGAGTACGCGCTCAAGCCGTTCGACCTGGCCGCAGAGCCGCCGGAGTGCCCGGCGCCCGTGCCCCACTTCTTCCACGAGTTCCTTAACTACGTGAGAGAGGTCATGGTGGGCTTGGGATTCGAGGAGGTCAGGGGCCCCGCGCTCGAGCTGGAGTTCTGGAACTTCGACGCGCTGTTCCAGGCGCAAGATCACCCCGCGCGCGAGATTCACGACACATTTTACGTGGAGTGGGACGGCGCCGTGAGCGCGCCGCCTGAAGACATAATGCTGGCGGTGAAGAGAGCTCACGAGGAGAAGTGGAAGTACGCCTGGGACTCTAAGAAGTCCCTGAACTTAGTGCTCAGGACCCAGACTACAGCCACGACCATAAGGGCCCTCGCCGAAAGGGGAGAGGGCGAGTACAAGGTCTTCACGATAGGCCGCGTGTTCCGCCCGGAGAGGCTGGACCCGAAGCACAGCGTGGAGTTCCACCAGCTTGACGGAATAGTCGTCGGACCCGGCCTCTCGCTCAAGCACTTACTCGGACAGCTCGAGCAGATAGCCAGGGCGCTCGGGATGGGCGAGGTGAAGTTCAGGCCCGCCTACTTCCCCTTCACGTCTCCCTCGGTCGAGGTTTACGCCAAGCACCCGGAGCTGGGGTGGGTTGAGTTCGGCGGCGCGGGCATTTTCAGGCCGGAGGTCACCGAGCCCCTCGGCGTGGGGAAGTGCAGGGTGCTCGCGTGGGGGTGGGGCCTCGACAGAGTAGCCATGATACTCCTAGGCATAGGCGACATAAGGGAGCTGTTCACGAAGGACCCGGGGAGGCTGGTAGAGTATTACGGGAGGTGGGCGAGGCTCAGGCGGCTCGCCGGCCCCCCCGGCGGGAGATTCACGATGTGAGGGCAGCGTGACGCTGCGCGGGCTCTTCCCGGGGCGCTTCCAGCCGCCCCACTGGGGACACGTCCACGCAATTCGCGAGATCCTGCGCGAGGTTGACGAACTTGTAGTGGTCGTGGGCTCGGCGCAGTTCAACTACATAGTCAGGGACCCGTTCACCGCCGGCGAGAGAACCTGGATGCTGAGAGAGGCGCTGCGGGAGGGCGGCGTTGACCTCTCGCGCGTGCTGCTGATTCCAGTCCCTAACGTTGAGAACAACTTAGAGTGGATCGGCAGGGTGAGGTCTTACGCCCCGCCGTTCAGCGTGGTTTACACCGGCAATCCCTTCGTGGCGCTTCTCTTCAAGGAGGCGGGCTACGAGGTCAGGCAGCCGCCAATGCTGCAGCGCGAGAGGTACAGCTCGACGCGGGTGAGAGAGCTGATGCTCAGGGGAGACCCGCGGTGGGAGGAGCTAGTGCCGAGATCTGTCGCTGAGATAATAAAGAGCGTTGGCGGGATTGAGAGGCTCCGCGTGGCGGCGCTGGGGGAGGCCGAGCCGCACCGGTACTGACGCCCCCGCCCCGGGCGGCGGTCGTTGGACTGCAGCGAAGATGCGCGCCGGGACTGCGCAGGCCTTTGCGTGCTCGGCTGCGCCCGCCAGAAGACCTGGACAAAGGTGTAGTCGACGACATATCGGCCGCGCTGGACGGTCGTGAGATCTGGCCGCGTTTAAGTACCCGCTACAACTACGCGGGGGAGCTTCCTGGATCTAGACAAGGTCGAAAGGTAGGCAGCAGGACGGTGAGGCCGCTGGGCGGCGCCGTCCACAGACGCCACGAAGCCCATGAACCTCGCGGACTCGCCGCTCGCGGCCCGCTCTCCTCTGCGCATCGAGACGGGCTTCAATTACTCCAGGCTGGTGATTGAGGGACACGGCGAGTTGATCAACGCCACAATCAACGGCGCCCTGCTGATATTTGACGCCGAGGCTAAGGTCCCCTACTTCTTAGCCTCTTTTAGGAACGCGACTAATTGTATGTATGTAGCGGTCTTTCCAACCCCACAAAATACCCGAAGCGCCAACAGAGACAAAGACGACAGCACAGCGCGACTTTATTTCAAAAATATAAATCTGAATGAATCCATAAACGTAGGTTTTGATGACGTGTCGATACTTACTTTTTATTCTTGTTGAAGTTTCCACGACTCTTGTGTCGGCGGCTAGGACTGAGCTATATGGCAGGCTTGGTGTTTTAATGGCGGCAGGCAGCAGAGCTATCACGCCGGATTTGTACGAGGCGCTATCTAATAAAGTAAGGCCTGTGATTATAGACAAAATTGACGAGGAGAGCATACGCCATAGCCCTCCTGGAGAGGGCGGGAAACCGCTTTTTGAGGAATACAAGCAACGTGTCGAGAAGAGGATCACGCCTTGCCCCTCTTCTGGCTGGCGTGTGATGCCGCCGGTGAGGACGAGATCGTAAATACGCTTTTCAGACACATATTTCCCAAATAAGCACAATGCAGCTCCTCAGACATTGAATTAAGTCATGCCGAAGATGGCGGTGATGCAAATACGCGTCCGGAAAATATTGCGACTATTTAAACCGCTATGTGGGCGAGCAGAGGAGTTTTTGCCTTGTGTTAAGTTAGAAATTCGAGTTAACAAGATGCGGCTTCACTGTTTTTCAGCAGGTAGCACTGCCCGCCGTATTTCAGCAGATCGCCGTGATGTATTTCCACCAATGTGGGAACTCCCAGCTTGGTCAACGTGACGAATAGACGTTCGGCGTATTCTCTTGTAGCAAGTCCACGCCGTTTATGAAGAGGATGGCGCCTATGTGCTTGGCGGCGGTTGCGGCCTGCGCCAGCTTGAGGACGGCCTCGGAGACGGCATCCCCCGTATTCCCCGCCGCCTTCCCCGCGGAAGATAGCGGCGGTCTGTTGCGTGTGGGGGTCGCCCCACAGCTCCAGCTGGAAGCCCGTCGGCCCCAGCGCGCCGTTTACCGCGTCGAAGGCCGCGTCCAGCGCGTCGTAGTTGGGCAGGACCTCCTCCACGAAGCGGGAGAAGGCGTAGACGCCGTCTGTCTCCGTGCCGTAGAGCCTCATGCCGTCTTTAATCCATATCAACGGGATCTACGCGGCGCCCACCCCCGCGTAGACGTTGCTATCTATCCTCTTCTCGTACTGTCCCGTCTTCACAGTTACGTGCCCCATGCCAACTCCATGGCGCGTTCCCCCAGCTCTATTACGGCCCTCTGCGCCGCGGTTTATAAGCGAGGTGGCCTCCTCGCCTCCACCGAGCCCTCCCCAGAAGCCTTGACGCCACAGAGACGGCCCTAGCCACCGTGGCCCTCCCAGCGCCGTGAGGGCCGTAGAGAAGCACAACGCCGGAAAGGTGGAGCTCCGCCTCGCTAACCGGCCCGACGTTCCTGAGGACGAGACGCGCGTTCACGTCTTTTGTCTCTTTAAAAACGACTAGCGGCAGAGACTTCTGGCGTGTGCTCCGCCGATGCGTTTAGGCGACGTGGAAGCGAGACCGCCGTCGCCGGAGCTAGGCAAAATGCTGGGGGCCGGCGGCGGAGGTTAACGTCACGCGAGGATTGAACGTCACGTTTTTATTCTTCCGTGCGGTTGAGTCTGGTGACCGTCCCGGAGCTCATCGCCGTGGTGGGCCCTGCCTGCGTGCTGCTCCTCACCCTGCTGGCCGTGCTCGTCGCGAGGGGCCGCGGAGGCTTCCCCGCCCGCTTCCTTCTCTGCAGCCTGGCGATGCTTGCCCTCCTGGGCCCCCTGGCGCTCGTCACGCTGTGGGCGCTGCCGGCTCTCTCCCTGATACCGTTCATCTCGGCGCTCCTCGCCTCGGAGTCCTTCTGGCGGGGCCTCAGGCTCTACATGCTGTGCAGGGCCGGCAGCGAGGCGGCCTGCCGGGAGGTGGAGGAGGTGAGAAGGCGGCTGAGAGAACGCGGCCTTTTAGGTCCAGGCTCGACGTAATTGGTAAGTTATGCAAGTTTACACGCAGAGTAGTTTAGCAGGGGTACTCCAGCTAGATTGCCCAATTACGCGACTACGCCTCAATACCTAGGCCAGCATTACGGCGTGGTGACGATGTTCAACGTCTGTGTTGTGTTGCCGGGTAGAAATATTAATTATCCCTAAAGCGAGCGTCGACCTCTTCGCCGAGCTAGGCGCCGTGGAGGTGGTGAGAGACGCCGTGACGCCGCCGATGTTGAGAAAGATAAAAAGATAAACAGGCTATTTGTTCAGGTCATCCTCCATAAAAATCGGCAGGGTCGAGATGCCCAGAGACCCGCTACTGGTTGTCGTGGATATAAACGGCTTCTACGGAATAGTTGCGCGCTTCTGGGACGGAAGGCTGATCAAGACCGTGAAGTTCAGGCCTCCGAATGGGAGGGAATGAGTGGAGTCGCGCAAGAGAGCTGGTGTCTCGTAGAGACTTGCCTTATAACCAGGGTTGCCTGTCGCAAAAACAGATTAACGTGTACAGCGCGTTGGCCGGACTCACGACGAAAGGCTCAGCGAGGGGGCGGATGCGGCAGACGGCAGCAAAGGTTGTTAAGAGGGTTAGGAGAATGGCCGGGAGGCACGGGAGGGAACCCCTTTGTCTTAGTCGATAAACCGGAGTGCGACTCGCTGCGTGGAACGCCTCTCCAGAGGACGCTGTACGGCTTTGCAAGGGTACTTGGAGAACTTGCTTTCGCGGCACGGCGTCTACTGGGAGGAGGAGAAGCTCTACAGCACTGTATGCCCGATCTGCAGAAGCAAGCTAATACTCGGAGAGGACTAGCAGGGCTAGAATCGTGAAGCGCACAAACTGTGGCTTCAGAGAGGAGAGACAGCGCCCCACTACGCCGGGCAATAAAACGCCTCCCCGCCCTGAGGGGCGAAAGCTCCCAGCCGTTTGTGGCTCAGCAGAACAGCTCTATGTAGCTGTCAACGAGCCAGCTCACCTCGGCGCTCGGGTCCTCCGCGTAGACCAGCCTGCCGTAAAGCGCGACTCTCTCGAGATTACCCGGGCTCTCCGCGTCGAGCACGAGTAGCCTCTCCGGCGGCACTCCGAGCTCGGCGGACAGCTCTGCGGCGAGCTTGAGAACGTCCTCAAGCCCGCGCGAGCCCAGCTTGACGGCCAGAGCGTTCGGGCCTACCAAATATGCGGCCCTCACGCCGGCCGCCCTCAGCGCGTGAACGACGCCCTCGCCCACGCGCGCCGCGGCGCGCGGCGGGCTCCCCGCGGCGAGCCTGTCCACGATCTTCATCGCGCCCTCTGCAATTCTGGCTATCTCGCGCCTCTCCAGCCTGTGGAGGCGCTTAGACGCGCGGATTATCTCTGCGAGCGCGAGCCCCTCGCCTGTCTCGAGAATTCCCGCCTCGACGAGCGCGCCGGGCAGCTCGGCGCATCTCCTGGGTCTTGCAATGCCCCTCTCGATCGCGGCCCTGACGGCCAGCTCTATTGCCGTTCTGGCCGCAACGTAAGCACCCCACAGCTCTCCCCCCTCTCTGAACGCCCGCAGCACGCGCTCGGCAGCGCCCACGCACCCCCACGCGCCGGCAGCTAAAAAATGCTCAGGCCGGCGGGCCTGCAGGCGCGGCAAAGCTTAATAAGCCCCGCCCACGCGTGCCCGGGGCCCGTAGCTCAGCCTGGATAGAGCGGCGGGGGAGCGCGCCCGCGGGACCCCCGGCCCCTCCAGCTACTTCTTGGCAAAGATCGGGCGCGGCTCGACTCTGTAAAACGCGCGCCCGGCACCGTGGAGCGGCACGCTGACCTTCCTGAAGTCGAAGCCCCACTGGTCTGCAACTCCCGGCGCCACCCACGCCGACAGCACGCGGAATACATAGAGCGTGACCTCGCCGACCTCGACCTCCCTGAACACCTCAACCTCGTACGCCGCGAGCGCGCCGGAAATCCGCGGCACGTCGACAGTCTGCGAGGGCTCCAGCCTAACGCCGAACCGCGACACCTTGTCGACATCGCGCCCGCTGACAGTGCCGAGGCGGTATATCAGGTCCACGGCCTCGACCGGCAGGATGTTTATAGTGGCGCGCTTGTGGTGCTGGAGGCACTGGTGGGTGTAGCTCTCCCTGTCTATTGCCACTGCGACGGTCGGCGGCTCCTCAGAGACCGGCGTGTTCCACGAGGCCGGCATGAGATTCACGCGGCCGCCCGGGCACTTGGTTGCTATCACGACGACCGGGCGGGGGTGGAGCAGTCTTAGCGGCCTCTCGCTCACGCCCCTGCGCGTGCCTGGCTTAATACGCGTGCCGCCGGCCCGAGGCCGGTATGCTTTTTATGGGCGCGGCGCGAGGCACGCGTGAGCGGGGAGAGGCCGGCGTTCGAGACAAACTTGCCCCCGGAGCGGGTGAGGGAGGTGGTTAACGCGCTGAGGAGGATCTACGACCCCGAGATACCGATTAACATTTACGACCTCGGCCTCGTCAGGCAGGTGGTGCTCGACGGCAAGGCGCTGAGAGTCGTCATGACGCTCACGGCGCTCGGGTGCCCGCTGGCGGGCATTATTGTTGAGGAGGTCGAGCGCGCGCTGAGGTCGGCGGTGCCCGAGGCGGAGGAGGTCGAGGTCGTGATAGACTTGAGCAGGCCGTGGGACCCGACTCAGATGACCGAGGAGGGCAGGACGCTCTTCAGGCTGATGTACGGCTACGACATAGCCGAGCAATACGCCGCGGCCAGGCGCGGCGACGCGCCAGCATAGAGGGAACGGCGGCACCGCCCTGCACCCGCGCCCGCGCTAGATAACGAGGATTCCAGCCAGCGAGAATAGCGCGGCCACCCACGCCAGGTACCTCCTCCAGTTAATCGCGCCGCGCTTGGTGAAGTGCTGGACGAGCGGGTGCCACGCAGAGACCTGGGCCATCACGAACAGCAGGGCCTGAATGGCTGCGGCGTAGAGCAGCGCGCGGAGCACGCCGAAGGCGCCGGCGAGCGCGGTCGTGAAGGCCCCGTAAACCGCGGCGAGGTAGAGCAGCGCTGGGTAGGAGGCCGCAGAGACCAGAATTGCGTCTGCAAGCGCGCCGGCGAGGCGCTGCTCGTAGGGCATCGAGGCGGCCCTTCTAACGCTCTCGGCAGCTGCGTCCGGGCTCACGATGGGGTGCCCCAGGAGCGCGAGGGCTGCCGTCAGCGCGACTGACGCCCAGTACGCGGCATACGCGATGCAGAGCCACCTCACGCGCGGCGCGAAATTCCCCTTTAAGGCCTTTGCAGCGAGCATCTTATAACCGCGGCGGCCCCGCGCCTCTATGCTGGCGCTAGAGGGGGGCAGGCCCGTCAGGGAGACGCCAATAGTGCCACGGCCCGACGTCTACAGCGACGAGGTTCTCAGCGCCATTGCAGAGGTGCTGAGAGCCGGCGCGCTGGCGGCGCACCACGGCAGGTGGGTCAGGGCGCTCGAGGAGGAGCTGGCCAGGTACGCCGGCGTCAGGCACGCAATTGCCACGTCCAGCGGCACGGCGGCTCTGCACATTGCGCTCAAGGCAATCGGCGTGGGGCCCGGCGACGAGGTCGTGACGTCGCCGCTGACGTTTGCCTCCAGCGCGACGGCAGCCCTCCACGCAAACGCCGTGCCGGTGTTTGCCGACATTGACAAGGAAACGCTGAACCTCGACCCGGCGTCGGTCGAGGAGAGAATAACCGAGAGGACGAGGGCTATTGTCGTCGTGCACCTCGCCGGCATGCCTGCCGAGATGGACGAGCTCGTGAAGATCGCGGAGAGGCACGGCGTCAAGGTAGTGGAGGACGCGGCGCAGGCCCTCGGGGCAGAGTACAGGGGCAGGAGGGTCGGGTCAATAGGCCACGTGTCGGCCTTCAGCTTCTATGCAACGAAGCACGTGGCCGCCGGCGAGGGAGGCGCGGTGGCCACCGACGTGACGGCGTATGCCGAGAGGGCAAGGCTGCTGAGGTCTCACGGCGAGACGGAGAAGTACTGGTACGAGCTGCTCGGCTACAACTACAGGATGACGGAGCTGCAGGGAGTGCTGGCCTACTACCAGCTCCGGCAGCTCCCCGAGGCCCTCAGGAGGAGGGAGGCTTACGTGAAGGCGCTCCTCGACGAGCTCGCGCCGCTGGAGGGGGACCTCCTGCTCATACCGAGACCCAGGCCCTACATGAGGCACGCGTGGCACCTCGTCCAGGCCCTCTTGCTCGTCGAGAGGCTCAGCAAGCCCAGAGACTATGTCGTCAGGGCGGTCAGGGCCGAGGGCGTGCTCAATGCCTTCGTGGCCTACCCGGCGCCTCTCTACAGGACCCCGCTGTTCCAGAGGAGGGAGGGGCACGGGCGGGGCTGCCCGTGGTCGTGCCCGCACTACCGCGGCAGGGTTAAGTACGCGCCGCTGCCAAACGCCGAGTGGGCCGCCGAGAGGGTTATGTCGCTTCTCGTCACGCCGAACTTGACGGAGCAGGACGCGGTGGACACGGCTGCGGCGATAAAGAAGGTTCTCGGCGCGCTGAGGAGGTAGCCTCACAGCTGCAGGCGCCAGCCGTAAATGCGCCTGACGTTGGCGGCGCAAATCTCGCGGAGGTAGTCCTCTGTAATGGCGCCCCTCGCCAGGTACTGCTTGAGCTTGCCCGCGAGAGACCACGGGGGGATGACGGCGCCTGGCCTCGATCTGTCGTCGAGGTAGTCGCTCTCGACGACGAACACAGGCCCCGCCTTAAGCGCGGCGTCGAGCTCTCCCCTGCGCCCCACGGGCACTGACGGCGAGAGCCCCCTCTCCCGCGCGTATCCCGCGAGGGCGCCCTCGGCGTGGTGTATCACGACGCGCTCCGGCCTCACGCCAGCCCTGCGGGCGAGCTCGGCTACCGAGTCTACAGTCGCCCGCCCGCCCCTCTCCAGGTGCAGGTGAACGGCGGCGTCGACGTCTCTGGCCCTCTCGAGCGCGTAGAGCGCCACCCTGTTGCAGAGCTCAACGACGCGGGGGCCCGCGGGCCAGTGGGGCCTGCCGAACTCCCCGAGGCCCACGGCGCGCCCCTCCTCGACGTATCTCGCGGCCAGGTCGACCGCCCACAGCATGAACTCCTCGACGTCGCCCCCGTCCCAGCCTGCCTCGAGGAGCCTCGCGCACTCGGCCGGGTGCACGCCGATGACGGCCCCGGCGGCGAGTCCCTGAGCCCTTGCGGCCTCGGCACCCCTTGCAGTGTGCTCGTACAGCCTCACGACGGAGTCTCTGTCTCCCGGCCTCCCGCCGACCGACCACGTGGTCAGCGAGACGAGCACTATGCCGGTGCCACCGGCGGCCTTGAACTTCCTGGCAACCTCGGCGGCGCCGAGGCCCGTTCGCTCGTTGGCGTGGGCGTGGTTGTCAAATATCGGCACCGGCACGGAGCGCGTCGCGCGGGGGTAAAAAAAAGCGTGGCGCTGCACGCGGGCTCTGACCCCCCGCCCTGAGGGGCGGGGCTTTCGGCTGTAAGGAGGCCGTAGATACTCCCCTGCGTCCCGCCCCGCCGCATGGCTGTAAGAACGGTCCAGGTCGCGAGGGCTGCCGTCAGGTATGCGCGGTCTGCCGTGGCAGCAGTACTGGCGCCTCTGGCGCTCGCGGGGGCGCTGCTGTTAGCAAGCGCGGGTGTCGTGCGCGCAATACTCTAGACTGGGGCGGCCCCTAGAGGGGCTGCGCCCTAGACGGTAATAATCTCGCCGCAGAGCGAGGCAAGCTCTTTCGATCTGTCAGCCGAGCAGACATCCGCCAGGACTAGGTGACCGGCAAATTCAGCGCAGGCGCAAAGCGCAGCAAGATATATCATTTGCTCCCCCGCTCTCAAGTTCGCGAGACCCCCCGCCACGATGTACTGAGGCCTTGCCCCTCCTGACTCCAACTCGGCCGCCAGCCTGAAAAGGTCGTGAAAGGCCCTGATGACGTAAACTCTCTTCTCGCTCACGTCAAGGCCTTGAAATACTGTCCAGGGCCCTATTTGCACGAAGAGCGCGCCATCCTTTATTTTTTCCAGGAAGTCTGCGAGCCTTCTCGCGCTCTCAGAGAGCGCGCATATCACGCCGCGGCGCGCGGCCTCCACGCCCAGCCTCTTGTCGTAAATTACCCCTGCACGCCCTCCAGTCCTTGTGACGTCCAGGCACATAACTCCCCGGCCCTCGACTATCTCGAATACGCGCCGCGGTCCCGGCGGCAGGACCCGCGACTTTTCGAGCTGCACGAACCTCACGATGTGCCCCAAGCTCGTCCTTCTGTACCATACCCGCACCACGTTGTCCGCAATGTAGGCAACTCTCGGCGTCTCTCTCTCGGCGACGAGAATCACTGGCCTCTCCCTTGCCAGCTGGTAGAGGACCGAGTGTGTCAGCGTTCCGATCTCGCGCCGCGGTGCAATGCCGCTGACCGAGTCCACGACAATGGCATCGTAGTCCCTCGCGCGCTCGAGGACGAACAGCATGATGCTCCTGCCGAACGCGCGCGGGAAGTCGTAGAAGTCGAACTTCCCGGCGTCCACCGCCAGCCTTCTCGCGGCCTCCCTCAGCAGCTCCGGCCCCTCCACTGTTGACACCCAGAGCGCGCGGCTCGCCACCCTGTCGGCGAGTGTCATCGCCAGCGAGGTCTTTCCCGAGCCCGGCGGCCCGTACACCAGCGTCATGCCGCGCCTTATCGCCTCGACTATCTCTTGCACTGTATGGAGCGCGCGGCTCTAGATAAACTCTCCGTCGCGGAGGCTCAGCCCTCTCGAGCTCATCTCACCGCTCGACAGCGCCTGGCCTCATCATTCCGGTTGGTGTGCACAGTAAGTATAGGTTAAAAATATCACTACAAGTGCATAGCGTGAGCGAGCGCAGGAGCCCGAGGGAGGCAATAATTGAGGCGCTTAAGAAATTCGGCGCGGTGCCGATGTACAGGC
The DNA here is from genome assembly GCA_020833025.1 of Thermoproteaceae archaeon. Classification (GTDB taxonomy): domain Archaea; phylum Thermoproteota; class Thermoprotei; order Thermoproteales; family Thermoproteaceae; genus Pyrobaculum. The sequence continues at coordinate 23,765 of JAJHRB010000002.1, read as the reverse complement.
TTGCCAAGATCACTGGCATGTCTTACGGCGCCGTACAGTGGCATGTCTTCACGCTGGAGCGGGGTGGCGTCGTGAGGACGTTCAAAATCGGCAGGAGGCGCTACGTCGCGCTTAACACCGACGAGTGGATGAACAGCATCAGAGTTGCCGACGTGTTTGAGGAGCTGGCCCTGACATTCAGGGCGCTGGGGGGCGATCCGGGCGCGTCCCTCCGCGACGCTCTCGCGCTGCTGGAGAGGAAGGCCCCCCACATCGCGCACCTCGTGCGCAGGATCCTCGAGGGGCGCTACTGACGACGACCACTCCTGCCCCTCGGGGCGGGGCCTTCAGCCGCTACACTACCTTGCCCGGGTTAAGAATGCCGTGGGGGTCGAAGACGCGCTTCAGCTCTCTCATGTAGGCGAGGGCCCTCTCGCCGAGCTCCAGCGCGACTAGCTCCCTCTTGAGGGCCCCAACGCCGTGCTCCGCCGAGACGGTCCCGCCGAGACCCGCCACCAGCGCCGCCACGTCGCGCAGAAATTCCCGCAGCCTCTGCCCCCCGTCAGCCCCGCACCACGTGGCCGGGTGGAGGTTCCCCTCGCCGACGTGGCCGCCGATAATTAGCGGCAGCCCGTGCCTCTCGGCGAGCGCCCTCAGCACCCTCACCGCCTCGGCGAGCCTAGACGGCGGGACCGCCACGTCCTCAACGACCAGCACCCCGCCTCCCTCCCGCGCCCTTGCCGCCTGCGCGGCGAATAGCCTCCTCCTAGGCTCGAGGAGCCCCGCCGCCGCGGCCCAGCCGGCGGCCCTCCGTGCCACCTCCCCCCTGAGCAGCGACTCGAGCCTCTCCAGCGCTGCCCCCTCGGCCCCGGCGGGCGACTCCACGCCTATGAAGAGCGCGTGCCTCCTCTCGAGCCCCACCAGCGCCGAGGCCTCGGCATCCATGTACTCGGCGAAGAGAGGCCAGACGCGGCCTGCCCTGACGCGGGCCACGTCGCCGGCGAGGGCCTCAACGTCGTCGTAGTACACTAGCAGGGCGGCTGCCGACTCGGGCAGCGGCGCGAGCCTCAGCGCGGCCTCGGTTATGAGGCCGAGAGTCCCCTCGCTGCCTACGAAGAGCCTAACCAGGTCGTACCCGCTCCTGCACTTGAGAGTCCTGCAGCCGATCTTGAGCACGTCGCCGCGGCCCGTGACGACCCTGAGCCCGAGCACCCAGTCCCTGACAGTCCCGTACCTCACGCCGCACATGCCGCCGCCGCCGCTTGCCACGAGGCCGCCCACCGTGGCGCTCATGGCGGAGCCGGGGTCCACGGGAAAGAAGAGGCCGTGGCGGGCAAGCTCGGCGTTTAGCTCCTCCAGCCTGACGCCCGGCTCGACCACTGCAATCCCGTCCTCGGGGCGCAGCTCCATCCTCGCCATCCTCTCGAAGCTCACGACAACGCCCGGAGACGTCGCGGCGGCACTGCCGGAGAGGCTCGTGGCGCTGCCCTGAGGGTACAGCGGGGCCCTGTTCCTGACTGCCCACCTCACGAGCTCGACCACCTCCTCCTCGCTCTCGGGGAGCACGACGCCGATGGCCCCCGCCGGCCGCGGTTCCAGAGAGGCGTCGCGGGAGTAGAGCGCGACTATGACGGGATCCTCTATAAGCCTGTCGCCGAACAGCCTCCTGAGCTCCGCGAGGCTCACGAAGCGCACTGCCCGGGCGGGTTAAGAGCGTGGCGGCTGGCGAAAGTTTAATAAGGCCGCCGCAGGGAGTGCCGGGGCCCGTAGCTCAGCCCGGTCGGAGCGGCGGTGGACTCCTGCGGGAGCCCGCCGAGCCTTCGGAGCCGTAGGCCGCCACGCGGGCGGACGTCGTGGGTTCAAATCCCACCGGGCCCGCCACTCACGCTCGCCCAGCCGCCAGCCCGCTCCGGCCGGGCGGGCGCAGTGGCGCGCTGGAGAAAAGACGCCGCACTAGGCGCGAGCGGCCTCCTGTCTCCCGCCCCCAGCGAGCCCGCTCTCCCTCACCAGCGCCGAGAGCTGCCTGTCCGCGGCCGCCAGGGCCTCAGCAAGCTGCCGCACGGCGGGATTCCCGGACAGCCTGTAGAGCTTCGTGCGGCCCACGAGCTTCGTCTCGACGATGCCGTGACACGCGAGCTGTCTGAGGTGGCGCGCCACCGACCTCTGGTCTGAGTTCACGAGCCTCGCCAGCTCAGCCAGATTCATCTCGCCGCGGCGCCACAGGGCGAGGATTATGCTTATTCTGGTGGGGGACCCCAGAACAGTGTCGATCATGGTAACAAAAAAGGGGGTATTTTTGACGGCCTACTTCTTCTTCCCCAGCAGCCTCCAGACCTTGATTCCCGTGTACGGCGACGCGGCAACGGCAAAGAGCATTGGCCCCCTCGCCGTCTGCTTCTCGACTATCTCGTACTGCTCTGTCTCGAAGGACTGCCTTGCCTTTATGTCGTAGAACTTGAGCTTCCGCTGCGCCGCCACGGCGCCCTGAGAAAACAGGGTTTAAAAGCCAGCTTCGGTAATTCTTCTGTAATACACGAGCTCCCCGCTATCTTGTCACCTCGCGCCACGCCAGCCCTAACGCGTCTGCATACTCGTAAGCCGCCTTCATCTCGGCGTCCGCGACCCTCCTCCTGATCTCCCTGTACCTCTCCAGTCTCAGCACGAGGTACTCCGGCCTGTACTGGTCCATTATGTTCACGAGGGCACGCTTGCAATTCTCCGCAAGCCACTTGAGCACCGGCTTCGTGCAGCACTCGAGATGCCCCGGCAGTACTAGGTGCCTCACTATCACGTCCTCCCCCCTGCTGCAGATGGAGAGGAAGTTCCGGGTCACGACCTCCCAGTACCGCGGGGCTACAGAGTAGCGCGCGGCACACTTGTTGTTGCCGTACTTGAAGTCAGGCAGCCATATGTCAATGACGTGAAGTACCAGCGACGTGCCCTCCGGCGTCATGTACATGTTCGAGTTCCACAATTGCGGCACGTTAACTCCCCTCTCGGCGAGGACTCTCATGGACTCCAGTATGTGCGGCATGTTCGGGGTGGGCTCGCCGCCGACCCAGTTGATGTTGCGGGCCCCCTCGCGCCTCAGCTTTACCTGAATCGCGGCGAGGGTCTCTGCAGTGGCCTCAACGCCGGCCTCGGGGTGCTGCGATATGTCCCAGTTCTGGCAGTAAACGCAGCGGAAGTTACACCCAGAAAAGAATATAGTGCCGGAGGGCACGAGCGGCGACTCCTCGCCGAGGTGGTGGAAGAAGCTGGCGACGCGCGCCTTGCCGTTCAGCAGGCACGCGCCGACTCTCTGCGCCCTGTTTACGCCGCACCTCCTCTCGCATAACATGCAGCGCCCCAGCTGTCTCCGCGCGAGCTCTATCTTGACGTCAAGAAGCGAGGCCCCCGGGAGCTTCCTCCTCACGAGCGACACGTCGTGTCTCTCCCTCTGCGCGGCCCACTCCTCGTCGAACTCGCGCGAGAGGCTCTCGTGCAGCCTCCAGAGCTCCGAGTCTTCCATGGACGCGTAGTCCGCAGGTGCCTCTATTCTCGCGGCTATGTGAAACTTAGCGGGGGCCTCGTCGCGCATCACCGCGCGGTACCAGCCCAGCCTCTCCCTCACGACCTGGCTCTCCCACACCGTCAGCGCGTCCGGCCTGTAGGACTCCCAGTAGAGCGCCACGGCGCTGCGCGCGCCTGCACAATTAAAGCTCGAGCGCCGCGGGGGCCGCGTGGTGCTGCTGGCCAGAGGGGCCGAGGCGGAGATCTACCTAGTTGACTGGTTCGGGCTGAGGGCGGTGCTCAAGTGGCGCAGGCCGAAGGCGTACAGGGATCCCTCGCTGGACTACCAGATAAGGAGGAGGAGGACCATTAACGAGGTGCGGAATATGTACATAGCGCACTCGGTAGGCGTCTGCGTTCCCGCCGTTTACTTCTTCGACCCGGCTGAGGCGAAAATAATAATGGAGTACGTCGAGGGCGAGAGCCTGCGGGAGCTGCTCAGCCGGGGGGAGTGCCAGCACTTGAGGGACGCCGGCGCGCTCGTCGGCGTAATGCACAGGGCGGGCCTGATACACGGCGATCTCGCGCCCACTAATATCATCCTATCGCGCGGCTCGCTCTGCTTCATAGACTTCGGTCTCGGCGAGATGAGAGCCGGGTGGTCGCGCAGGACCGCCGTGCTGATGGCAAGGGACGTCAACGTGCTGCTGAGAAATCTCGACCTCTACGGCGAGAGGTCAGAGGAGCTGAAAGAGATCTTCTGGTCGGGCTACCGCGAGGAGATGGGCGAGAGGGCACGCGACGTGGAGAGGGAGGTCGCGAGGATACGGGCCTCCGGGCGCTATGCTGAGAGGCGCCCTGCCACTCCGCATTCCGGCGGCTCTTAGCACTGGTAAGCCCCGCGGGGCGGCCCCACTCTCGGGGCATCGGCAATCAGGCCGTGGCGGGCTAGCGCGCGGCTGCAGGCGGCGAGGTTAAAAAAAGCGTGCCCGCATTCGCTGGGAGCCGTGATGACGGTGGACCGGCCGGAGCTGGTGACGCGGGCGCTAGCATTGACTGAGCCGTGCAGCCCAGACTCCGCGCGCCGCCCTCTAAGGCGCTCCCAGCGCCCCGCGCTGGCGGGATTCCGGCGCGCGCCTCCGCGCGTGCGCGGGTCAAGGCCGCGCGGCGCCAGCGCTAGCCTGCCGAGATGCACTACCGCAATTGTCGGGGCGCGCCGCGGTAGAGCTCTTGACCGCGGCGGAAACGCTTAAAAGAGTGCGGGGAGGCCCGCCGAGAGGGCCCGGAATCTCAAAAGAAGGATTGAAAGTATCGAGGGCAGCACGCAAGACTTCCGCCTCAGAACCCCTACGCCCGCCGCCTGCATTCGCTTACGAACTCCACGATCAACGCGGCTGCACCGCGAGCGCAAGAGCTTCTCTTAGCGGCGGATGCTGGGAGAGAGGTACGGCATATTTGAGGAGGCTGTCGTGCGTCACAGAGACGTCGACCTTGAGATGATGGAAGCTATCGCCGAGAGAGCAATACATGCCGAAATAGACAGGCGCGACATGGCCGCCTTCGCGAACCCCGTCCTGAGGGCCCTCGGCATGGCGCTTCCGCGCAAGCCGGTGGGAGCTGCGACGAAGACGCGCTCCCTCAGGGCCGCGGTCCTATGAGAGTCAGGTGCCCGGTCTGCGGGGCGGAGGTCGAGGCGGGCCGCCGAGGTTCGGGCCCGACGGCCTGGCGCTCGCTGTGTTAATGTGTGATAATTACTGTATTACAACATATTACGATTGCGCAGGCCTCCCGCAGCGCGTCCTCAAGCCAGCTGCCTGTGTAACGCATTAAGCCGTGGTGCATCGTGCTGTGAGTATAGTCCGCGAGAACGATTTGTTACCTAGGCGGCGCCGGGCATCTAGGCAATAATTCTTGGTGCTGTGCAGCCGAGAGCTGTATATCGCTATCGGCAATACGCTCTTTTCCAGCGACGCGGCGAAGCATGAGTGGCGGGCCCGGTGGGATTCGAACCCACGACCTACGGCTCTCCCCGGCGTCGCCGTAGGAGGCCGCCGCTCTGTCCGGGCTGAGCTACGGGCCCTGCCCCTCACTTGCCGGGAGCGCTTTTTAAGATTTCCGCGGGGCGGGGCGGGTGCCGTTCGCTCGCGGCGACTGGGCGCTCCTGGTGGAGGAGCGCGGCAGCTTCAAGACCGTGGCGAGAGCGGGCGGCGGGACTGTCCAGACTGTGAGGGGCTTTATAGACACGGACGCCCTCGTGGGCGCGCCGCACGGGGCGGTCGTGGAGTCGTCGCTCGGCGTGAGATTCAGGGCGCTGCCGGCCACGATATTTGACGTGATAGAGCACAAGTTCAAGCTCAAGACGCAGGCAATATACCCGAAGGACGCCGTGCACATAGTCAAGGCGGCGGCCGTGGGTCCCGGCTCGAGGGTGGCGGAGGCGGGCACCGGCTCGGGGTTCCTGACGGCAGTCCTCGCGTGGTACGTCAGGCCGTGGGGGGTTGTTTATAGCTTTGAGAGGCGCGAGGATCACGCGAGGGTCGCTGCGAGGAACATCAAGAGCGCCGGGCTGGAGCAGTACGTCGAGCTGCAGCTGAGAGACGTCGTGGCGCACGGATTCGGGCCCCTGGAGGTGGACGCGGCGGTCCTTGACATGGGGGACCCGTGGAACGCGCTGGGGCACGCGCTCGAGATCATCAGGCCGGGGGGCCTCGTCGTGGTCTTCTCGACGACTGTTGAGCACATGTCGAGGAGCCTGGAGGCGCTGAGGAGGCACGGCTTCTGCGATCTCTCCGTCGAGGAGGTAATTGTGAGGCGCTGGAAGCCCACAGTCGGCGAGCTCAGGCCCGAGACCTTCGATGTGGTTCACACTGGGTGGATAGTGGCAGCCCGGCGGCCTTGAGGCGCGCCCGGGAGCGCGGGCTAGACGGCGCGCTGTTTTAATTCCTTAATAACGGCTCGGATACCGCCGCGATGGAGCTCGTCAGGAAGGCAAGGCCTCACGGGCGCGAGAGACTTAAGGCAAACTTAATGGAGTGGTTCCACTGGCTGCTGAGGGAGGCAGAGATATACGACGTGAGGTACCCAGTCAAGGGGGCTTACGTGTGGCGCCCCTACGGCATGAAGCTGAGGCGGAACGTCGAGGAGCTCATAAGGAGGCTCCACGAGGAGACAGGCCACGAGGAGGCGCTGTTCCCCACGTTCATACCCTACGAGTTCTTCAGCAAAGAGTCCCAGCACATACGCGGCTTCGAGAGAGAGGTCTTCTGGACGTCAAAGGGCGGCGAGAGCGGCGAGAGGCTGGTCCTGAGGCCGACGTCAGAGACGGCGATAATGCCGGTCGTGAGACTGTGGGTGCACGACTACAAGGACCTGCCGCTCAAGATCTTTCAAGTAGTCAGCGTGTTCCGGGCGGAGACCAAGGCGACGCACCCGATGATCAGGCTGCGCGAGATCAGCATGTTCAAGGAGGCCCACACGGTGCACGCGAACAGGGAGGACGCCGAGAGGCAGGTGCGGGAGGCAGTTGAGCTGTACAAGAAAATCTTCGACACAATGTGCCTGGCATACATGATAAACAGAAGGCCGGACTGGGACAAATTTGCAGGGGCCGAGTACACTATTGCGTTTGACACGCTGCTGCCAGACGGCAGGACACTGCAGATAGGGACGGTGCACTACCTCGGCACGAACTTCACGAGAGTCTTCGACGTGTATTACCTTGACGCCGACGGGACCAGAAAGCTGGCCCACAGCACGTCTTACGGGATATCGGAGAGGTGCATCGCCGCAATGCTGATAGCACACGGCGATGACGCGGGCACGACACTGCCGCCGGCACTGGCGCCGGTGCAAGCCGTCATAGTGCCGATATATTACGGCGAGGGAGAGCTCCCGCTCGTGATGCCCGCGGTTTACGGGGCAGCCCGCGCGCTGAGGGAGGCCGGCATCAGAGTCCGCGTTGACGACAGGAGGGACAGAACCCCGGGATGGAAGTTCTACCACTGGGAGCTGAAGGGCGTGCCCCTGCGCGTCGAGATCGGGAGGAGGGACGTTGAGAGGAAGCAGGTCGTGGTGACGCGGAGGGACACGCTAGAGAAGTACGCCGTGAGGCTCGAGGAGCTTGTTGATAGCATCAGGGCCTTAATGGAGGCCGTCGAGGAGAGCCTCCGCAGGAGAGCGTGGGAGGAGCTGAGGAGCAGAATTGTCAGGGCCGAGAGCGCCGCGGATGCCGCGAGGGCGCTGGGGGAGGGGAAAGTCGCGGAAGTGCCGTGGAGCGGCGACAGCGAGTGCGGGCTTAAGATACAGCAGATGCTCGGCGCGGACGTGCTCGGCGTGCCGCTGGACGCGGATGCGTCAGTCGGCGGCCACGACCTCCGCGACATCGCGTGCCCAGAGAGGCGCGCGGAGATCTGGCTCAGAGTGGCCGAGCGCTACTAGCCAGGCCGCGAGGCGCGGTGAAGGCGGCGCAAACGGCCAGCCAGACGGCACTTTGGCACTCTCGGGAAGTATCCAGGAAGACTTAAATTAATGAAGATTCCAAGGGGCTCTCGTGCCCAAAAAGCGGAAGAATAGAGGGCGCAAGAAGGGCGACAAGGGGAAAGAGCCTGTCGTGCACTGCGACAACTGCGGCAAGCTCATGCCGCGCTCCAAGGCGATAAGAATTACGGTGCCGCACTCGCCCGTCCCGCCCGATCTGGCTAAGGAGCTAGAGAAGCAGGGTACAATAATTCACCGCTACCTCGTCACAAAGACCTACTGCATAAATTGCGCCGTGTTCTTCGGCATCATAAAAGTGAGGGCGAGGGAGGAGAGGAAGAGGAGAGTACCGCTCCAGCAGCTTCTTTGAGCTTCCTAATAAAGAGCGACACTGCCTGCCCCTGGTCCATTGACGCGGACCTTCCAGTGAGAGGGAGGTTTGACGTGCTGATAGACTTCCTTATAGAGTCGGTCAGGGGGGGCGCGAGGGAGGTTTACATAATGCTCTGCGACGGGACCACGTACCGCGTCTCGTCAATACCGTCAGACCGCGCGAGAGACGTCGCGTCGTGGCTCCTATCCATGACGCCGTTTAAGGCGGACCTCGCTTCACTAATCAGCAAGTACAGGCGCGTGTACTACATGCACGAGAGGGGGAGGGACGTATCAGGAGTCGTGCTGGACGCGGAGGGGCTGTACGTATTCGGCGATCAGGACGGGCTCTCTGCGGACGACGAGAGAATCTTGCGTGAGCGCGCCGTGTGGGTCTCCCTAGGCCCTCTTTCTTACATCTCGTGGCACGCAGCTGCGTACGTTGCCTACCTAGTCAGGAGGCAGGGGCGCGGCCGCAGGCAGAGCCGGGAGGTAGACTAGAAAACGCGCCCGGGCCCGGAATTTCATGGTGATCGAGCGGCTGAGAGGGCTTGTGTCGCTCGACGCCGTCGGACGGAAAATTCCGCTGAGCCCTAACACTCTGACTCTCGCGTCTCTTGCTGTCGCTGCCTGCGGGATCCCTCTGGCATGGCTCTATCACCTGCCCGCGTGGATTTTCATACTGGCGGCGTCGGCACTTGACGCACTGGACGGCGCAGTGGCGAGGAGCAGGGGCCTCGCGACCAGGCGCGGCGCATTTCTCGACTCGGCGGTTGACAGGTACGCCGACGCGCTGTACTTGCTATATTTCTGGCCGCGTGCAGATCACCTAAGTCTCTACGTTGCCCTCATTGGGACCTTCATTGTCAGCTACGCCAGGTGCCGCGGGGAGTCGCTCGGCCTCAGCATGAGGGGGGTCGGCCTCATGGAGCGCGGCGAGAGAGTGGCGCTGCTCGTCGCGGCTAGTATCGTGCAGGAGCTCGTGCCGCCTGCCCTCAACGCCGCGATTCTCGCGTACGCGGTCTTGGTCAACGCGGCCGCCGCCCACCGCTGCGCGGTCGCGTTCGCAAGACTCAGAAGGCTCGACCGCGACTAGAGCAGGCGCGCGGTTCCCCTCAGCTCCTCGAGAGTCACGCCCATTGCCTCGAGTATCTGCTCGAGCGACGTGCTGATATACTCGAGGTACTTCCTCTCGTCTACTTCATCTATTCTCGCCAGCTGGATCGGCCTCACACCCACCGGGTCCCGCGTCCTCACGATCACCACTACGTCGCCCCTGCCTACCTTGATCCCGTACTTCAGAAGCTGCTCCGCAGCCTTGACGTGCTGCGGCTTGTTCTTCGTGTACTCGCCGAGGTCCTTGTTGAGCGTGACTCTGATGCCGAGCTTGTCGAGCGTGATTTTTTTCTCCCGCAGCCTGGTCTCCACCTCCTTGACCATTGCAATTACTGCATCCTTCACCTTCAGTATGTCATCTGTTGTATTAATGTCCTTGATTGTGCGTATTATTTCCTCCGTGAGCTCCTTGGCGAGCGGCGGCGCGTTCCGCTTCTTTGCCAGTATGCCCTTCATGACTACGCCCCCGTCCGCCGAGACGCCGAGATAGTTCTTCTTGCGGCCGCTGAACATGACGAACTTGTACACCCTGTCCAGCTCTATGTCAATGTTGAGCTCCTCTGCACACTTCATCAGCTGTTTTATCTTCTCCTCGTCCGCGTTGAGCAAGAATAGCGAGTCCGTGTCCCCGTATATCGGTATCATCCCGAGCTCGATTGCCTTCAGCACGGTGCCCGCCATTATGTACCTGGCCAGAGCTGCTGTCAGCTCGGCAACGGGCGGGCAGTACAGCGGGAACGTCTCGGCGCCGAAGACCCCGTAAGACGCGTTTATGAGCACCTTCATTGCGCTCTGGACCGCGTCGTAGAAGTGCCTCTCTGCGGGCGTGGACGCCGACTTTGCGAGCCTCTTGTACACGTGCACTCTCAAGTCTCTCAGCACGCCGACTATCGTACTGGTGAGGCCGGGCCTGTCGCGACACACGGCGTGCGGGAGCTCCGGTATGGGCCTCTCGGCGTCAGGCCCGCAGTTGACAGTCTCGTATGAGAGATTCCACCTGCTGATTATGGAGGGGTACAGCGACGCGAAATCCAGGACGTGGACGTTGAAGAACACGCCGGGGGGCGGGTCGAGCACTATCGCGCCGGCGTACTTCTTGCCCTTGATAATTGCCTTCGTGTGCGCCGTTCCCCTCTCCTTGATTATGTCCTCCTTGTTCGGTATCAGCCACCCCCTCTTTCTGTGCTCGTAGTACAGCATGTTGCGTATCCACGCCGAGACCTGAGACCTGGTTATGTCCTCCACCGGCATCTTGGCCACTCTGGAGAGCAGCATGACAAGCTTCATTACAAGCTCGCCGTTGTAGAGCGTGAGGTACAGCGTTATGAGCGCGTCTCTGTAGTTGTACTCGGCGAGCTCCCAGTAGCTCATCCTCGAGACCCCCTTATCGCGCGCCAGCTTGCCGATGCCGAGTATGGCGTACGCAATTCCGTCTAGGCTCCTCTCGCCCCTGTAGATTCCGCCGAATGCGTAGGCCTCAATGGCCTTGACGGCGAAGAATTTGAAGAGGTCAATGTGCGCGCCGGGAATCACGCCCGCGCAATCCCTCTTCACGACCACCGGTATCTCCTCCTCCGGCACGCCGAGCGCCCTCGCCCTGTTGTAGAGGTAGGGGAGGTCGAAATTGTCGCCGTTAAAGCTTACTATGACAGGGTACTGCACTAGCGTCTTGAAGACTTCCATGATGAGGTCATGCTCGCTGTCAAAGAGTAATACCTCGTAGTCCGGCCTGTACTTGAGCTCGGCCTCAAGGCTTGGCCTCCGCAGTAGCAGCACTCGCCTCAAGCCGTCGGTGCCGACGAGGGCAGCCGAGATAATCTCGTGCTCCGCGGACTTCGGGTCCGGGACCTTGTTCTCCTGCGGCGTGTAGACCTCGATGTCTATCGCGACCCTCCTTATGTGAGGCACAGGCGCCTGGAATAGCGGGATGAACTCCTCGGCCACCCCGGCGCGCTCGGGGCTGAAGACGCTCTTCAGCGCGGCTATAACTTCGGGCGGCACGGAGACCTCAACCGGTACCAGCTTTCCATTCTCTACCCTGTACCACATTGATGGAATTATATTCCTATCAAACAGGTAACAGTGGTGGTACTTTATCCGCGACTCCCACGTCTCGCCTAGGATGTCCCTGATGGATTTCTTACCCCCGCCTATCGATAGCGGGTCCTTGGCGTAAACCCTAGTCACCAGGACTCTCCTGTTGTGAAGCGCGTCGTACCTTTCCACGACCTCGAAGTGACTGAATCCGGGGTGCTGCAGGACCTCTGCATGTCTCTCAATGATCTTCTCCGGCATCTCGGCCGCTATCAGGTACGGCTTGTGCCCGGTGTTGTCGTACCAGTAATACAGCGTGTTGCCAACAGGGTCGTACAGCTTCACCAGCGCCCTCCCCTCGTCCCCGTCGTATGCTACCGCCAGCACAATTGACGGGGGTACGGCGCCGGAGACAACTCCCTTTATTCTCCCGCGCTCTACTGCCTCCTCTTCCTGCTCCTCCACCTCAAACTCTTCCTCCTCCAGCTCGAGCTCGTCGGGCTCAAAGTCGCGCCGGCTCACGCACGCCCGCCGGCCGCGGATATTAATTGTTGTCGCGTAGTACCGCGGGGAGCCAGGAAACCTTTATTAGCCCGGAGTAAATAAACTTTCCGTGGTGATTTACGTCTCGCCGCAGAAGCCGGAGAGAAAGGTGTCAGAGGCAACGGATCTCAAGCGATTGATAATAAGCGAGATTATAGACAGCGCCATACACGGAGTGACCATACTAGACAGCAGTGGCGTTCCTGTAATACACCACTTGCCAAACACTCTCACGGCAAAAACGCTAAGACATGTTGCAAACCTCGTGGAGGTGATAAATGTAGTCAGGCAGAATCACGACGAGAGTCTCGGCGACTTGCAGTACATTTACATAAAGTACGTGAATTACAAGGTGGGGATCTTCGAGCTGCCGGGCGGGAAGGGCTGGCTGATAGCCTTCATAAGCCCGCTGTGGCAGGGACAGATGGAGAGCCTGCTGCCCAAAATAAGGCAGTTTGCGCACAAGATTAGCCAGAGCCTCCCCTAGCCCTGGCAAATTTGATGTGTGCCTGCGCCAGCTCGTTTCTTGCAAGCGCCACGAGTAGGTTCAACTCCCCTGCCAGTACCGCCGCGGCGACGATCTCTGCAAGTTTAAGCGCGTTAACGCCCGGCGGGCTCCCGGGGCCGGCAACGCCGAGAAGCTCTAGAGCCTCTCTCTGAGTTGGGAGTGACGTGCCGCCGCCGACGGTGCCGACCTCAAGGCTGGGCAAGAACACTGAGATGTACAGCCCCTCATCCCTGGGCTCCGTGACTGTAATGCCCATGCTGGACTCCACCACTTGTGCGACGTCCTGTCCCGTCGCGATGAAGATTGCAGCTATTATGTTCGCGAAGTGCGCGTTAAACCCGTAAGAGTGTGCCAGCGCCGAGCCCAGCAGATTCTTGCCGACGTTGACGCTGTGGACGCCCTCGGGAGTCACGCCGAGCCTCCCGAGGGAGTCCCTCCTCACCACGGCCTCCGCCACCACGGTCTTGCCCCTCCCCAGAATGAAATTTATCGCGTTGGGCTTCTTGTCCACGCATACATTGCCGCTCAGCGCGACGAGCTTTGCCTCCGGGTACTTCTCCTGCACGTACCTCACCGCCGCGTCGGTTGCTATCGTGACCATGTTCATTCCCATTGCGTCGCCCGTCGTGAAGACGAAGCGCAGCCACACGTAGCACCCGACGATGAACGGCTGGATCTCCCTCAGCTTTCCGAATCTCGTCGTCGACTCCGCGGCGCGTTTTATCTCCTCGAAATTCCTCAGCGTCCACTCGACGAACTCAACCGCGTCGGCCACAGACGGCAGTTTGAAGAGCGGGGCTCTCGTCATGCCGTCCCTCAGCACCTTGACGCGCGCCCCGCCGGACTCCGTCACGAGCTTTGCCCCCCTGTTCACCGAGGCGACCAGCGCCCCCTCAGTGGTGGCGAGCGGTATGTAGTAATAGCCGCTGGCGTAGTCCCCCCTCACAAGCAGCGGGCCTGCGACGCCCAGCGGCACCTGAACCGCGCCGATTGGGTTTTCTATATTCCTGCCCACCAGCGCGTTGAAGTCGAGCGCGGTCTTTCCGATGTTCTCCAGCCTGGCGCCCGTAATTCTCTCCAGGTACTGGCGCCTGATCTCGGCAGCTTTATTGGCATCGCCGTATATCCTGTCGAGCTCGTGCAGCTTGACGCCAGCGTCGGCGGTCACGCCGTTAGCGGCGCGGCTGCCTTAATTAGCTCACCGCCGCGCGGCCCCGCCCGGCGCGCCCGGCACTGATGCATTGCGCGCGACAGATTTAACCGCCAGCCGCAAGCGTTTTCTGTGACCGGCGTGTACGTTGTCGGCGCGGCGCTCCGCCCCGCCGGGAGGCACTACGGCGAGAACATAGACGACATGGCGGCCGAGGTCCTCGGCAAGGCGCTCGCGGATGCTGGAGTTGACATCGAGGCGCTGTTCGTTGCCTCCTCCACCACGGAGCTTGTTAACAGGCAGCAAATACTCGGCGCATACATCCTAGAGTCCCTGGGCATTGACAAGATACCCGCATTCCGCGTCGAGTGCGGCGATGGGTCCGGCGGCGCCGCCGTGACGGCTGCGTACTACGCTCTCGCGTCCGGGGAGTACGGTTGCGTTGCCGTCGTTGGCGTTGACAAGCCTAACGACGTGTTGAGCAACCAGCAGGTGGACGTCTACGCAGCAGTAATGGATACTTACTTCGAGAGATACTTTGGCTTCACGCCGCTCTCTCACGCGGCGCTGATGGCAAAGATGTACCTCAAGCGCCACGGCTACAAGTACGAGGACCTCGCGGCCTGGGCCGTGCTAATGCACGAGCGCGGAGCGGAGAACCCCTACGCTTACTTCAGGCGGCGAGTCAAGCTCGAGGACGTGCTGAGCAGCGAGTACACGAGCGAGCCCCTGAGGCTTTATGACGTCGCGCCGCTAGTGGACGGCGCGGCCGCCGCCGTCCTCTGCAGGGACAGGAGAGACGGGCCCCGCATTATGTCAGTCGCCGTCGCGACCAACGCAGTGCCGTTCAACATGAGGAGCGAGTACGACACGCTTTACAGCCTGCGCGAGGCCGCGGCGCGGGCGTACAAGGCAGCGGGAATCTCGCCGAGGGACGTAGCCGCGGCGGAGGTCCACGACTCTCTCTCGATATTTGGAGTCCTCGCAGTCGAGGGCCTCGGCCTGGCGGAGAGAGGCGGCGCGCTCGCGGCCCTCAAGCGCGGCGGGCTGCGGGTTAACATGAGCGGGGGGCTCAAGGCGCGGGGCAACGCGCTCGGGGCAACCGGCGTGTACCAGCTCGTTGAGGTCGCGTGGCAGCTCGTCGGCAGGGAGTTCAAGCGCGCGGACGGCAGGTACGGCGTGGTGCACAGCATGGGCGGCGTTGATAGAACGTCGGCGGTTATCGTCGTGGGCCTCTGACGCCGGCAGCCCCGCAGAGCGCAAGATTATATTCTCGCGGCAGGGAGCAGTCGTGAGGCACGAGTCCGTGCCGATGTACTGGCGCAACATACCCCAGTACTACCGGCTGGTCGCAAAGAGGTGCAGGCAGTGCGGCGCTGTTTACTTCCCCCCCGCGCTCCGGTGCAGGTGCGGCTCCGCAGAGCTGGAGGACTACGACGAGCTGCCCCACGAGGGCAGGCTGGTCGAGTACACCGTGCTGTACCAGGTCGGCACGGACTTCCTGAAGCAGAAGCCGCTGATTGTGGGCCTCGTGGAGCTCAACGGCGGCGTGAGGGCCGTCGGCCAGATAGTCGACGCACAGCCGGACAGGCTGGCGCCGGGCACGAGGGTAGAGCTTGTGTTTAGGAGAGTGGCTGTAGACGGGAGGCACGGGCTGATAATGTACGGCTACAAATTCAGGCCGGTGCAGCCATGACGAGAGTGGGCGTTGTGGGCTGGGGCGTCTACATACCGAGGTACAGGATCAGGACCGAGGAGGTGGCCAGGCTGTGGGGCGACGACCCCCAGAGAATTGCAGACGTCTACTTGGTAAACGAGAAGAGCGTGGAGGCGCTTGACGAGGACGCGGTGACAATAGCTGTCGAGGCGGCCAGAATTGCGCTGAGGAGAGCCGGCGTGAGCAGGGAGAGGGTGGGCGCGGTCTACGTCGGCACGGAGTCAAAGCCCTATGCCGTCAAGCCAATAGCGTCTATTCTCATTGACGCGCTCGGCCTCAGGAACGACATCCTTGCGGTGGACATGGAGTTTGCCTGCAAGGCCGGCGGCGACGGCCTCGCCGCGATTGCCGGCCTCGTCGAGGCCGGGCGCGTGGAGTACGGCATTGCCGTCGGCGTCGACACGTCGCAGGGCGAGCCCGGGGAGCACTTGGACTACTCCGCGAGCAGCGGCGGCGCCGCGCTGGTGGTCGGCAGGGATGGCGTCGCCGCCGAGCTAGAGGCGATGTATGCCTACGCGTCGGACACGCCCGACTTCTGGAGGAGAGACGGGTCGCCGTATCCAATGCACGGCGAGGGCTTTACCGGCGAGCCGGCGTACTTCCGCCACATAATCGAGGCCGTGAGGGGGCTGGTGAGCAAGTACGGCTACAAGCCGGCAGACTTCACGTATGCAGTGTTCCACCAGCCAAATGGCAGGTTCCCGCTCCGCGTTGCGTCGGCACTGGGAATACCGATGGACAGGGTCAAGCCGGGCATTGTGGTCACGCACATAGGCAATACGTACAACGCGTCGGCGCTGATAGGGTTTGCCAGGGTGCTCGAGATGGCGAAGCCCGGCGACAGAATACTGCTCGTCACTTACGGGAGCGGGGCCGGGTCTGATGCATTTGTATTCAGGGTCACCGACGTGATAACAGAAAGGCAGAGGGCGCCCGCGCCCGCGGTCGAGCACATGCTGCGCAATAAGGTGTATGTAGACTACGCGCAGTACCTCAAGATGCGTAAGATGATAAAGTTACTTGAGTGATACCCTGGTGGTCGAGCTCCGTAAAAAGCACTAGCGGGTGCCACAGACGTGCCGAAGAGACAGACGGAGAGGGTGTACGAGCGGAAGAGACTGGTAGTGGAGTACTTGAGAAAGTACGGCGAGCTGACAACTGGGAAGCTGATCGAGCTCACGGGGCTTAGCCACTCGCAGGTGTTCTACGTGCTAAAAATTCTCGAGCACGAGAACATAGTGAGGGAGATTAAGCGCGGGAAGATTGCATACTGGAAGCTGGCCGAGCTGCAAAAAACCGAGACCGCGTAGGCTTTTAATCCGGCGCGGCGGGAGCGCCAGTGCTCTACAAGCTGTACTTGTCGGGCAGGATAAAGCAGGACGCTCTCGGCGTTCTCGCGAGAACCATCGTGTGCATTAGGCAGGGCTGCGCAGCCTCGGGACCTGAGGCCGTCTTCGGCAGCGTCGTGCTGCAGCTGGCGGAGACAATTGCAGGCAATATCGAGAGGAGGCCTGCGGCTGCGAGGAGGGCGCGCGCCAAGGCGCGAAGGCTCAGCGAGTTCATCGGCGCGGGCGGCGGGCAGGAGCGGCAGAGGCCGGAGCCGGCGGCAGGGGCCAGGCCGGAGACCGCGCGGGAGGGCCCGGCGGTGCAGACCCAGCGCGCGCCCCAGGAGCGGGCGGGAGAGGTGGCGGCCAGCCCTGCCGGGCGGCAGGAGCAGAGGCCGGACGCCGGCGCGGCAGCGCGGGACGGGCGGGGCGTGCTGGTCTCTCTCCTCGCCAGCGAGGCGAGAGTTGACGAGAGTAGCGCCAAGTCTCTCCTGAGCACCGTGCTGAACTACCTGGCCGCGTACCCGAGCGTCGGCATTATAAGATTCGTGGAGGACGTGTCACGTCTCGCGAGGGCAGACGCGAGAGTCGTGAGAACAGCGCTGGAAATACTCTGTTCCAGAGATATTGTTGAGATCAGAGAGGAGGGCGTTGTTAACTTGAAGAGGCCGGTGAGGCCGGAGGGCCTGCTCCTCTAGCGACCCTCGCGGGCGCGTAAATTTCCGTCCTATGGCCCCTGGACACCAGCACGAGCTCGCCCCGCTCGCTGAGGGCTCTCAGTATCTTCGCTGCCGTTGTCATCTTTGTGCCGAATTTTGACGCCACCTCGTACGTAGTGACGGCCCTTGCGCTCTGGACTTCCTTGGCGACTGCCTCGAGCAGTTTCTCGTCAATTAGCAGTAGGGATCTCTTCTGCTTAGCCTCCTCCTTCTTTGCGATCTCCTTCCTAGCCTTTTGCGCTTGCTGCTCTCTCTCCAGGCGCTTTACGACTTGGCTCAGCGTTGGCTTCTTCTTGCCGCCCATGCCTCTAGCCACGGCCCCCTTAAAAAAGCTTAGAGGCGCGGCCCCGCCGGCCAATGCTGGGCCGCCAGCAGCGGCACGCGGCTTTTTGGCTTAAAAATATTTTTAAAGAGGACGCAAGGCGTTTTGTGGCCGGCGCGCCTCAACGCTATGACAGGGGGCCCTCCTACCGCATTGAGAACATCGTTGCGACAATCAACCTCGGCGTCGAGCTCAATCTCGAGAGACTGGCGGAGCGTCTCCTAACGGCAGAGTATAACCCTGACCAGTTCCCTGGCCTAATCCTGCGGCTTACCAAGCCCAGAGTGTCCGCGCTGATATTCAGGACAGGAAAGATTGTGTGCACCGGCGCCAAGAACGAGGAGGACCTCAAAAACGCGGTCAGGGCTCTGACTCAGCTGCTTAGGGAGCACGGCGCTGACGTGCCGTCGGAGCCCGAGGTCCAGGTCCAGAACATAGTTGCCAGCGGCAATCTGCATGTCGAGGTCGACCTGGAGCAGGCAGTGCTAATGCTCGACAATGCGATGTACGAGCCCGAGCAGTTTCCCGGGCTGATATACAGGATGTCATCGCCGAAGGTCGTCATGCTTATCTTCGGCTCGGGAAAGATCGTATGCACGGGGGCCAAGTCCGAGACGGACGTGGGGAGGGCGGTGAACAAGCTCTACAGCCAGCTGAGGGAGCTGGGAGTCCTATACGTTGCCGAGGAGCGCGCGGCCGGGGAAGGGCTGTGATTCTCATTTACAGCGAGAGGGAGCTCCCAGACGTGGGGCTGGAGCAAGTCATCCCCACGTGCGAGGCCAGAGGCCCGAGAGTCGTGCCGCTGGTGGGAGAGGGCGACTTGCAGTGCCTCCACTCAGCGCTCCACAGTGCCAGCCGCGCAGTAGTTCTGAAAACCGGCGGCAGGCTCTGGGCGGCGCTCGCCAGAGAGATAAGGCACGACGTGGAGATTTACGTGTGGGGCGCCCCGCTGCGGGGGCGCGGGCTCGCTCCAATATACCCCGCGGGCGAGTACAGGGGTCCTGGCGTGTACTACGTCCGGGAGAGGCGCGAGCTCGTGGCCCTCCGGGGAAGGCGGGTCGAGGGCCTGCTGCTGGACGCGAGGGGCTTTAACGCGCGCCACGTCGAGCTGGTGCTGAGCGGCAAGCTCAAGTGCAATGGGGGCCGCAGCTCGCTCGTCGAGATGCTCCTGTGCGACGCCCACTTGGAGGTCGACGTTTTATGAACACTAGGCGAAAGGGAGTGGAGAGGGAGAGAAAGCTCGCGAATTACTTCTGGGAGCGCGGCTGCGCCGTGCTGCGCGGCTGCTCCTCGGGCGGCGGCGTGCGCAGGAGATTCGTTCCAGACCTTATTGCCATATGCCGCGGCCGCGTGCTGGTCTTCGAGGTGAAGTACAGGTCCAGGCACGCGGCGCTTCACGTAGAGCGCGAGAGGCTGGAAAAACTGCTCGAGTTCGCCAGGCGCGCCGGCGGCGAGGCGTACCTGCTGGTAAAGTACAGCAGGGGGCCGTGGAGGGTCCTAAGCCCTGCGGAGGTCGTGAGGCGGGATGATTACGAGACCGCGCCAGAATTGAGGGCGTTTTTGGAGTCGATAGCGTCGCAGAGACTTGTTTAAAATCGCGGCGCGCTGCAGCGCGTGAAGGAGCTGGAGAGGGTGGTGGAAGCCATCAAGAGGGTGGGGGCCGGCTCTGTGAAGTACGCGAAGTGTAGCTACTCGCCAGCGACTGGCGCCTACCACCTGAAAATATACCTCATGAAGCCCCTCGAGTGGGACGCGCTGGCCAAGATCGTTAGGGAGCTAGAGCGCGAGTTCCGCGTCGCGGTGTACGCGCCTCACGCAAATGCCATAAGACTCGACTTGAGGAGGAAGTGACGGCGTCAGGGCCGGGGAGGGCATAATTTATTTATCGCGCGCGGCGCGGGACCATGCTGGTCAAGTGGCTCGGCCACGCGGCGTTCATGATAGAACTCTTCGCCGCGAGAATGCTCGTGGACCCGTGGATTTCAAACCCGCTGTCTCCCAGCTCGCTGAATGACATAGTTGCCGAGAAGCCCGCGTACATACTCATAACGCACGACCACCATGACCACCTCGGCGAGGCCGTTGACATAGCAAAGGCCACGGGCGCCGTGATCATCGGCACTTACGAGCTCACGCTCGAGCTGGCAGAGAGGGGGGTTCCCGAGGCCCAGACGATGGCCATGAACATAGGCGGGGTGCTGAAGCTCGGCAACGGCATTGAGATCTACATGACCCCCGCGCTCCACACTGCGAACAGGGGCGCCCCTGCCGGCTTTGTGGTCTCGACGCCGGAGGGCACGGTGTATCACGCGGGGGACACGGGCCTCTTCAGAGACATGGAGCTAATAGGCGGGCTGTACGACATTGACATTGCCCTGCTGCCCATAGGCGGCGTGTTCACAATGGGCCCGCGGGAGGCGGCAATAGCAACGCAGCTGCTCAAGCCCAGGAGAGTCGTGCCGATGCACTACAATACCTTCCCGGCAATAAGGCAGGACCCCGAGGATTTCAAGGCGCGCGTCGAGGCAATATCGCGCGCGAAAGTTTACGTAATGAGACCCGGCGAGGCGCTAAAGATCTGACGCCGGCCGCGCCGCCGCAAAACGGCGCGCGCAATTTTTATACACGGCCCGCCCCTGCGGGGCCCGTGTCCCTGAAATTCGACGTGGTGGTCGCCGGCGCCGGGACGGCGGGCGCCTACGCCTCGTACCTCCTCGCGAGAGCTGGGCTGAGGGTCGCGCTGCTGGAGGCGAGGGCCGGGGACCAGATAGGCGTTAAGGTCTGCGGGGACGCGCTCGGGGCTCACCACGTGGAGAGAATGTCAAGGTACCTGACTCCCAACCCCAGGGCGTTCAAGAGCAAGATCGCCGGCGTGGAGCTCGTGAGCCCCGACGAGTCTGCCAGGCTTGTAATCCGGGGCGAGGGGTACATGCTGGACAGAGCCGCGTGGGGCAGCTGGCTCGTCGGCGAGGCGGTCAGGGCGGGGGCCGAGCTTTACGAGGGCTATATTGCAGCCGCGCCCACCGTCAGCGGCAGCAGCGTGGCGGGAGTCGAGGCGGTTAAAAAGCGGGAGGGAACCCGCGTGGAGCTGCGGGCCAGAGTTGTCGTGGACGCGACGGGCCTCGGCGGAGCCCTGAGGACGAAGCTGGCGGGCTGGCCGGTGTCAGAGCCCCTCAGCCCGGAGGACGTCTCCCACGCCTACAGAGAGATCCTGAGCGTTGACGGGCCTGTGGAGAGGCCCGAGTACATAAAGATATTCCTGAACGCAGAGGTGGCGCCCGGGGGCTACTGGTGGCTGTTCCCGTACGACTCGAGCACGGTGAACGTCGGCCTCGGCGTGTGGGGCATCTCCGGCGTGAACCCCGTGGAGCGGTTCAGGCAGCGCGTCCTGCCCCGGCTCAGGGTGCGCGCCAGAATTCACGCGGGCGGGGGCGTCGTGCCGACTAGAAGGCCGCTGAAATCTCTCGTCGGCGGCGGCTTTGTTGCCGTGGGAGACGCGGCGGCTGCCGCGAACCCGCTCCACGGCGGCGGGATCGGGCAGGCCCTGCTCTCCGCCGAGCTGTCGTCCAGGGTTATAATCAGGGCGTTCGAGACCGGCGACTTCTCGGAGAGAGCGCTCTGGGAGTATAACGTCCTGTACATGAGAGAGTGGGGGCACAGGCAGGCGCAGCTCGACGTGATGAGGCTAATGCTGCAGACTCTGAGCAACGACGACCTGAATTACGGCCTCTCGCGCAGGGTGCTCGGTGAGGGCGATATTCTCGACGTGTCGTCCCGGGGCGTCAGCCCGTCGCTAGTGGAGAAGCTCAGAGCGGCGCTGCAGCTCCTGGGGAGGCCCTCGCTGCTGCTCAAGCTGCTCGCGGCGGCGCAGTACGCCAGCAGGATAGGCGAGCTCTATATGGAGTACCCCGAGAGCAGCGCCGGCCTCGAGCCGTGGCACGCGCGGGTGGCGAGTGCGTACGAGGAGTACCGCAGGAAGATAGGCCTCGAGCCGCGCGGCGCCTGACGCTCTCTACTATTGCTGCGAGCTCGTCTAGCCTGCTCAGCACTCCGTCTCTCGCCGCCAGCTCCTCAGTCCCACTTGGCGGCCCCTGCCGGCAAGTCCCAGTAGACGCACGCGCGGAGCTCCTTCGCGCGCCCGGTGTAGAGGTAGCCGGCCAGGTCCAGAAAGAGGGCGCCGGGCCCCCGCAGGCTCTGGACACTCTGTGCCAGCCGGCCGCCGCGGCGAGCTCCTCGAAGAGCCGGCGCGCCTCCCCGGGCCTTGGAGTGCGGATTAATGAAATCAACGTCGCCCGTGCGGTAGGCGCCGCCGCTGTAGAGCTCCACGGCAAGCTCGCCCACGACTATCACGCGGCCCGGCCGGCGCCGCTCTAGCTCCTCGTTCAGCCCTGCGAGAAGGGCGAGCGCCGGGCTACAGAGTAGGCACTGCCTCTATACAAAATGGCGGCCGCGGAGGCCTCAGAGCCTGGCCGCGCAACTTTAATTTTCAATAGCGCGGCACGCCGTGTTAAGTGCTAGCGCTGCGGCTGCCGCGAGGCGGGAGGCGGGCTGGAGGCGCGGCCCGCGCGCGGGGTGCTGCGTGAGAGGCGCGCGCCAGGAGGGGGACAGAGAGTGCCGCCGGGCCCGGCCGGCATGCCGCCGGCGCGCGCTCACGTAGCGATTGCCAGCGCGGCTGCCGCCGCCGTTGGCCTGCCCCGCGAGTGCGCACAGGGGCTCCTGCGCGGTGTCGTCGAGCCTGACGAGGTGGAGGACAGAGAGGTCGTCGTCGTGACGCGGAGAGGCGGGCCCTACGCGCGCGAGAGGAGGGTGCGCCACCACCAGACGCTGCCGAGAGATCTCATTGAGTATTACTACAATCTGGCATGTTACTACAGGGCAGTTGGCGATTTGTACAACGCCGGGAGGGCGCTCGGCAGGGCCGTGCACTACCTGCAAGACTGGTCTCTGGACGCGAGAAACCCCAGAGTCCACGACAGAGCAGAGCGGGAGATGAGCCGACTGGCAAGCGAGCTGCCGGAGCTCTGCAGCAGGGTGAGGCCGAGGCGCTCGACGGATCCCGCAGAGGCGCTCTGCGCCGGATTCCGCGAGACAGCGAGGCTCTTAATGCGCTTCCTCAGCGAGCCGCCAGCTGACCCGAGGGAAGCGCTGAGGGAGTACAGGAGGGCCAAGGCAGCGAAGTGGGGTCTCGGCGCTTCGCTCGCAGGCGCGCTTGCCCTCGCGCTCTACATGCAGTGGGCAGCCCCCGCCGCCTTAATTCTGGTGGCGCTCGCGCTGCTCGCGTCGTGGACGCCCCGGGGCTACATTAGGGCAATGAGGGCAGGCCTCGTTGTGGTACGCCCGCGGCGGTACAGGACAGCAATGTGAGCGCGGCGCGCTCCCGCTCGCGCCGCGAAGGGCACACGGGGGTCCCTGCAGGCGCCGGGGAGGCCGGGCGCGCCTGAGGCAGGGAGACTTGCAGGAGGCGCTGCTGGGGGCCGGGGGCACGGCGCGGTGGTGTAGCCGCATGAAGGGAAGGAGACTGGTAGCCCGGCCGGGATTCGAACCCGGGCCACGGGGTCTCCCCGCCGCCGGCTCCAGAGCCCCGCATCCATGGCCGGGTCGTGCCCGGGCGGCCGTTTACTCCCGGCCGCTGCCTTTTTAAGCCTTACTCCCGGGCCCGCTCCCCGACTGCTCCAATGCGCTATAAGCCGCGCCAGAGAGCGTAAATGGTCAGCGCGGAGCTCGGGCTCCGCCTCTGCGGACCCCTAATCAAATGCCTCGGGGAGGCAGGCGCGGAGACCCTTCACGCCGCCACTGCCTTTGTCGACGCCGAGGCACTTGAGAGATCAAAGTCATAGTGGGCGACTATGCGTCCGCGAAGTTTTCTCGACGAGCGGCGCGAGGCGGTCGAGTTGCGGTCGTGATACCGGAGTCGAGGGAACAGTGAGGCGCGGCCGCCTTTAGACGCTCCCCGTCGAGTCTGCCGTATTGCCTAAGAGTCTCGTAGAGGGAGTGTGCGTTCACGGCGTGGAG